>JAUIHW010000024.1 GCA_030431775.1 Gammaproteobacteria bacterium
GGGTCTGTCATGCGGCGATCATTGCCAGAGAGTTGGGTATACCCGCCATTGTAGGTGCTGGCGATGCAACCAAGGTTCTGCACACGGGTCAGCAGGTGACAGCGTCTTGTGCAGAAGGTGATGTTGGCACTGTATATGAAGGCCTGTTGAAATATGACAAGGATGTTTTTGATGTTGGTGAACTGAAAAGACCCAACACAAAAATCATGCTGATTGTCGGTAACCCTGGTCAGGCATTCACGCATGCCGCATTGCCCAATGATGGCGTGGGCTTGGCGAGAATGGAATTTATCATCAATACTTCTGTCGGAATCCATCCACATGCATTGCTGGATTTTGATCGGCTGGGCCCAAATCTGCGCAAGGAGATCCGTGAACGCACTGCCGGCTACGATGACCCTGTTAGCTTTTACGTGGAGCGGCTGGCTGAAGGGATCGCAACCATAGCAGCCGCTTTTTATCCCAAGCCGGTCATTCTGCGGACCAGCGACTTTAAATCAAACGAATATGCCGCGTTACTGGGCGGCCAGCATTATGAGCCGCGAGAAGAAAACCCAATGCTTGGTTTCAGAGGTGCCTTCCGTTACTACTCCGAGGCGTTCGCTGATTGCTTTGCACTGGAGTGTCGTGCCATTAAGAAAGTTCGCGAAACTATGGGGTTGGACAACCTCGAAGTCATGTTGCCGTTTGTGCGCGCTATTGACGAAGTGATTCGAGTCTCGGATGTGATGGCTGAGAATGGTTTGGTGCGGGGTGAAAACGGTCTTCGATTAAACCTTATGTGTGAAATTCCGGCCAATGCCTTGCTGGCTGAACAGTTTCTTGAGCACTGTGATGGGTTTTCCATAGGATCTAACGATTTAACGCAGTTAACGTTGGGGGTGGACCGGGATTCTGGGCTACTTGGTCGTTTCGATGAGCGGAACGATGCGCTCAAAGTGATTATGGGAATGGCTATCAAGGCTTGTAAAGAAAAGCACAAGTACATCGGTATATGTGGTCAGGCGCCTTCTGACTATCCGGAAATTACCGAGTGGCTGATACAAAACGGTATCAGTTCCATTGCATTGAATCCGGATTCTGTTATTGGGATGACCCGGATCGCATATGATGTTGAACAGAAAATGGCTGTGCAGTGAGCGCCGTGGGTCGGCCAATGCGACACGGTCTTCGCTGGGAAGAGCTTAAAAAAGCTCGTCCAGAGATTCTGCCGCTGGCTGCACTGGTGCGCCTGGGAGTTCGCTATCGTCGAAGCTTTCCACGTAACCGGTGCTGGCGGCCGGGGCCCGGTCAACCGGTACATTCTCCACCCTGAAGTACTCGAAAATGCCATCGTCCTGCAAGGGTGAGGCGAGTTTGCCGCTGGTTGGGTCAATGCGCACACTGGTAATGCCGTTGGGCTGTGTACGGCCGATTTCAGGCTCATTCGCAAGAGCGGCTTGCATGTAGTCTATCCAGATTGGTAACGCGGCAAAGCCACCGTATTCACGACGACCAAGATTCTGATTTTGGTCAAAGCCCAACCATACGGTGGTTGCCAATGTTGGATTGTAGCCGGAGAACCAGGCGTCTATCGGGCCGTTGGTGGTGCCGGTTTTACCGGCAATGTCGGTGCGCTTCAGCGCCTGCGCTTTAACACCCGTGCCGCGTCGTATGACGTCTCGCAGAATGTCATCGACGATAAAGGCGATACGCTCGTCGATTACCTGCGGGGCGGCCTGGGGCACAATCGCCACCGTGGGCGGATTGTCCAGGGTCGCAGGCGGTGAAATGTCAGTCTCAGCAGCGCCGCTTGTCGCCGCTGATGCGGGGCTTGTGGCGGTGGAGGGTTCAAGTGAGCCGTCTTCCTGGGCTTCATTCAGCGACTCATCACTGCAGTCCTGGCAGTTTGCAAGCAATGGGTTTGCCTGATAGATCGTGTCACCGTTTTCCGCGACAATCCGTTCAATAATATACGGATCGATCAGAAACCCGCCGTTAGCGAAGGTTGAATAGCCGCGCACGATTTCCAGAGGGGTAACGGCATGACTGCCCAGAGACAGCGACAGGTCCTTGGGCAGGCGGCTGGCGTCAAAACCGAAGGACTGGACATAGTCAATCGCGGCAGCCGGTGTAATTGTGCGCAGCAGCCGCACCGATACCAGGTTGCGAGACAGGTACAGGGCTTTGCGCAATCGGGTGGGCCCATAGAATTTTCCACTGGCATTTTCCGGGCGCCAGGTGTTTTCCAGCTCGGAGTCAGCCATTACCACCGGCGCATCGTTGAACAGGCTGGCCGCTGTAAAACCTTCATTCAATGCAGCAGCATAAATGAAGGGCTTGAAATTGGAGCCGGGTTGACGTTCACCCTGCACCGCCCGATTGTATTTGCTGCTGTTGAAGTCAAATCCGCCGACGACAGCACGGATCGCACCATTGTTCGGGTCGATTGAAATCAGTGATGCCTGTACGTCCGGTAGCTGGGTGAAATGCCATTCGGTGGTGCTTGCAGTGAGGTCGGTTTCCAAACCCGGTTCTCCGGGTTCTTTGGCCTGCTCGTTAGCAGACTGCTCTGACGTTGGCTTCGCAACAACGCGTATCAGGTCGCCAACTTGACAGACATCCTCACTGCTTTCAATCTCCGGGCCTAAAGAGTTTACGCTGACAAAGCGTCTGGCCTGCTGGATACCGTTTTCGAATGCCACCTGACCAGTGGATTCATCAGCAAATAAAACTTCTATACCATGGTCATCCACAGCGGTGACAATTGCCGGGATCAGGCCATTAACCGGCCGGCTGTCATTCAGCAAGGCCAACCAGTTTTGCAGATTGATTTCGGGCTGTTCTGGGTCGTAACTGTGGGCTTCCGGGCCACGATAACCGTGGCGTTGGTCGTAGTCGAGAATTCCTTCTTTAATAGCAATGTTAGCCGCCAGCTGACGCTCGGACTGAATGGAGGTATACACCTTGAAACCCAGGTTATAAACCTCGTCGCCATACATCTCAAGCAGCTTGGAGCGCGCCATCTCTGCCGCATAGGGCGCGTCGATATCAATTCGCGCGCCGTGTAGCGAAGCCGTTACCGGCTGCTCGATGGCTTCGTTGTACTGCGACTGGTTGATTAAGCCAAGTTCCTGCATGCGGCCGAGAATCCAGTTGCGCCGGGTAATCGCCCGCTCCGGGTTTACGATCGGATTAAAACTTGATGGCGCCTTTGGTAGCCCCGCGATCATGGCATGCTGCGCGAGACTGAGCTCGGCAATTGGCTTGCCGTAGTAGACTTGTGCAGCCGCCTGTACACCATATGCCCGGTTACCCCAAAAGATTTTATTGGCGTACAGCTCAAAAATCTGTTGCTTGCTCAGTTTGCGTTCAATTTCCAGCGCCAGCAGTATTTCGTTGAACTTACGCGTGAACGTACGTTCTCTGCTAAGAAAGAAGTTTCGCGCAACCTGCATGGTTATTGTGCTGCCGCCGGTTTGCTTCTCGCCGGTGATCAGTAATTCAGCAACTGCACGCACAAGGCCACGGATTGCCACGCCCTTGTGTTCGAGAAAATTGGAGTCTTCTGCGGCGAGTATGGCGTTGACGAATTGTGGTGGTATTTCCCCATATTTTACTGGCGTGCGACGCTTCTCACCAAATTCGCCGATGAGTTCTCCATCACTTGTATACACACGCAGCGGTATCTGTAATTTTACCTCGTATAGATCATCGACATTTGGCAAGTTTGGACTAAGGTATAAATAGATACCTGCCGCCGTAATCATTGTTCCGGAAGCAAGTGCAAAAAGTAGCCAGAAAGCGAGTTGAGATAATTTCTTGAAAGTTCTTTGCATAATGCACAGGGACTAACTAATGTTTATAGCCGGGCGGCCGCTAAACATTATAAGTGACAAGGTCACTTTTTGCCCGACCGAGCTATGGTTGTAATTACTATTTTGCGTTTGTTTTCAAGATGTGGTGTGGGCGGGGTCTACCACGAATTCAGCATGGAATTCCAGCGTGTTTGGACTATTTGAAAAAAAGACACAGAACCTGCTTGGGCTGGACATCAGCTCATCGTCCGTCAAGCTGCTGGAGTTGAGCCGCAGCGGAGGGCGATACCGGGTTGAAAGCTACGCGGTATGTTCGTTGCCGCCAAATGCAGTTGTAGAAAAAAACATCAACGATGTGGAAGGAGTTGCCGAGGCGATCTCCAAGGTGCTGACCCAGTCCAAGGCGAAATCCAAACTCGCGGCGGTAGCGGTCTCCGGCTCAGCGGTTATCACCAAAACCATTGAGATGGAAGCGGCGCTCAATGAAGACCAGATGGAAAGCCAGATAGCCGTTGAGGCTGACCAGTATATTCCCTACCCACTTGACGAAGTAGCCATAGATTTTGAAGTGCAGGGGGAGTCCGAGCGAGACCCGGAGCTGGTCGATGTGTTGCTGGCCGCCTGTCGTAAAGAAAATGTTGATCTGCGGGTTGAGGCAATCGAATTGGCGGGTATTGCCGCGAAAGTGGTTGATGTTGAAGCCTATGCAATGGAGCGTGCTTTCGAGCTGATACAAGATCAGCTGGAATGTGACGAAGACACAGTGATTGCTGTTGTGGATGTAGGTGCCACCATGACCACGCTGAGTGTACTGGTGGGTGGTGTCACGGTTTATACCCGCGAACAGCTATTTGGCGGCAAGCAGCTGACAGAAGAAATCCAGCGGCGCTTCGGCCTGACCTACGAAGAAGCCGGCTTGGCAAAGAAACAAGGTGGCTTACCGGAGGACTATGAGTCGGAGGTGCTGCAGCCTTTTAAGGAAGCGGTGGTGCAACAGGTCACCCGGTCGCTGCAGTTCTTCTTCTCCTCGAGCCAGTTCAATGTTGTTGACTATGTGGTAATGGCTGGTGGTGTCGCCGCCATGCCGGATTTGGCGGATCTGGTTGAAGACAAGCTGGGAATGCCAACAATTACTGCCAACCCCTTCGCCAACATGAGCGTGGCTTCAAGAATCAACGCGGTCGCATTGGGAAATGATGCCCCGGCGATGATGATTGCCTGCGGTCTGGCGATGAGGAGTTTCGACTGATGGCGCAAATTAACCTACTCCCATGGCGAGAAGAGCGGCGCGAAGAACTCAAGAAGGAGTTTCTAACGATATTGGCTGCAGTCGCCATAGCGGCCGTACTGATCGTGTTTTTCTGGGGTTATATTGTCAAGGGCCAGATTGAGGATCAACAGGCACGTAACCAGTACCTCGACCGCAGTATCAAAGAGCTAACCAATCAGGTTACTGAGATTAGCGAGCTTGAGCAACGCAAAGAAGATTTGCTGGATCGTATGAAGATTATTGGTGACCTGCAGGGTAAACGGCCGGTCATTGTAAGGGTCTTTGACGAGCTGGTACGAACCACTCCGGATGGGCTTTATTTCAATGAAGTGCAGCGCTCAAACAACTCAGTACTGGTTACCGGTGTGGCCGAATCCAGCAATCGGGTGTCGAGCCTGATGCGTAATCTCGATGCATCCGAATGGTTCTCCAGCCCCAACCTGACCGGAGTGAAGGCTAACACTGAGCTGGGTGAACAGGGCAATGATTTTGAGCTGACGGTGAATATTGATACTCCGGAGTTGCTGGAAGATGATGAAGCGGAGGACGATAGCTGATGGCGCTTAGTGACTCCCTGGAATCGCTGCGAGAGTTTGATCTCAGTGATCTGGATTTTGAAAATATTGGCAGCTGGCCGCAAGCGGTTAAAACCGTTATTTGGGCGCTGGCATTCCTGTTAGTTGGCTTTATTGGTTACAAGCTGTACATCAGTGACTTGAATATCAGCCTTGATAGCGAACAGTCCAAAGAGCAAAAACTCAAAGACGACTTCCGTGACAAAGCGGACAAAGCGGCCAACCTCGATGCCTATCGTCAGCAAATGGACGAAATGGAAGAGACTTTTGGTGCATTGGTTCGCCAGTTACCCAGTGAAACCGATGTGCCGGGTCTATTGGAAGACCTGGATGCGCGCGCCGTGTCTTCTGGGCTGGAAGTGTTAAGCGTTGAGTTGCAGACAGAGCAGGTCAATGAATTTTATATCGAGTTACCCATACAGATTACAGTACAGGGTACCTACCACGACCTGGGCGCGTTTGTGAGTGGTGTTGCCGGCTTGCCAAGAATCGTCACCTTGCATGATTTCACTATTGAGCGGGGCGAGGAGGATGATGGCTCTCTGGTGTTGAGTATTACGGCAAAAACCTACCGGTATCGTGATGAAGAACTTGAGCTTGGGGGGGACGAACAGTGATAGAACTGCGGTCTGCCTTGCGCTTGTTAGGGCTATCAATCGTGTTAGTGCTGCAGGCGTGTAGCAACGGTGAGTATTCTGACCTCGATGTGTTCATGGCGGATGCCAAAGAAGAAGCAGCATCCCGCGGCCGCATTGATCCCATTCCGGCTTTTCGTCCCTACGAGGCTTTTAAGTATTCAGCTACGGCCCGTCGGGCACCGTTTGATGTGCCAATTGATGTTAAGGAACTGGTGCGCATTGGAGGGCCACGCAGCGATGTTAAGCCTGATGACGACCGCAGCAAGGAATATCTTGAGCGCTTCAATCTTGAAGCCTTGCAAATGGTGGGGAGTCTGGAGCAGAAAGGCATACTTTGGGTGCTGATCGACGACCAGAACGGCATAGTGCACCGGGTAACTGTTGGCAATTACATGGGGCGCAATCACGGCAAGATCGTGGAGGTGTCCGAGTCTCAGGTGTCGGTGGTAGAGATCGTATCCAGTGGTGAGCAAAGCTGGATTGAACGGCCCAGAACACTCAAATTACGCGAACCCGAAGAAACGGACTCGTAAGAATGGTGGAGAAAGAAATGAACACTGTACGGCGATTGTTATTATCAGGCGGAGGGCGGCGGAAAGCCTTGTTTGCCCCTCACCTGCTTATGCTGTTCGTTTTTGGTTTACTGGCACAAGCAGCCGGAGCCGCCAACCTTAACGACATCGACTTCAGTGCCTTGCCTGGTGGAAAGCTGGAAATCCGTATGGATTTTGACGGCACGCCTCCCCAACCCAAGGGATATACCATTGAAAAGCCGGCGCGAATCGCACTCGACCTTGATGGTGTTTCAAGCAAACTGGAAAAGAAGAAACACGACCTCGATATTGGCACAGTTCGCAGCGCAATTGTGCTGGATGCGAATGGCAGAACCCGCGTCATTTTGAACCTGACTGAGCTGACGGAGTACAGCACCGATGTGCAGGGCAATAGCCTGTTTATCGAAGTCGGCGGAGTGGGTGATAAGAACTATCTCAAGGACACCAAGTCCAATCTCGACTTTACCGGAACCGGCACCAACAGCGCGGTGAATATTGAGGCAATCGACTTTCAGCGTGGCGAAGAAGGGGAAGGCAAGGTTATTGTTCGCCTGAGTGACGCCAAGGTCAATGTTGATGTCGCCCGCGAAGGAACCCGGGTGAGAATACTGTTTGACGGCGTTGGCCTGCCACTGGATTTGCGTCATCGATATGATGTGAGCGATTTTGCTACACCGGTGCGTTCCATGGTTGCGACGGGTTCTTCGCAGCGTGCACAGATTGTTGTGAACGCCACCGGAAAATACGATTATCTGGCCTACCAGGTGGATAACGAGTACGTGCTCAGCGTCAAACCGCTGACCGAAGAGGAAATTGCCGCTCGTGAGCGAGAATTCCAGTATGTCGGCGACAAGCTGTCGTTGAATTTCCAGGACATCGATGTTCGTTCCGTATTGCAGTTGATCGCTGACTTCACCGACCTTAATCTGGTAGCCAGTGACACGGTGTCGGGCAAAATTACGCTGCGTTTGCAGAACGTACCGTGGGATCAGGCACTGGACCTGGTATTGAAAACCAAAGGTCTGGATAAGCGCCAGGTCGGCAATGTTCTGATGGTGGCGCCGGCAGCTGAAATTGCTGAACGTGAGCGCCAGGAAATTGAAACCAGCAAGCAGCTGCAAGAACTGGCCCCGTTACAGACGGAATTTATTCAGATCCGTTACGCCAACGCGTCTGAGCTTTTCAAGCTGTTTGACTCGGAAGATGACGAATCCGACGACAGTTCATCCACAGGCAGCATGCTGTCGCCGCGCGGCAGGGTGATTGTGGATGAGCGCACCAACTCACTGCTGGTTACTGAAACCGCTGCCAAGCTGGATGAGTTCCGCCGTTTGGTTAAGCTGATCGATGTGCCGGTTCGCCAGGTATTAATTGAAGCGCGAATAGTGGTTGCTGACTCTGACTACTCTGAACAGCTGGGTATCCGCTGGGGCGGCGGGGGCTTTGTGAAGGGTATTCCGCAGCCTGGTGATGACTTCTTTTCTTTCGGTGGTAGCTCAACGACAACTTCCGAGCTGAATAATGCGATCGTAGGTGGCACACCGCCCACGGTAACTTTCCCGGATGCGCTGAATGTCGACCTGGGTGTTACCGAGGTGGGTACATCTTCGCTGGCAATCGGTTTCGGTGGCGATGGCTTCCTGCTTGACCTTGAGCTATCGGCCTTTGAATCAGCGGGTCATGGCGAGGTGGTCTCGCAGCCTAAAGTGATTACCGGCGACAAGCAGCAGGCAACCATCAAGTCTGGTACCGAGGTACCTTTCCTGGAGTCTTCTTCCAGTGGCCGTACCACGGTTAAGTTTAAGGATGCGGTATTGAAGCTGGACGTGACACCGAATATCACACCGGATGACCGTATTCTGATGCGTCTGGTCATCAACCAGGATTCCGTTGGTGGTTTTATCGCGGGAGAGAACAACTCACAAATTCCGCTGATCGACGTGACCGAACTGGTGACTGAGGTTTTGGTTGGAAATGGCGAAACCGTTGTTCTTGGCGGTGTCTATCGAACAGAAGATGTACGATCTGAGGTTAAAACCCCGTTCCTGGGCGATATTCCCTACATTGGTCGGCTGTTCAAGCGAACCAACGACCGCCAGGTGAAGACTGAAACCCTGATCTTTATCACACCACGTATATTGACTGATACTCTGGTCGACTAGTGGCCAGCCAACAATCGGCGCGCTGCGGTGTCATAGCAATATGAGACCAAAGCGCGTTTACCTTATTGGCCCGATGGGGGCCGGCAAATCCACGATCGGACGGCAATTGGCGCTGGCGCTAAAACTGAGCTTTGTGGACACGGATTCCGAGATTGAACGCCGTTGCGGTGCCGATATTCCATGGATTTTTGATGTTGAGGGTGAGTCTGGCTTTCGTGCACGCGAGGCCCAGGTGCTTGAAGATGTTTCCCAGATGAATGACTGCGTGATCGCCACCGGCGGCGGTATTGTCATGCAAAAGCGCAACCAGCAGCTGCTGCACAATACCGGCTATGTCGTGTATTTGCATGCGACGGTAGAGCAGCAGCTGGCCCGAACCTCACAGGATCGTAAACGACCGCTGCTGCAGGTTGACGATCCGGCGGCCGCGTTACGGCAGCTAATGGCAGTTCGTGAGCCCATCTATCGTCAGGTTGCAGACCTGGTTGTCGACACCGGGCAGCGCAACATCAAAAAGGTGGCCGGTGAAATCGCTGAGCTCATAAACAATAGCTAACTGGTATCATGCGCGCAGCAACCTGTAGTAAAGCGCATGAAAACATTACACGTCGACCTGGGGGCTAGAAGCTACCCCATTTATATTGGCCCGGGGCTGCTCGAGCGGCCGGAACTGATTCGCGAGTTACTGCCAGGTCCTGAACTTGTTTTGGTCAGCAACGAAACGGTGGGCCCACTGTACCGCAAACCAATACAGCAGGCTTTCGGCCTGGGTGCGGAAGCAATCATTGAGCTGCCCGACGGCGAGCGGTTTAAAACCCTGGAAACCCTGAATCAGGTGTTCGATCATTTGCTGGAGAATCGTTTCAGCCGAAAGACTACGCTGTTGGCATTGGGCGGTGGAGTGGTTGGTGATATGGCCGGTTTTGCCGCAGCGAGCTATCAGCGTGGTGTTCCCTTCGTACAAATCCCCACCACTTTGCTGGCCCAGGTAGACTCGTCGGTAGGCGGTAAAACCGCCGTTAATCATCGCCTGGGCAAAAACATGATCGGGGCGTTTCACCAGCCTTTGGCCGTACTGGCCGATACCAATACCCTGCAGACGCTGCCCAAGCGGGAGTTCGCCGCTGGCCTGGCCGAGGTCATCAAATACGGTTTGATCGCGGATGCGGAATTCTTTGCCTGGCTGGAGTCCAATGCTGCAGCGCTCTGTGCAAAGGAGCCGGCTGCACTGGAGCATGCTATTGCCCGTTCCTGCGCCATCAAGGCCGACATCGTAGCCAGGGATGAAACGGAACAAGGGCAGCGGGCTTTGCTGAACCTGGGGCATACCTTTGGGCATGCGGTTGAGGCGGTTATGCAATACCGGGGCATCCTGCACGGTGAGGCCGTAGCCATTGGAATGTTGTTGGCGGCCAAGATGTCAGCTTTGCTGGGCGCCTTGACAGAAAGTGACGTGGCTCGCGTACAGGCATTGTTGCAGGCTTGTGAGCTGCCGCTTGCACCAGCGGAAAAATTGCCGCTTCAGTCGATTAAAGAGGCCATGCTACTTGATAAAAAAGTAGTTGCGGGTAGTCTGCGCCTGATACTGCTTGATACGATTGGCACCGCCCGTGTCACTGCAGATTTTTCTGAGGCCAGTCTGGACGCAACCCTGGCAACTGTTTTTAAGCATTAATTGATGAGCTGAACAATGAGCGTTGAGCTGGACCCCGAACAGGATGACATAGATTACTGGCGAGCTTATGGCCTGGACTGCGACCCGTTCGCTGATTCTGCTATTGAGGGCTTGTATTTTCCCGGGGGCGATCGTGGGGAATTACTACAGACTGCGGTCCATATCGCGCAGTTCAGTCGACAGCCCGTGGTATTTTATGGCGCTGAGGGCATCGGTAAAACCAGCCTGCTGAATGCAGTGGCCAACAGCATGGATGGCGAAACCCTGGTGCTGAAGCTGCAAGCCGGTTTTATGACCACCCGGGAACAAATATTCGCCGAAATTGCGCATGCCCTGGGGATGCGTGATGTCAATTATATTCCGGCGGCCTTTCGGCAACAGATTGTGTCGGCACTGACCGACAGCGAAAAACTGAAAACGTCGGTGCTGCTGCTGGTTGATGATGCGCATGAGCTGATTGATAAAACACTGCACGCTTTGCGCGAGCTGGCTGAAGAAGACACGGCCGATGTGCGGGTGCTGTTCTTCGCAGCCACCGATGGCAACGGTTTCCTGCGCCCGGAACTGGACCGCAGTGACGTTCAACAGCTGGCCATTCAGCCACTGGATCAGGCTGGTATTGAAGCCTACCTCAAGTATCGCCTCGGAACGGCGGGCTATGATGGCGAATTTCCGTTCACCGATGCGGACATGGACAGTATTCTGAATCAGAGCCTGGGTATACCGGCGCGCATTGGCCGGATTGCCGAGCAGAAAATGCGTCATAAAACCCGCATTGCCAATTTGAAGCAGTCGCCCGACAGCACCGATGAGGGGCGTCGCCTGCCAATGATGCACAAACTGCTGATGTTGACGCTGGTGCTGGCGGTGGTCTTGATCGCGCTGTTTTGGAAAACGGATGAGCCTGAACAGGTGGTTGAGGCAGATGACGCAGAGCTGCAAGCCACGCCGGCTGAAATGCCTGCCACAGCCGACGAGTCTGCCGAGCCCCAGCAGCCGGACCCGGTTCAGTTTGAAACGGCGGCCGATGACAGCGGCCCGGCGGTAACTGAAGAAGAACCGGATTTGCCCGATGAGCCGGCCTCCAGAGGCGAAGAACCAGACATTCCGGCAGACTCAGAGGTCACTGCAGCGCAAGAGCGTGCCGAGCGCCCTGTGAACGAGCCTCGCGAACCGCAACCAGCGCGTTCAGAGCCTGCTGCTGAGCCAAAAGTATCCGCTGCGGCTGCCGAGACCCTGGACCAAAGTCCGATCGAGGTGGAGGAGAAAAGTGCCAGTGATGGCGCATTTGGGCTCAGCGAGCATGAGCGCCAGCTGCTGCGGGCGAATGCAGACCATTTGACACTGCAAATTTTATCCAGCACCTCCGAGCAGGGTATGGCGCAGTTTGTCCGCCAACACGCCGCCCTGGGGGTGCGCTATTATGCCCGCATCCGCAATGGCCGGGAGCAGTTTGTCGCTGTTCTTGGCGAGTACAATGACCGTGCAGCCGCACAACAAGCCATAGCAGGCTTGCCAGCGGCGCTGCGCCAGCAAAAGCCCTGGCCGCGGGCGATTGCCGCTGTGCAGACCGAGATTCGCGATGCTCGCACTCGCTGATCCGGCCTGAAACCGGTCTTGTTAATTTGTCGCTCCCTGCTTGAGGGTGTAGAATGTCCGGCCTTTTGCGTCGGCAAAACACCGGATTTTAGCTGGGCGTTCCAGCTAAGTTTCTGAAATTTCAAAAGTTTTACTTATAGAGAGCTGCTTTGAGGAAAGGGCTTTACAACCCTGCGGACGGCCGGGACAACTGTGGATTCGGACTGATCGCCCATATGAAGGGTGAACGCAGTCACCGCCTGTTGCAAACGGCCATCGAGTCACTGACCTGCATGACCCATCGTGGTGGTATCGCGGCGGATGGTAAAACGGGTGATGGTTGTGGCCTGTTGCTGCAGTTCCCGGCGGAATTCCTGCGCGCGATTGCGTTGGAAAGCTTTGATACTGAGCCTGCAGCCGTATTTGGTGTGGGCATGTGCTTTCTCAACAGTGATCCTGACCGCGCGGCGGCGGCGCGTCGCATGGTGAGAGAAGTGTGCGAAGGCGAGCAGCTAAGGGTGCTGGGCTGGCGGGAAGTGCCGATAGACCCCTCGTGCTGTGGCGATATCGCTCTCAGAAGCCTTCCAAAGATTGAACAGGTGTTTATTGATTCGCCCGGCCTCGACAAAGCGGCCCTGAACAATAAGCTGTTCGTCGCGAGGAAAAAAATCGAAAAAACCATTGTCGGCGATGATGACTTTTATATCGCCTCAATGTCAGCCAGCGTACTTTCTTACAAGGGGCTGTTCATGCCGGCCGATTTGCCGCAGTTCTACGCTGACTTGGGTGACCCGCGACTGGAAACGTCAATCTGTGTGTTTCATCAGCGCTTCTCAACCAATACCCTGCCGCGGTGGCCGCTTGCCCAGCCGTTTCGGCTCCTGGCCCACAACGGTGAAATCAACACGATCTGCGGGAACCGCAACTGGGCCGAAGCGCGTGGTTCGAAGTTTGAAACACCGCTGCTTCCGGACATTGACAGTATCCGGCCGCTGGTGAACCGTACCGGTTCAGACTCATCGAGTATGGACAATATGCTGGAAGTCTTGACCATGGGCGGTGTGGATCTGTTCCGCGCTATTCGCATGATGGTGCCGCCGGCATGGCAGAACGTGGAAACAATGGATGCTGATATGAAAGCATTCTACGAATACAACTCCATGCATATGGAACCCTGGGACGGTCCGGCCGGAGTGGTTATGACCGATGGCCGCTATGCAGTGTGCATGCTTGATCGCAACGGCTTGCGTCCGGCCCGCTATGTGATCACCGATGACGGCTTTATAACGCTGGCTTCGGAAATTGGCACTTATTCCTACCAGCCGGAAAACGTGGTCATGAAAGGGCGGGTTGGCCCCGGTGAAATTCTTGCGGTGGACACCCAGGAGGGTAAGCTGCTCTCCAATAGCGACATTGATGATCGATTGAAGAGAGGCCAGCCCTACCGCCGCTGGTTGCGCGACAACGCTTTGCGAATTGTTGGCTCGCTGGATAAAGAGCATTTTGACGGCTTGCCATCAAATGAGATGGACGCCTACATGAAGCAGTTTCAGGTGTCCTTCGAAGAACGTGATCAGGTAATCAGGCCGCTGGCCGAAGGAGGCCAGGAAGCAACCGGTTCCATGGGTGATGATACGCCGATGGCGGTATTGTCCGAGCAAATTCGTTCACCTTTCGACTATTTCCGGCAGCAATTTGCTCAGGTTACCAACCCGCCGATCGACCCATTGCGGGAAACCATCGTGATGTCGCTGGAAACCTGTATTGGCGCAGAGTTGAACATCTTTACCGAAACTCCAGCGCATGCCAATCGGGTGATCCTGAGTTCACCGGTACTGTCACCGGCCAAATTCAATCAGCTGCTAACCATGGATCGTAAAGGCTTCGGCGCGGCGCGGGTGAGTTTGCTGTTCAACGCCGGGCAAACCGGTTTGCAACAGGCCCTGCAGCGAATTTGCGATGCCGCAGAAGCGGCTGTGCGGCAAGGAAATGTGATTTTAGTGCTCTCGGATCGTGGCATAAGCCGCGAAGTGCTGCCGGTGCACAGTCTGTTCGCTGTGGGTGCTGTGCATCACCGGCTGATCGAAAAAGGCCTGCGCAGCGACGCCAATATAGTGGTTGAAACAGCGTGCGCCAGAGACTCCCACCAATTTGCAACGCTGTTTGGTTTTGGCGCAACAGCAGTATACCCGTATCTGGCTTATAACATCCTTAACGATCTTATCGACAGTGGTGAGCTGTTGGGTGATGCTGATGAGGCGATGAAAAATTATCGCCGTGGTATCAATAAGGGCTTGCTCAAAATTCTGTCCAAAATGGGCATTTCTACCATCGCCTCGTACCGTGGCGCGCAGCTGTTTGAGGCCGTTGGCCTTGGCCATGAAGTGGTTGACATGTGTTTTAAAGGAGTTGCCTCGCGAATAGAAGGGGCGCGTTTTAGCGACTTCGAGCAGGAAGTGAAGCTGCTCGGCCGTACTGCATGGCAAAGGCGCGCACCAGTTGAGCACGGCGGACTGCTGAAATATGTTCATGGCAAGGAATACCATGCCTTCAACCCGGACGTTGTCACCAGTTTGCAAACCGCGGTCAAAACTGGTGACTACAGTGCCTACCGTGACTACGCCGGGCTGGTTAATGGACGCGCGCCGGCGACTCTGCGAGACCTGTTTCAGGTCAAGCCGCTGGCCCCGGCAATTCCAGTAGAAGAAGTGGAGCCACTGGAAAACATTCTGTTGCGCTTCGACAGTGCCGGTATGTCTCTGGGTGCGCTGTCTCCTGAAGCACATGAGTCGCTGGCGACAGCGATGAACCGCCTGGGAGGACGTTCCAATTCTGGCGAGGGCGGTGAAGACCCGGCGCGCTATGGCACTGAGCGTAATTCTAAAATCAAGCAGATTGCTTCCGGCCGTTTTGGAGTAACGCCACACTATTTGGTGAATGCCGAAGTGCTGCAGATCAAGATTGCGCAGGGCGCGAAGCCCGGTGAGGGCGGGCAGCTACCCGGCGGAAAGGTCAATGGCCTGATAGCCCGATTACGCTACTCGGTGCCCGGCGTGACATTGATTTCGCCACCGCCACACCACGATATCTATTCCATCGAAGATCTGGCACAACTTATTTTCGACCTGAAAGAGGTCAACCCACAAGCGCTGGTTTCGGTCAAGCTGGTCGCCGAGCCCGGGGTTGGGACGATTGCTGCCGGGGTTGCCAAAGCCTATGCCGATTTGATAACCATTTCCGGCTACGATGGTGGTACGGCCGCAAGCCCGCTGACTTCAATTCGCTATGCCGGCTCTCCCTGGGAGCTGGGGCTTAGTGAAACCCACCAGGCGCTTCGCAGCAATGATCTGCGCGACAAGGTGCGGGTGCAGACTGACGGCGGTCTGAAGACCGGGGTGGATGTTGTTAAGGCGGCCATTCTGGGTGCGGAGAGCTTTGGTTTTGGCACCACGCCCATGGTAGCAATGGGCTGTAAGTATCTTCGAATTTGTCATCTCAATAACTGCGCAACCGGTGTCGCAACACAAAACGAAACACTGCGTGATGAGCACTTTATCGGCACTGTCGAAATGGTGATGAATTTCTTCCGATTTGTTGCGCAGGAAACCCGCGAGCTGATGGCAGAGCTGGGTGTTCGCAAAATGGAGGACCTGATTGGTCGCACCGATTTGCTGGAGCGTATTGAAGGCCGTACGACCAAGCAGCAAAACCTCGACCTAAGCCCCTTATTGTTCAATGACCAAATTGCCAAGGATAAGCCACAGTTTTGCACGGTAAAGTCCAACGACCCATTTGACAAAGCCCGGCTTGCGCAGAATATGGTTGCGACCTGTTTGCCGGCTATTGAAGGCAAAACCGGCGGGCGCTACCAGTTTGCAGTAACCAACTGTGATCGCTCAATCGGGGCTCGCTTATCCGGAGAGATAGCCAAGCGCTATGGCAATCAGGGGATGGTGGACGCGCCCATCCGGCTGGAATTGAGTGGTACAGCCGGGCAGAGCTTTGGCGTGTGGAATGCCGGTGGCTTACACATGCGTCTGGAAGGTGATGCCAATGACTACGTTGGCAAAGGTATGGCCGGTGGCCAGCTGGTGGTGTACCCGCCGAAAAACAGTGCGTTCAAAAGTTCGCAGGCAACGATCATCGGCAATACCTGTCTTTACGGAGCGACCGGTGGCCAGCTGTATGCGGCCGGCCAGGCAGGCGAGCGCTTTGCGGTGCGCAATTCCGGTGCCCTTGCGGTAGTTGAAGGAACGGGGGACCACTGCTGCGAATACATGACTGGTGGCGTGATCACAGTACTCGGCGAAACGGGTTATAACTTTGGCGCCGGCATGACCGGTGGTTTTGCCTATGTGCTGGATCTGGATCGGCACTTTCCAGACCGTTTTAATCGCGAGCTGGTGGAAATATGCCGGGTTGCCGGCGAAACCTTTGAGCCTTATCAAACTCAGTTGTTGCACATGATCCAGCAGTTTGTCGCCGAAACCGATAGTGACTGGGGCCATGAAGTGCTGGAAGATTTCGACCACTACATTGGCAAATTCTGGTTAATCAAGCCCAAAGCTGCCAATCTGAAAAAACTGCTGGAAAATGTACGCTCGGCACCAGCGTAATGAAGTTGAGTGAACTGGCACAATTATGAGCGACCGTTTAGACAACGATTTTCAGTTTCTTGATGTTGGTCGTCAGGACCCCGATAAGAAACCGCTGGAAGTTCGAAAAATCGACTACGTTGAAATCTATGAGCCGTATCGGCCTCCACAGGTGCGTAGTCAGGCACATCGCTGTCTGGAATGCGGTAATCCGTATTGCGAATGGAAGTGCCCGGTTCACAATTACATTCCCAACTGGCTCAAACTGATTGCCGAGGGCAATATTCTGGAGGCGGTGGAGCTGTGTCACCAGACCAATACACTGCCCGAGGTTTGTGGCCGGGTATGCCCGCAGGACCGCTTATGCGAAGGTGCCTGTACCCTGAATGACGGCTTTGGCGCGGTCACTATCGGTTCTGCCGAAAAATACATTACCGATACCGCCTTTCGAATGGGTTGGCGGCCTGACCTGTCAGACGTTGAGCCAACCGGCAAACGCGTAGCAATTGTGGGGGCAGGGCCTGCGGGCCTGGGCTGTGCTGACGTGCTCGCCCGCGCCGGCGTGAAACCGGTTGTTTTCGATGCCTACCCGGAAATTGGTGGTCTGCTGACTTTCGGGATACCCGAGTTCAAGCTTGAGAAGTTTGTCATGCATCGCCGTCGGGAAATTTTCACAGATATGGGAGTGGAGTTCCGCCTCAATACTGAAGTGGGCAAAGACGTTAGTTTTGCCGAACTGTACGAGCAATATGACGCTGTGTTTCTGGGCATGGGTACGTACACCTATATGAAGGGAGGCTTCGAAGGTGAAGAGCTGGATGGAGTGCACGAAGCGCTGCCCTACCTTGTGGCGAACGTGAATCGCAATCTTGGGTATGAAGAGTCTGCTGAGGATTTTATTGATCTCAAAGGCAAAAGGGTTGTTGTGTTAGGTGGTGGGGATACGGCGATGGACTGTAATCGCACTGCTTTGCGCCAGGGTGCTAAAAGTGTTGTTTGTGCGTACCGCCGAGATGAGGAAAACATGCCGGGTTCGCGGCGCGAGGTTCACAATGCCAGGGAAGAAGGTGTGCGTTTTCTGTTTAACCGGCAGCCGATCGAGATCGTTGGCCAGGCTGGCAAGGTGTGCGGTGTGAAAGTTGTGGAAACTCAACTGGGTGAACCAGATGAGAATGGGCGTCGAGTGCCAGAGGCGATACCCGGTAGCGAGAAAGTACTCACAGCGGATGCCGTGATTATTGCATTTGGCTTCCGCCCAAGTCCGGCGGCCTGGTTTGATGATTTCAATATCACCACCGATGATGGTGGGCGTGTGCTGGCACCAGAGCAAGCCGCGCTTCCGTTTCAAACCAATAACCCCAAGATATTTGCCGGCGGTGATATGGTGCGAGGTTCCGACCTGGTAGTGACCGCGATTTGGGAAGGCCGTGAAGCGGCTAAAGGGATACTGGATTATCTGGATGTCTAACGATACGTTTTTGCGCGCCTTGCGGCGTGAGCCAGTTGAGTACACACCAGTCTGGATGATGCGCCAGGCCGGGCGTTATCTGCCCGAATACCGCGAAACCCGAGCACAAGCTGGCGGAATACAGGACCTTTTTGCTAACCCGGAACTGGCCTGTGAGGTTACTCTGCAGCCGTTAAGACGTTTCGACCTGGACGCAGCAATTCTTTTTTCCGATATTCTGACGATTCCTGACGCGCTGGGTTTGGGGCTGTACTTTGAGACCGGTGAAGGGCCGCGTTTCCGCAATCCGGTGCAGAACGAAGCCGCCATCACCCGCCTCAAGGTTCTGCAAACCGAGAAAGACTTGCCTTATGTACTGGATGCTGTGCGGCTTATTCGCCGGGAGCTCAATGGACGGGTTCCGCTGATTGGTTTTTCCGGCAGTCCATGGACGCTGGCAACCTACATGGTGGAAGGGGGCAGCAGTAAAGACTTTGCCCGTATTAAGACGCTCGCCTATGAGCAGCCACAGGTTTTGCAGCATTTGCTGGGTGTGTTAACCGAATCGGTTGCTGATTATCTGTGCGCGCAAATTCGGTCGGGCGCCCAGGCCGTGCAATTGTTCGATACTTGGGGTGGTGCCTTGAGCGCTGCGGCCTATCGCAAGTTTTCCCTGCAACCTATGCAGAGTATTGTTGAGCACGTGAAAGCCGCACACCCGGATATTCCGGTCATTGTGTTTACCAAGAATGGTGGCCTTTGGTTGGACGGGATTCTGGAAACCGCTTGCGACTGTATTGGCCTGGACTGGACAATGGATATCGGCGTGGCTCGTCAACAGGTCGGTGAACGTGTGGCCTTACAGGGCAATATGGACCCGGCGATTCTACGGGCATCGCCAGCCGTGATTCGTCAGGAAGTGGCAGACATACTGGCTGCCTACGGGCACGGCAATGGGCATATCTTCAATCTCGGCCATGGTATCACGCCAGATATTCCGCCTGAGCACGCCGGTGCTTTTATTGATGCAGTACACGAACTGTCGCCGGCCTACCACCAGTAAACCAACTGCAGGCCTTGCTTAGTTTGACGGCTTGCTGCTCAGATTATGGTCCATTTCCAGGGCCGGCTGGTTGCAGCATTCGCCGACGATTTCTGCCGGAACACCGGCTACCGTGCAATGTGCTGGCACCGCTTTGAGCACGACACTACCGGCACCGACTTTTGCGCAGTCGCCAATCCTGATATTTCCCAGAACTTTCGCGCCGGCGCTCAGAAGTACATAGTCCCCGACTTTCGGGTGGCGATCGCCAGATTCCTTTCCGGTTCCACCCAGTGTCACTCCCTGGAGGATTGACACATTATTTCCCACCACAGCGGTTTCACCAATAACGATACCAATTGCATGGTCGAGCAGAATGCCCTGGCCAATACGGGCAGCCGGATGGATGTCGACTGCAAACTCCATGGAAATGCGGTTTTGCAGATACAGCGCCAGAGAATGGCGGCCGTGTTGCCATAGCCAGTGTGCTACCCGGTACGACTGCAGCGCAAGAAACCCGCTGTAAAACAGGAAGGGTGTGGATAGCTGCTGGCAGGCTGAATCCCGCTCCGATACGGCCTGCAAGTCGGCGCGGATTGCCTGACCGATCTGTGGGTCGTTCTGGAATGCTTCCTCAATTACTTCGCGCAGCAGCAGAGCGGACGCCGTACTGCTGTGCAGCTTGTTGGCGAGATGGAAACTCAAAGCCGCTTCCAGCGTGTCATGATTCAGGATAGTGGCGTGCAGAAAACTGGCCAGAATGGGCTCACCTTGCGCATCGCGGCGGGTTTCTTCGCAAATAAGTTGCCAGATCGGGTCCTGGTTGCTTGATTGCGCTCGACTGGCGGGTGTTGTGATGGGCATCGGCTTGTCGTCAAATCTTTCGAGTCTCCGTATTCTAGCGCATCAAGAGTACGCTGTAAGCTGTGCGGCTTGGCTTATGGCAGACTGGCGAGCCGGACGGGCGTGTATAATGCCGGTATGCGCCAGGACCGCCGACCCTACCGGGTTAAGAAGTTTTATTTGTGGCTACGCTCAAGATACGTAGACCACTTTATTCGACCACAGCTGGATCATCTTGGCGTGTTTCCGACCATGATGAAGCCATGGCATATTCGTATCAATGGGCCGAATATTCGTATTGGCGATTCGGTGACTATCATTGCTGAGCCCGATAGCCCGACCAGCATTGGAGTGTGGGGCCACGAGCCGGATTCCGGACGAATCGAAATTGGCAACGCCGTGTTGCTTGCCCCTGGAGTGCGCCTGAGTGCCAGTGATAGCATATGTATTGGCGATGGCTGTCTGATTGCCAACGGCGTCTATGTTACCGATTCAGACTGGCACGGCATTTATGATCGGATCTCCCGCCCAAAAGAACCCTCACCGGTGAACATCGGTCGCAACGTTTGGCTGGGCGACCATGCGGTTGTTCTGAAAGGCGTTACTATTGGAGAAAACAGTATTGTTGCGGCGCGTGCTGTGGTGACCCGGGATGTACCAGAGAATGCAGTTGTTGCCGGTAACCCGGCGAAAGTAGTCAAACAACTGGACCCGAATGAGCCGCGCATTACCCGGGAAGAGTTTTTCGCCCGGCCAGCGGAGCTTGCAGAAGAATATGACCGCATTGATCATATGGTTCTGCAGAGTAACGGCTATATTAACTGGTTGCGAACTCTGATTGCGCCACGTCGAGGCGACTAAACCGTAGGGTCGCTGAGCACCGTGGCCGCGGTAATTGGCAGTGGAAAGATGACAGTGAAGCAGCTGCCTTTGCCTGGCGCGCTTTCAACGCTGATGCTTCCGCCCATTACCTCGCAGAACCGTCGGGTTATCGACAGGCCAAGGCCCGTGCCTTCAAACTCTCGGGTGGTGCTGCCGTCTACCTGACGGAAAGGATCGAAAATCATTTGCAAGTGCTCTTTATCCATACCGATGCCGCTGTCCTGCACCTCTAGTTTGAAGGCGTGCTCGCTGTGGTGGGCTCGAATCGCAACGACTCCATCAGTGGTGAATTTGCCTGCGTTGCTGCCTAGATTGAGCACGATTTGCAGCAGCTTCATCTCGTCAATGGTTATGGTTTGAGTCGGGTCATCCACTTCTATCTGCAGCTCATTATGGTTTTTCTGCATTAGCGGGCGCAGGGTTTCCTCCGCCTGAGTCAGCAATGCAGACACCTGTACCGGGCTCAATTTCAACTCCATGCGGCCCGCTTCGATCTTCGACAGATCAAGGATGCCGTTGATCAAGGCCAGCAAGTGCGACGCGTTGTGCGTGATCCGCTCCACATCGTCAACGTGGTCATCCAGGCATTCATCTTCCAGAGACTCGCGAAGCACATCGCCGTAGCCCAGAATTGCCTGCAAGGGGGTGCGCAGTTCATGGCTCATATTGGCCAGGAATTCCGATTTGTGTCGGCTGGCGTCAATGGCCTGGTCACGGGCCTGCACAAGCTCCTGAGTACGAAGCTGCACCTCTGATTCAAGTATCTCATTGTGGCGCTTGAGCTTGGCGTCACGGTCCGCCAGGTTTTCCATAACATTGTTGTAGACTTCGGCCATGTCGACAATTTCCGCAGGTCCATCGGGCTCGGCGCGGGCTGAGGTATCCCCTTCACGAGTACGCTCCATAACCGTCACCAGGCGATTCATGGGCGCCAGAACGCGATTGAGAATAAAGTGAAGCACCAGAATAAATGACAGGCCGCCGAGCAAGCCGATTAAAATATTTTTGCGAAAAATCTCGTACTCGGCGCGCAGGTATTCCTGCTGGTCTTCAACAACGTACACATAACCAATATACTCTTTGGACACCGTCCGCTCGGCTGCCAGTGAGGCAAGCTCTTCAGTTTCCGTATACACCGGTGCCCAGAAATGCCAGGCCTGATCCAGGCTGCCAAGCATTTGGGCGGTATCGCCGTCCGGGTGTTTGCCCTGCAGGTCAAAACTGGTGCCGGACCAGTCGCCCTGTTCCAGCAATAGCTTCCCGCTGCTAGAGGTCACCGATACAAATTTTATCGACGGGAATGACAGTGTTGCCTTGGCTGCTTCAATGGCATTGTCTCCGCTTTCATACAGCAGTGCGAGTTCGCTCAATGCCGCGAAGTTCGTGGTCGCCTGCAAGGCCTGGCCAATATACAGCTCGCGAAGGTATTGTGTGGTGGAATAAGCGTAAGCCAAAGCGGCAGCAACCGCGACGGTCAGGCCAAAACCCGCGAAAATAGAGAACAGCTGTTGACGAAAACTGATTCGCTTGGTGCCACTGCGTTTGAGCACCAGGCGACCATCACGGGCGGTATTATTGTACTGGGTAGATTCGGTCAAAACCTGCCTCCTTTTCCAGTGTGTAATTCAGGCCCAGGTGGGACGCGGTTCGCCAATTGAACGCCCGCTTCATGTTTTGTGCAAGCTCAACACGTGGCTCGGGTGTGTCCGTGCTGCATTGATCCAGCGCCAGCGCAGCCAGTTGAGCTCCCATGGCCTGATTGTCCGGATACAGTGAAAACAATGCGCCCTGTTTGGTGTGCAACGGGCTGTTGCTGAACACCACCAGGTGTTTGTCCCAGGCTTCTCGCAACACCATGGGTAATACGGTTTTTGATGGCACGACACTAAGCAGCGGAATCCAGACGGCATCCTCTTCTGGCTGAGCCGCTTTCAGCAGTTTTTTATAGGTTTTTGCGCCGGAACGCACGCTTGAGGCTTCGTGCAGCACCAGTTCAAGCTGGTGCTGCTTGGCGGCTTCGACAGCGTCTTCAGCCCACCAGCCATTGATCGCTGCGCTGTACACCAGGTGAATGCGTTTCACCGTTGGTGCAAGGCCCCGGGTGCTCGCAAAGAATTCGGCCGGATCACCGGCCAGTACCACCGCCGAATTGCCCTCCGGAGCCGAGCCCATACCGCCCACAATGATTGGCGGGCCGAGGTCTGCGGCGCGGGCGTGGGCATGCGCGGTTTTGCCGATGGTAATGATGGCGTTCGGTTTTTGCTCTTCCAGCCATGCTTTTACCTGCTCTTCCGTGGCTGCCTTGTCCAAGTTAAAACGGACCACTTCTGCGCCGGGTTGTGAACTGATGCCGGCCCAAATCTCATCAAAGATCAGCTGCGCCTTGGAGGTGGTGTAAGGAATGATTACGGCCAGTCTGGGTGGCTTGTCAGACCCATTGGCTGCCAGACTAAAAATTAGGGCGCAGGCGGCTGTTAGCGACAGGAATACCCGCCACAGCAAGCTCAGCAAACGTTTGATGGGCCATTCAATAGGGATCAAAACGTGTCCATTCGGGGTCAGGCTTCCGGCAACCAAGCAGGGCCACTCCTGCTTTTCTCGTTATCCCTAAAGTTTAGACAATATTTACCCACCCACCGCACTGCGCCGCCAAAAAGAACTGTCAGAATGTGTATCATTTTTGATGCAGTGGCTAATAAACAATCAATACAGTCGAAATTTCAAAAAGTTAGGTGACGAAGCTAATTCATTATCTTATTATCGGGGTGTTTGTAAAAATGTCGCTCAAAAACGCTGTGCTCCCAAATTTCTAATAGCCAAAGCGCGTTTTTACTGCTTATTTAACGCTCAGGGTGGCGTGTATCAAAAATGAACGGTAGAATCTGGCCAGATTTAGGCGGTTTGTCAGCGCTGAAGGGTGCAAAAATTGAACAGGCTGCCGCGGCCAAACACCTGTACTAAAGAGAAGTCGTACAATGACCGGAAATGTAGAAGCTCTCCCACCTGAACTCCTGGAGAAACTGGAGCAGCCACTCCAGCAAACGGCAGAAAAGTACACCTACTCGGACCTGGTCATCGAGTATCTGGCTCAGATTGGCGTTGAACACATCTTTGGTCTGCAAGGTGGAGTTATCGAGCACTTCTTTAATGCCGTTTCCCGGCAGCGTAGCCTGGGCGGCAAACTGGACCGCAGTCAGCTCCAGCGAGCCGATGTTCGCAAGCGCGACCGCCTGGTTTTCCCACCTCGGCCAGTATTCGCGCGCCACGAGTGCGGCGCTGCATTCATGGCCGACGGTTATGCCCGCGAGACCGGTAAGCTAGGGGTCTGTGTTGCCACGGCCGGCCCTGGCAGCACCAACCTGATCACCGGTGTTGCCACGGCATTTGAAGACAATATTCCAATGCTGGTGATCACTCCGCAAACTGCTTTGCCGTCATTCGGACGCGGTGGCTTGCAGGAATCAACGCCTGACAGCATTGACGTGGTTGCCATGTTTGAACAATGCACAGTTTATAACACCCTGGTGACCCACCCGGCTCAGCTGCAAATGAAACTGCAAGCTGCGATCAGTCGTGCGTTTCAGCACCCTCGCGGGCCCGCACATATCAGTATTCCAATGGATATTCTGGGCCAGGATATGGACGTGCTACCGAGCATTCCCCCGGTCGCCACAATGATGCGAGAGCCGCTGGCGGTTGACATGCAGGCTCTCGCTGAGTGCGCCGAAGATCTAGCTGAAACCGTCAGAAATAATGGCAAATTTGTGTTTTTGCTCGGGCACGGTTGTGGCGAGGCTGCCCGGGAAATAATTCCACTGGCCGAGCGGCTTGGTGCCAATATCATCAGTACTCCTTCCGGCAAGCGTTGGATAAATGCCTATCACCCCTTGTACAAAGGTGTATTTGGATTTTCCGGGCATGACAGCGCCCGGAAAGCTTTGGAAGATCCTGCTGTTGAGCGGGTATTCGCAATTGCCACAAAATTAGGAGAAACCGAAACCGCGGGCTGGGACAGTGCGTTGATCAATGAGAAGCTGGTTCATGTAGAACCAAGTGCGGCTCATTTTTATCGCTCACCAATGGCACGCCTACATTTACAGGGGCACCTGACAACAGTATTCAAAGAGCTCCGTCGGGTCGCAGAAACGCTTGTAGCACAGCCGGTCGAAGACTATGCCTATCGGGAAAAAAACGCTGACTTCGGGCAGCTTCCACTGCAGATCGAACACGCGGGCGATAGCGGGCGCAGCGCTGACAGCTCTGCTTTGGTCAAGCCGCAGCGCTTGATGCTGGAGCTAAGTAAAAAGTGTCCAAGCAATACACGGTTTCATTTCGACGCGGGGGCTGCCTTACTGTGGGGGATCCACAGCCTGCACACGCGCGTGCCAGGTAATCACCGGATAGCGCTGGGTTATGGGACCATGGCCTGGGCAGTAGGTGCTGCTGTTGGTGCGGCTATCGGCAGCAAGACCGACCCGTCCGTATGCGTGACCGGTGATGGCGCGTATTTAATGTCTGCTCAGGAAATCACGGTTGCGGTGCAAAATCGACTTCCGGTGGTTTATGTGATTTTGAACGATGAGGGCATGGGTACCATAAAGCATGGGCAAAGACTGGGTGGTGCCGAAAGACTGGGCTGGGAAATGCCTGCTATCGATTTCGCAATGATGGCTCGCGCCTGCGGAGCGAATGGAGTTACCGTATCCAACACAGAAGACCTGATAAACCTGGATCTTGGCGAATACCTGGTCGGTGATAAACCGACAATAATTGATGTAAAAATAGACAAGGATGAAATCCCGCCTATGGGTGAGCGGATGAAGGTCTTGTTGCATAAAGAGCATTAAATATACAGAGTACCAAGTCCTACCCCAAAAAGGTTCATTTCACCCCTACGGCCGAGCAATCAATTTACAGACGGCCGAAGCATCTCTAGCTGCTTGAATTTTTAGTCTATAGTTATTAGGTAATCCCGACATTCGGGCCGTTGTGCATTCACATGCCATGAAAATAACTAGAGTTTCGTTAAGAGTAAGCCATTGAAAGCCAGGTTTCTGTACATTGGCGTTGTTTGCTGCTTTCTGAAAAGTATCGCCGTACCCGTACTTGCCTACGACTTAGAAGAGGAGTTGTTGGAGCTGTACGGCGACGACGAGACTGTAAGTATATCTACAGGAACAAACAAACCAATCAGGCTGGCGCCTTCTGTTGCAAGTGTAATTACGCAAGAAGACATAGAAATTCTAGGAGTAAGCACACTTGATGAAGTTCTTGAATCCGTTCCTGGGTTGCATGTATCCGTATCGAAAACCAATAAACTGAATACGATATACTCGATTCGCGGAATACATACTGCACGGAATGCACAAGTGCTCCTTTTAATTGACGGACTGCCTATAAGACAACTTTACGGAGGGGGCCGTCCTAGCAATTTTCTCCTCCCGGTTGAAAATATTAAACGTGTTGAAGTAGTCCGAGGCCCGGGTTCAGCCGTCTATGGAGCCGATGCTTTTGCAGGTGTGATTAACGTAATTACCAAAGGTGCAGCGGAAATAGACGGCCTAGAACTTGGTGCAAAATTTGGAACCTTTGATTCGATACAGGCGAGCGCACAATTTGGCAAGATATTCTCCAATGACTGGCAGTTAGCACTGAGCATTGAACATGCAGTAAGTGATGGAGACAGCAGTCGAGTAATAAATAGCGACCTCCAATCAATTTTTGATTCGATACCATTTATTGCTACTAATGCATCGTTGGCACCTGGCCCGCTACAAACAGAATACTCAATTACTAACTTCAGATTGGGGCTACGCAATGAGCACTGGGACCTGGCATGGCATTCCTGGACGCAAACTGATGCAGGCCTTGGTCAGGGTGGTGCTCAAGCACTAGATCCCGAAGGTTGGGTAGATGCTGAATATCATTCAATCGCAGCAACATATCGCGGTTCAGTTTCTGAAAACCTGTCATTTCAGGTAAATGCATGGGCCAGTGTGTACGATGAAGACAACTTCACCATTCTTTTTCCTGCAGGTGCAAGAATTCCGATTGACCAAACTGGTAACGTATCTCTCAGCGGTAATCTTGTCCTGTTTCCTGATGGAGTAATTGGCACACCCGGTGGAAAAGAAAACCGCTATTCACTGGAAGCTAGCGCAACTTACAAAGGAAACGAAAAACATGAAATTCGCATCGCTACCGGTATAGAGCTACAGCGAGGAGAGGTTAGAGAGGCAAAGAATTTTGGACCTGGGGTTCTTGATGGTAGTGAAAGTATCGTTAACGGGCAGTTAACTGATGTTACAGACACCGAGTTTGCATATGCTGATATCGATAATAGAGAGATTCACTATCTATCAGTGCAAGACAGTTGGGTTATTGCTAAGGACTGGGAGGCAACAATTGGAGTTCGCTATGACAACTACTCTGACTTTGGTAGTACGTTAAACCCTCGTGCAGCTTTGGTATGGGCTACTAGCTACAATCTAACTAGCAAGCTGTTGTATGGAAGAGCATTCAGAGCCCCTTCATTCGCCGAACTATTTGCAATCAACAATCCTGTTATTCTTGGCAATGCTGAACTTAAGCCCGAAACCATTGACACCGTTGAGCTTGCATTCGACTATAGGTTTAATCCGGAGGTCGCTACTAAATTGAATTTCTTCTGGTATGAAATTGAAGATGCTATTGACTTCATAGCTGCTCCAGCCGGGTCCGAATTGCCAGCTGGGTCATCGGTTGCTAGTAATGCAAGCACCCAGGAGGGCCTTGGGTTTGAATTAGAGTTGGAATGGCAATTGACCAATGACGTGAACCTAAAATCAAACTATTCGAGGCAGTTCGCAGAAAGTGGCGAAACTGGACAAAGAATAGAAGATGCTCCGGGCTCGCAGTGGTATTTGTCAATGAATATTGATTTGCCTTCTTCTTGGCATTTAAACTTCAGCGCGAACTGGATCAATGATCGCCGGCGAAATGTCAGCGACCCTCGATCGCAGATTCGTGATTATAGCCAAGTTGACCTTGCTTTATTCAAACGAAATTTCATGAAAGGACTAGACCTGACCTTGAGCGTCAATAACCTATTTGATGAAAGAGCTGAAGAGCCTAGTGCCAGCGGCGCCGTAGTGGCAATACCTGGCGATCTTCCAATGGAGCGAAGAAGCATCAGTTTTGGCGTGGAATACAACTTTCCTTTGTCTCGGCCATAGTTTGCAAAATTCTATTGCCTAGCTCGACAGGTTTGATTAACCTTGTGCAACGCAACTTTAATCAGAGTTTTTGCCAAAATTGAATCAGGCCCTGCCGGCATCAAATTCTCCAAAGTGGGTTAAAAATCTCAATAAATTTGGTGAAAAAAGTGGGTTAACAGATTGGCTCGCTCGGTCTCTATTTTTGAGATTTCGTAGAAGCAAAGCCTACCGCAAATTATCAGCTCAAGATTCTCTTGCATTTAAAAGCTTAGATCGTCTGCTCAGCAGCTATGAATATCAGCCGATTAGCTTAACGGGGGCGTTGGCTATAAACCAGATATTATCTGAATCCTTACGAAATCAGCTAAAAATAGAGAATATAAGAAAGCAAGAAAATGGATTCGATAAGCTAACAGTTGAACGTCCGGTCTTTATAATTGGATTTCCACGAACTGGAACAACTTTTCTACATAGGCTCCTGGCCACCTTTCCGGAATTGTTTGCCCCTCGGATGTGGGAACTGCATGAACCCATGGTTAACGTTGGTCTCCACAACATCGCTAGAAAGTTGAAAGTTCGTATGTTTGTTGCATCAAATAATTTGATTGCACCAGAACTAAGGAACATCCACAAAATGGAAGTCAATGGCTTCGAGGAATGCATCAAGCTATTGGAAAACACCCTGATCAGCCCTACCTTTTTGATGTATTTGCACGCGGAGGAGTATAAAGACTGGTTGCTTAAAAACCTAGATGGGGGTGGCCTGGGCGACGCATATTCTGCACACAAACTTCAGCTCCAATTGCTAATGAAACATCGCGGATATGGTTCAAGCTGGGTACTTAAATCTCCTGCACATGCACTCTGCCTGGAGAGTATTCTGAAGATTTATCCTGATGCTATTCTAATCAATACGATGCGAGCACCTCATGAGTCAGTTGCTTCTTTCTGTAGTTTGACTAGAACAATTCGTAGCGGAATGATGACTAAACCTGATCTGGCCCAAATCGGAGAATTTGCTTTACAATTCTTTGAAATAAGCCAGACAGTACTCAATAATTTGAGGCCAGAAAAAAGCGATCAGATTATAGATGTGAGCTATCAAAGTCTAATTGAGAATCCAGTGAATATCCTTGAGAAAATACTGAAGCGAACAGGTTTATCATCTGAGCTAACCTGCAAAGAGGTCGTAGAGGCCGTAAGAAAAGAAGATAGTGATAGCCACAAGGAAAAACATCACTATGATCTAGAAACCTACCAACTGCAACATGCAAAGTCGCTAAGCTCGTTTGCCCAGTTCGAAGACTACTTGCGGGAAGTTGAGCTAGCCGGAGGGGTGATTTAGCTCATGGTAAAAATCGAATCTAAGAGGCATCACTTTGGCTGATCGAGAATCCACTGATACAGACATAGTTTCTTCCAGAAATGAACAATTCTCTGAAAAGATAAAGACAAAAATCTGGTTAGAAGAAAGTGTGGATCAAAATGCATATCTTGCAAAAAATTCTTACTGTTATGGGTATGACATTCGGGAGCTTACGAATGGTGCCTGCTACTCAGATGTATTGTACCTTCTATTTCGTGGTGAGTTGCCAGATGATGCTGAAGGAGAGCTATTTAATGCGCTCCTTATTGCTTTTATAAATCCTGGTCCGAGAGATCATGGTTCCAGGGCGGCGATACAGGCGGCAATTGGCAAAACGGATAGCCTGCATATTCTTCCAATAGCGCTTACCATATTTGCTGGTGAACATAATGGTGCGATACATCTGGTGGAGACCATGAAATTTATGGTGCGCTTACCTAAGAAAAGTGCTGGTGAGCGATTGGAAGACGTTCTGCTCAATGATGTTCCCGAGTCAATTGGATTTGGGAAAAGATATGGGGGTTGCGATGAGCAAAGCTACGATCTATTGAGAATGTTCAGTCAAATGCAGGGTGCTGGTAGCTGTCTGAAGTCGTTACAGGAGTTGGCGGATGAGTTAATCTCGAGGCACGATGTAGGAATATTGCCACATGGGATTATTGCTGCAGTATTTGCAGATCTCGGTTTCCTGCCTCGCCAGGCGCCGCCCTTGCTACAACTGATAAGTGCTCCTGGAATACTGGCACATGGCTTGGAGTTTGTCGGTAAACCAAGATCGCATGTGCCATTTCTCGCTGATGAGTTTTACGAAATCCTTGGGGAAAATGACGATGTCTGACACATCATATTGGGATAGTTATAGAAATAGGATCCGTAGTAAGGCCGGTGGGTTTACCTTGAATGGAGACGTTACGCTGCGAGGCGAAGATCTTATAAAGTACATAGAAGATCACTCTTACTTTCAAGTACTTATTCTTGCGGTTACTGGTCGGCATGTGTCAAAAAATATTGCAGATTGGGTCGAGGTGCTTTTCAGTTGTTTGAGTTATCCAGATGCACGAATATGGTGTAACAATATTGCAGCGCTGGGCGGAGATAGCAAGTGTTCAATAGTCGGTGCAACAGCAGCAGGCATATTGGCCGCAGATTCGAGTCTATATGGCAGTCGTCCTATTTTGGGAAGTATGGCGTTTCTCGAAACCGCCTATAAGGATCATCAGACGGGTCTTTCGGCGAAAGAAATTGTAGAGCAACATCTTGCAAGTAATAAAGGTCGTTTTAGTATTGTTGGCTTTTCAAGACCGTTGGCGACTGGAGACGAGCGTGTGGAATTGTTACGCAGCAAAGCCAGAGCTTTAAGTATGCTAAAAGGCCCACATGAGGAGTTGGCCATGGCAATCCATAGCTATGCAAGTCAGCAATATGGTGAATCAATAAATATGAACGGATTTATTGCGGCTGTTAGTCTTGATCAGCAATTCACGGCGAAAGAGGTTTACCAGCTAAGTGCTGCAGCGGTTTTGTCCGGAGTAGAAGCCTGTTTTGTCGACTACGAAGAACGCCCAATCGGTACTTTTTTGCCGCAGCGATGCGATGATGTTGAATACATTGGGCCGGCGAAGCGAAGTTTGAATTAGCCCTAAAACTTCATCTCCTCAATCGGCATCGGTCGGCTGATACCGTAGCCCTGCACGTAGTCAACGCCGATCTCTCGCAGCTTGTCTTCGATTTCTTTGTTCTCTACAAACTCGGCAATGGTCTTTAAACCGGCTACGTGGCCAATATCATTGATTGAACGTACCATTGCCAGGTCCATCGGGTCATTGAGAATGTCTTTGATGAACATGCCGTCGATTTTCAGATAATCGACAGGTAGCTTCTTTAGATAGGCAAACGATGACATGCCGGTGCCAAAGTCATCCAGGGCAAACTTGCACCCAAGATCGCGGATTGCAGTGATAAAGCTACCAGCAATGGCAAAGTTTTTGACGGCCGCGGTCTCGGTAATTTCAAAGCAGATTTTTTCCGCAGGCACTTTAAACTCCTCAAATGCCGCACAAATATAGCTGTAGAACTCAGAGTCACTTAACGAGAGCCCGGATAGGTTAACCGCACAATGGGTTATTCGTTCAAGCTTGTCAGGGTTCTGGTGCAGCCATTCAAAGGCCGTGTGCACCACCCAGCGATCTATTTGCGGAATCAGGTTATAGCGTTCTGCTGCTGGTAGAAAATTGGCCGGTGATACTATGTCGGAATTGTCACCGTGCATACGAATCAGTATTTCGTAACTGTATTCCGAATCGTCTTTCAATGACTTGATTGGCTGGCAATACAGTGTAAAGCGGTTTTCCCGCTCGGCCTGCACAATTTCAGAGGCCAGCTGAACTTCGCTGCGCATTCGTAGCGCCTGATCGTCACTGGAGTTATAAACATGCACACGATTGCCGCCGCTGTTCTGGGCGTTCAGGCATGCTGCCCTCGCGGAGGTCCAAATGTTTTGCAGGTCGTCGTTGTCTTGGTTTACCTGTGTGATGCCAATTGCAATCGTTACCTGGAATTTGCTGTTTTGCCACTCGTAAGTGAACGCATTGAACGCTGTGGTAATGTTTTCACATATACGCTCAGCTGCATCGATGGGGCAATAGCGAAGTAGTAGCGCAAATTCATGGCCACTGATGCGCGCAATGGCATCGCTGGGTGCGCGTACTTTCTGCACGAGCAGTTTGGCCACCTCCTGCAGTAGCTTGTCGCCTGCATCGCTACCCTGGCTTTCATTGATCATCTTGAATTCGTTGACGTCAATGTAGCAAAGTGCGTGTTCAACCTGGGAGTTGATACAGTCATCCAGCGCGAGCTTCACTTCCTGGTCAAACACCTGGCGGTTTTTGAGCCCGGTCAGTGGGTCGTGGCTGGCGTGAAAAGTGAGCTGTTTTTCAAGGTTGCGGGCAGCAGTGCTGTCTTTAAACACCATCACTGCGCCACTGACGCCGCTGTCAACATTCTTGATCGGTGATGCTGACACTTCGATCACCATTTCCAGGCCCTGTTTACTGCGCAGCAGCATATTGGAACGGGCCTGAATAGAGCGCTGTTCCTGTAGGCAGCGCTCCAGAGGGCTGACAGCAGGTACTCGTGAATACTCGTGATAAGTGCGAAACACCTCGTTTATCTTCTTGCCTTGTGCTTCCACTTCGAGCCAACCGGATAGCTGCTCAGCAACCGGGTTCATATAAACTACACGTGCCTCGGCGTCGGTTGTAATCACTCCGTCGCCAATCGCGTTCAAGGTAACCAGCGCCCGTTCTTTTTCTGAGGCTAACTCACGTTGGCGCTGTTCAAACTGTTCATTGCTGGTAATGTAGTCTTCCCGGTGTGCAGCGATATTACAAACGTGGCGAAGTTGTTCGGCCCTGAATGGCTTGGAGATAAAGTCCACAGCTCCAGCAGCAATCAGTGCACCGGCTTTTTCTGCGCTGCCAAACGCCGTCATCATCACTACGGATTGCGTGGGTTTGACTTTCAGTATTTCCTGAAGGACCTCCTCACCAGACATCTTGGGTAGCATGAGGTCCAGCAATACAATTTCATGACGTCTTTCCAGCCAGGCATGCAAACCGGCTTGGCCGTCGGTAGCGGTTTCAATGTGAAAACGGTTCTTCAGCACTCTCTCAACCAGCTTGGCCGTATCAGGGTAGTCTTCAACAACCAGAATTGAGCCTTTTGGTGGCTCGATATGGCCTTCCTGAAACATCTTCTCTATGGCGCGTGGCAGGGTGTATGCCTGCTGCAAAGGGATGAAGGCGTTTACTTCAAATTCCTTCGCGGTTGCCAGGGCAATTTGTTCGCTGAAAGTCTCGGACACAATGAAAACGGGTGTGTTGGCTTTACTGGTCAACACCCCAGAGCGTATCAGCCGAGTTAAACGCCAGGCATCCAGGTCCCCGAGCTCGACATTGGTAACAACTACATCGAAGGAGTGCTCGTTCAACAGCTTAATGCAGTGGTGGTCCCCAGCCGACTCGGTAATTTTGTCAAAACCGCGTTCGGCCAGTGCCCGTTTGATCAAATGGCGATTTCGTTCATCCGGGTGTGCCAGAAGTATGTGCTGGGTTTGAGTCATGCTGTAACGTGCTGTACATCCTGGCAGTACTGCCGGTTCTGTAGGCCAACCTTATAAGTAGTTGATTCTTAAAGTATAGGGTCAGGTATCTGAGGGCGCTAGTTTAGCAGCGCCAGCCTTGCGAGGTTGGCATCAATCACAGTAACGATTTCATTAATTTCTTCGGTAGTGCGCACAATATAACGTTGTTCCAGTTCACGTATTTGTGCTTTGCTTAACAAATAGCCAGCCGAGCTGTTGCTGTTGAGAATAGCCGCTTGCATGGTGGCCGCTTTTTGCTCAGTCAACGTTGCTTGGCGGGCCAGGCGCACACCGGCCCGGTCGGCAACCAGGTCGCCTGCACCGAATTCCTTACCAATCGACACATCATAGAATTCCTTATAAATGCCGATGTAATCACTGAAGTCGGTACCACCAATCAGGTAGAGCGCTGCGGAGTTTACGAAATGTTGTGCCAAGTCACGGCGCTGATGCACCGACAACAACAATTTAGCTTCGGGGGAGTCGTCAATCTGATTGCGTAGCATGACACGCAGCGTGCTTGAATCGGCTTCCTGTAAAGCCAGTGCCAGCAGTGCTGTGGTGTTAGCCCGAATGGCCGACGACTGTTGGCTGCGTTGCTGGGCTAAGCCAAACACTGCTTGCAGAGCGACATGCAATGGTATGGGCGCCTGCTTGTCATAGCGCTCACCCAGCTGCGCTAGGTGGTTCATGTACGGTTCGAGTTCCAGTTGCGAGATGCTGTTGCCATTGGCGTCGAGACTGCCCGCTCTGATCCCGCCGAGGTGGTAACGGATATGCACAGCGTCGGCATCAAACCTGGCGTACTCGATATTGCCATAGGCATTGAGTGCAGTGCGGCAGCGGAGGTCGCGTTTACAGCGCTGCACAAGCCATGGTTCCAGCATGGCAATCACAGGCTGCGGTACGCTGAGGTTGCCCACCTCAATGCGTTCAACGCTGACATGCCTGGGAGCGTCGGCGGGTTTTCCGATGACGCGTACATTCAGTACGTTTCTCGTCCATTGCATGGGTAACCGGGCGCTTAGGGTCGCGCTGAGCTGTCCATCGCTAAACTCTATTGCTGCCGCAGAGCCGATTCCCAATCTTTGCAGTTCCTGTTTGGCCAGGGCCGCCAGCTCCTTATAGCGGACAGTAATATCACTATCAGTTTGGGTCGGCTCGGGCTGATTGCCGTCAGTGTGGCTGTTCACTGCTGGTGCATTGGCCGAAATTGCCAAATCAGGTGCGGCGCTGAGCGCCAGGTAGACGCTGCCGATAGCGATACAGGACAGCAGCGCAAACATTCCCGTAATAATCAACAGCAGTGACTTAAAAACACGCATATTGCTCAAGACTCGGCTGGTTCTGGTCCGCTGAATTTATAATAGTCTGCTGCCGGTCTAACGGCCAGTATATGTTTCTGGCCGGACTTGCTAGCCGTGAGCCAGAGCGGCTTCGCTTTGTTGCAGACCGTAGAGCTGCTCGCGCAGCGTGAGAATTTGCTCAGACCAGTAGCGGCCAGTATTGAACCAGGGAAATGCCATTGGAAACGCGGGGTCGTCCCAGCGGCTTGCCAGCCAGGCGCTGTGGTGCAATAGTCGAAGTGTGCGGTAATACTCAACCAGATGCGCCTCCTGCCAATTAAAGTCATGGAACATTTCGTAGTTGCGGATAATCGTGTCCAATTGGTGGCGCATGTCGTCGTCCGAGCCACTCAGCAACATCCAGATATCCTGTATCGCACAGGCCGAGCGGGTGTCGTCCAAGTCAAGCATCATCACCCGTTCTTCCTGCTGGAGCATATTACCAAGGTGAAAATCGCCATGGCTGCGTAACTTTGTGAACTGTTGACTACGATTTTCGATCGATTTGAGTAATACCAGAATGTCCCGACTGAGTGACTCGTAGCTGCTTTGCAGCTCGCAGGGAATCCACCGCGCCAGTAGCAGGCTGATGCTCTCTTCAGCGTAGTTGCTGGTATCGATGCTGGGCCTTTGCTTGAAGCTGGCTTGTCGTGCAATAGCATGCATACGCCCGAGCAGTCGTCCGAGCCGGTCCAGCATCTGCGGGTCTTCCAGGTTAGGCGCGTGTCCTCCTACTCGGTCAAACAAGGCAAACTGAAAGCCCTGGTATTGAAACAGACTGGTGTTGTCAAAGACCAGTGGGGCAATGACGTCAATTTCCGCTTCTGCCAACTCATGGCTGAAAGCATGCTCTTCATGTATCTGATCCACCGACCAGCGCTCCGGACGATAAAACTTGGCGATTATTGGCGCGCGGTCTTCAAGACCTACCTGGTATACCCGGTTTTCGTAACTGTTCAACGCCAGCAAACGGGCATCAGCCTGCAGACCAATACTGTCAATCGCATCGCAAATAAACTCGGGGCTGAGGGTCTCAAAAGGGTGGCTTTGCTGGTTTGACAAGGAGGTGATCCAGGGAGTACCTGTGCAGTGTATCAGTTTTGTCCTGCTGTGCCTTATTCAAGTGGGGTTCTTGCAGCCACCCACACGGTAACCTCCTGAACCCCGGCGCGCTTCAGTACTTGAGCCAGTTCATTAGCTGTTGCGCCGGTGGTCATAACGTCGTCAACAATGGCCACCCGCTGAGGAAGACGCGCGCTATGTCTGACAGCAAACACACCTTGTATGTTGTGCTCACGTTCACGCATAGTCTGCTGGCTTTGTGGGGGAGCGTATCTGGTTCGGCGCGTACCATGAACGTCAATGCTGAGCTGAGTGCGGGACAGTTTTCGATAGTGCTTTCTGAGGCTTTTGGCGAACACTATACTCTGGTTATAGCCGCGGCTCAGCAATCGGCGCAGGTGCAGCGGTACTGGAACAATGCAGTCGGGCGGAGAGTGCATCAGTGAATTATGGTGAATCTGCTGGGCGAGCAGGCGCGCCAGCAAGTCACCATACTCAAAGCGTGCCTGGTATTTAAAGCCGCTGATCAGGCGGTCGACCGGGGCCGTGTATTGTAAGGCTGCCACACAGTAGTCGAAGCTCGGTGGCGCCACCTGGCAGCGGCCGCACAGGGAATTTGCAGCGGCCCCGGGTAATGGGAGAGCACATTGGTAACAGAACTGGCTTAGATGGGGTAGGGCTTCGCGGCAGAGAGTGCAGAGTTGGTACTCATGGGCGCGTAACGGTTCAAGGCAAAGCAGACAGTAGGGGTTTAACAGCCTGCTCAGCTGTTCGGCCGCCCCTGGTTTAGGCAGGTCGTGTTGCATAGTGCGTCCTTGCACAGCGTTGTTAATCCGATTGAAAACAGAATACGTAGTTCGAGAGCAGAACGGAAGCCCCCAGTGTTACCCGCTGGTTGCTGGCTGGATCTGGCCCACACGGCTGGCCGAATATAACCTTGTTTTGCTGCTGTGATGCGCCACACTTTTGTTTTTGCCCGGCATACCCGCATGGATTCTACGATCAGGAGACCCTAATGCCCGAATACAACACCCCGGTACGCGACATTCAGTTTGTATTGTTTGAAATGCTCAATGCAGAACAACATTATCAGTCCATTTCGGCTTATCAGGAGATCAACCGCGAACTGCTCAGTGCGGTCATCGATGAGGCGGCCAAGTTTGCCGACGAAGTGCTGGCGCCCTTGTACCAGGTGGGTGACAAGGAGGGTTGTACCTGGACACCGGAAGGCGTTACGACACCAACCGGTTTTAAGGAAGCGTACCAACAATACGTGGCCAATGGCTGGCCAGCGATGAGCGAACCTGAGGAGCTCGGCGGGCAGGGGCTGCCGCATTCATTCGGCGGTGTTATCAATAACGAAATTGTAGGCACGGCAAACTGGCCGTGGGGTATGTATCCCGGATTGTCGCACGGTGCGAAAGTAACTCTGCGGACCCACGGTACAGAGGAGCAGATTCAGCGCTACGTGCCAAAAATGGTCGAAGGCGCCTGGACTGGTACCATGTGTTTGACCGAAGCCCATTGCGGAACCGACCTTGGCCTGCTGCGCACCAAGGCCGAGCCGAACCCGGACGGAAGCTATAACATTACCGGCACCAAGATTTTCATTTCGGCGGGTGATCATGACCTGTCCGAAAACATTATCCACATCGTGCTGGCTCGTCTGCCTGACGCCCCCGAAGGTACCAGTGGTATTTCACTTTTTGTGGTGCCCAAGTTCAAGGTCAATGACGACGGAACGATTGGCGAGCGCAATAATGTGAATTGCGGTGCGATAGAGCATAAGATGGGAATCAATGGCTCGGCCACCTGCGTACTGAATTTCGACGGTGCTCGCGGTTATCTGGTTGGTGAACCGAACCGTGGTCTGCCAGCCATGTTCACCTTCATGAATTCCGCGCGCATTGGTACTGCTATCCAGGGCTTGTGCACTGCCGAACGCGCTTTCCAGGGTGCCCTGGAGTACGCCCGCGAGCGCCTGCAGATGCGCTCACTCAGTGGCCCGAAAAACCCGGAAGGTATTGCTGATCCGATTATTGTCCACCCCAATGTACGTCGCATGTTGCTGACTCAGAAGGCTTTCGCCGAAGGCGGGAGAGCATTGATGTATTGGCTTGGTCAGCATCTGGATATAGCGCACAGTGACCAAGGCGATAAGTCCAAGGCATCGGATGACCTGCTCTCCTTTCTGACACCAATTGCCAAGGCCTTCCTGACCGAAACCGGCGTGGAAGCGGCCAATTATGGGGTACAGATATTTGGTGGGCACGGTTACATCAAAGAATGGGGGATGGAACAGATTGTCCGTGATGGCCGTATTGCGACGATTTACGAAGGAACAACTGGTATCCAGTCCATCGACCTGCTGGGCCGTAAGGTCTTGGGTTCTGGTGGAGAGCTTCTCAAAAATTACACCAAGATTGTGCACCTGTTCTGTAAAGAACATGCCGACAATGAAGCGATGCAGGAGTTTATCGAGCCGCTGAATGCCATGAATCAGGAGATTGGTGAACTGACTATGCAGATAGGCGCCGCCGCGATGGAAAACCCGGAAGAAGCCGGTGCTGCCTCGGTGGACTATCTGATGTATTCCGGGTATTTTGTGCTGGCGCACATGTGGGCCTGGATCGCATTTACGGCAATACAAGCCTTGGAGTCGGATGCCGCAGAGGCTGATTTCTACAATGCGAAGCTGGCGACGGCGCGCTTTTATTATCAAAGGTTGTTGCCGCGGACGCTGGCTCACAAAGCGGCAATGTTGTCTGGCGCGTCCAACCTGATGACCTTGCCCGAGGAGCACTTTGAATTCTAAGGTGGTGAGTTTGAACAAGGAAACTATTCAACCGGCAGTACAGCAGGATGGCGATGGGCCAAAACTGTCAGAGGAAGATCTCGCCCGGGTACGTCAAGTGACCAGCAGTGGAATAAACGCCGTAGAGCGCAAGCCCTTCAAGGTGTGGAAGTTGCTGCTGATCATTGTCGGCAGTATCGTGTTTCTGGGACAGCTGAGCATCTTTGTCGCCAGCTTCTACCTAAACGAGTAAGCGCTTGTTTTCGGCGCGATCAGTCGCATAAAAAACGCCCAATCCGGTTAATAATGCAGCGCTTTTCGGCGTGGAAATTGTCTGTTCCGGTTATATTCCCATACGCTAGATTTACCCCATAGCTTGCCTATACTCATTACTAATAGGTGCGTCAGTTGGACGCAGTTTTTGTATTGTTGTTAGCCACTCAACAACCCAGGGAAAATCAATGCTTCATATTTATCGTCGACGCGTTGCGGGCAGATCACTTTCGCAGTTCGTTAATTTTGGGTCACTTCGTCACGCTATTCTGGTACCGGCAAGTGCAATTTTGCTGGCTGCGTGTGGCGGGGATGGTGGCAGTAGCACTGCTTCCGAAGATCCAACCGATCCAAGTGATGACACAATCACTGTTAGTATCGGTAACGGCCTCGGCCAGAACTTTGTCGCCGGTGAAATCGGTATCCAGAACCCTATGTTATCAGCGGGGGGGAGTACTCAGTTACAAGTTAACCTAGTCAATCGCGAGAACAATAACAGCGCCGTCACCGATCCTTTTACCGTAACTTTTTCTTCTAACTGCATCGCCGATGGGCTGTCCACAATCGACGGTGATACCAATACGATTACCGGTGGTCTTACCGTCACTTATGTCTCCAACGGTTGTTCCGGGGAAGACACAATTACGGCAACAACAACAACGCTGCTGGGAAATACCATTGAAGCCAGTGGCACAGTGACGATTGAAGCAGACACCGTTCTGTCAGTGCAGTTTATCGAAGCAACACCCACCCAACTGTCGTTGCGCGGTGTTGGTGGTACCGAAACCGCTCAGGTCAGATTCCAGTTGGTGGGACAGCAATCGGCACCTATTGTTGGAGAGAGCATCACCTTCTCGCTGAACACGTCGGTTGGCGGTTTGAACCTGGCGGAAACCTCGGCGGTGTCCAATAACCAGGGCGAGGTTACGGCCATTGTTCAGTCTGGCACTGCGCCGGCTACGGCGATCGTAACAGCAACACACGATGCGACCGGCGTGTCCGGCAGTTCCAATGGCATCAATGTGTCCACGGGCGTGCCGCAGGCTAACCGGCTGTCCCTGTCGCGCAGCTTTGGTAATCCACGCGCGTTCAACTTCGACGGAACCGAGGTGGATTTCAACATCATCGCATCGGACCAGGTCGGCAACCCGGTGCCCAATGGCACGGTGATCAGCTTTGCCTCCCCTGAAGGTGGATCTATCCCCTCTTCCTGCACCACAGATGGCGGCCGTTGTTCAGTCACCTGGGTGAGCTCCGATCCGCGTCCGGCTGACGGCAGAGCGACTGTAATAGCGTTCACCAGCGGCGCTGAGGAGTTTGATGACGTCAATGGCGACGCAATTTTTGATGATGGCGACAACTTCACACCGGAAATGGATCTGGACGAGCCTTTCGTGGATGAGAACGAAAACGGCATCTATGACGCCGGTGAGTTCTTCTTTGACTTTAACAACAATGGCAGCATCGATCTGGCCGATGGTGGTTGGAACGGTCCATTGTGCGAACACAGCTCTTTATGTGGCGTAACGGATGAAGTAGGTATATCGGAAACCTCGGTACTTGCCATGTCCACAGATGGCGTCATGGTCGCAGCAGAAGGCGACTTCCCTGCTGTAGGTGGTACCATCAATGCATTGGCCGGAGAGACTGTGATTCTGGGCGGTATGGTATTGTCCGATCTGAATGGGAATTCGATGGCGAACGGTACCACGGTCAGCTTTGAGTCCTCAGTAGGCACTTTGCAAGGCACGACCAGCTTTGAAATCGGTGACGCGGTGAATGCCAACGGTCCGTTCGGCATTGTATTGAGTACCCCGGATGACCCCGACACCGGTATTCTGACACTGCGAATAGAAGTACCTGATGTGGTGCCTCAGGAGTTCATCTGGTCGATTTCTACTTCCTGTTCTGCGCCAACGGCACCGCAGGCAAATAATGAAACTCAAACCAGCGCCGTTCTGAGCTGGACCGAAAACGGTACGGCAAGCAATTGGCAGGTTGAGTGGGGTCCAACCGGTTTTGTACAGGGTACCGGCACCATGGTAGCCGCGACGAATCCTTTCCTGCTTAATGGCCTGACAGCCAACACCACGTACGACTATTACGTACGCTCTACCTGTGGTGGCACAAACAGCGCGTCGGCAGGCCCGGTGACCTTTACCACCTTGCCATAACCGGCAGGTGGTCAAAGAAGGCGGTGTCTGGTAGCAGATGCCGCCTTTTTTATTTGGTCCAACGATCCCAGGTACGTGTCAGCCAGTTATTGCGCGGGCTGAACTGCAATCTTGAATGGGTGTCTTCGAAACGCTGCTGGTACAACAGCAGTAACAGTTCATCCAGCATACTCAGGGACAGGCCCCAGATCCGCCGCCCCTCATACAGATAGCAGGGCAGCTTGAACTTTACGCCCTTCAGTTCCCAGTCCATCTTGTTGCGATGTGATTCCTGGCGCAGGTAGTCCAACGGTACCCAGACCAGTTCCGCTACTTCATGGTTTGGGTCGAAAGTGACCGCTTCGGTCAACTCAAATACGAATGGGGTAACCACCATTGGTCGTTGCCCGCTATGGTTGCGCGTTAGCACATCAGACAGGCGCCCTACCGAAGACAGTACCCGCTGCGGTTCCGGGATGCCGGTCTCCTCGGCAAGTTCGCGCAGCGAGGTTTCAAAAGAGCTTTCATCCTTGCTATCCATCTTGCCACCCGGAAATGCCATATGACCCGACCACGGGTCTCCAATACGATCAGCTCGTCGCATCATCAGTATGTCGATGGAATTGGCGGCGGCGTCCGGTGCGCTGCCCGGGCGAACAATCATCGCGATGGCTGCGCGGGAAACAAAGCGCCGTCCGAGCATTTTTTTTGGCGCGTGCTGGCGGATTTTGTCGAGCTGTGCTGCGAAACTCGTCACAGGTAGGTTCTCATCGGATACTATGCGCAGTTTATCAAGCAGCCTGCCCGTACCAATGGCATTAATCACGCTTAACAATTTGCGCACACCGGCTCATCAGGGCCAGGTCTTTGAGTGCCCGCACTGGAAACTCTGTGCCGGGCAGCGCTGGTTGGTGCTTGGAGGTAATGGTGCCGGTAAAACTTTGCTGGCAAATATACTCGCTGGCCGCCAGGCACTGGCTCGAGGCAGCTGCGAATACGGTGACGGCTTTCGCCCAACTGATGACCTGGCTCTGGTATCTTTCGAGCGGCAATACGAACTGTACGATCGAGATGATCGTTTCGATGACAGTGAATTGCGGGAAGACGTTAATGACCGCGGCACCACAGTAGCCGGGTTTCTGCAAACCGTTGGAGGCCTAGCCGACGAAGGCCGTGAACTGTTGAAAAAACTGGGTCTCACAGTGAACCCGGCAAGCGGATTACGGGAGCTATCGACCGGCCAGATCCGCAAACTAATGCTGGTACAAGCGTTGCTGGCCCGGCCCAGAGTGCTGATTCTGGATGAACCACTGGCTGGCCTGGATGCGGCGACACGGGCCAGTTTCGGCGCAGTGCTCGGCGAGTTGTTCGCGCGAGTTGAAACCGTGTTGCTGCTCAGCGGGCGGGTGGACGAGCTGCCCGCTGGCGCCTCGCATATTATGCACCTGGAGTGCGGGCGAGTGGTTTCAGCCGAGCCCTGGTCCGAACAAGGGCTTGCCGTTGTCAGACAGCAATTGCAAAAGCACCTCCGGCACTCTGCTCCGGCATGGGACAAGCTCGACACGCAGGGCAGTACACAGGCATCAGGTGTATCAGATTCGGCTCAGGAGCCAGCGCTGATCGAGTTGCACGATGTTGCCGTCAGCTTTGCCGCGCAGCCGGTATTTAGCGGACTGTCCTGGACCATGCAGCCATGCCACCATAGTCTGATCGTTGGGCCCAATGGCTGTGGTAAATCCACTTTGCTCAACATGTTGCTTGGCGATAATGAGAAAGCTTATGGGCAGGCGGTATCCCTGTTTGGCCGGCGCAAGGGCAGTGGCGAATCCGTATGGGACATCAAGCGCCGCTTTGGCGTGGTGAATGTGAACCTGCAACGGCAGATTTCCAGGCGGGAGCCGGTTTTGCATACGATTGCGTCCGGCTTGCATGATAGCCTTGGTCTGTTTCAGATGCCTACGGCCACTGAACGCTCGCAAGCGAGGGTATGGTTTCAGCGCATGGGTCTGCCCGATGACCTGGCCGTGCGACGTTTTGGTCAGCTGTCTTTCGGGCAGCAGAAACTGGTGCTGATCGCCAGAGCGATGATCAAACAGCCCCGTATTCTTATTCTTGATGAACCCTGTCTTGGCCTGGATGACGCCAACCGGCGCAAGGTGCTGCAGGTGGTTAACAGGATTGCCGCAACTGGCACCACTCAGCTACTGTTTGTCAGTCACGATCAAAGCGAGTGCCCGGATTGCATCAACCAGCGACTCAACTTTGTGTTTGACGCGACTCTGGGTTGCTATCGGGTCACGGTGTCCGGCTGAGCGCGTCGGCCTCGATGCGCTGCAATTTGTCCTGCAACTCAGGGCCCGGCTGCAGCGTCAGGGCTTTCCGGGCCAGTTGCAGTGCACGGCCGGCGTCACCTAAGCGCAGTTTCAATTCCGCGAGCTGGTAGTAGGTGTCTGGCTCGCCGGGTGCAATGCGTAACGCCCTATCCAGCAAGCGTTCGGCATTGGCGCTCTGCCCGGCCGCCAACGCGCTTGCTGCCTGGGCTCGTAAATTTTCGGTAGCACTGTGCCGCGGTCGGTTCGAGGTACGCTGAACCGTATCGGGCGTCACCACGGCAACTCGGGTGGGTGTTTGCTCGGTGTCGTCCTGTGGGTAGGACTCGGTGCCTTGTTCCGCTGAGCCTTCGTCGCCCGGATAGGGACGTGACTGCTCGTCCACCGGGTAAGTGGGTTGCAGCGTGGAGTAACTGCAGGCCGACAAAAGAAGACACGCTGCGAGCAGCTTGGTGTGAGTCATGGTTTTTCCCCCAGGAACCAGCGAAACCAGTTTGGCACTCGGCGCGAGCGGTCGCTGCACGGTGCAAATTGTAATGGTTCGGTGCCGGCAATATACGGCAAGTACAGTGCGCTTTGGCAATTTTCCTGGCTACGCTTACCGGTTTGTTCATCGGTCCAAGCGTATTCAATACCAGGCGGTGGTACAAAATCCAGCGAACGCGCCCCTATCTCCCGAAACAGATACGCCCAGGCGCGCAGCGCCCCGCTGCTTCCAGTCAGTGAAGTGGTCTGATAGTCGTCATTCCCCATCCAGGCCACTGCCAGATAGTCGCCGCCGAAACCGGCGAACCAGCTGTCACGCTGCCCGTTACTGGTACCGGTTTTGCCGGCTACGGCCAGATTCTTGGGAATAAAGTGATAGGCGCTCCGACCGGTTCCATTGCGCATGGCCTCTTGTAAAGCAAATAAAATCAAGTGTAGCGAGTCGGGAGCAATGCGCTGTTCGATGTCCAGGCCGTAGTGTTTAATCGCCTGGCCGTTTGCATCCAGGATCTCCCGGATCGCGCGTAATGGGGTATTGAAGCCGCCACTGGATAGCGTTTGATACATGGTGGCCACGTCATACAAAGACAGTTCTATGGCACCCAGAAATACCGAGGGCAGTTCCGGAATATCCCCCTCCAGGCCAAGTTCACGCAACGTCTGTCTTACCCGGTCCACGCCCAGCTCAAGGCCTAAAGCGGCGCTGGCCTGGTTGTAGGAATGGCTGAGAGCGTCCAGCAGCATCACCGGTCCATGACTTTGCTGATCAAAATTGTCCGGTGACCACACAGACCCATCTGGCTGCGGCAACGCAAAGCGCTCGTCATTGATGCGGCTGGCCAGTGTGTAGCGGTCCGGGAGCTCCAGTGCGCTCAGGTAAATGGCGGGTTTAATCAGTGAGCCAACCGGCCGGCGAGCATCCAGTGCGCGGTTGAAGCCGGCGTAGCGCGGGCGGCGGCCACCAATCAATGCCACGACTTCGCCGGTGGCCGCATCGCTGACTAACATGGCCGCTTCCAGTTCAGCTGGCTTGAAGTCAGTTGCCTCTGTGCGAGCCGGGCGTTTATCAATATCGGCAAACGCCAGGCTCAGGCTGTGTTCGGCTGCCCGTTGTACCAGTGGATTAAAATTCGTGAAGATTCTAAGGCCTTCAGATTGCAGGTCCTCCAGACGATAGTCGACCGCCAGTTGGCGCCTGACCAGGTCAAGGTAAGCGGGTTGGCGAGCGGTGCTGGCAGTCTGGGTATTCAACCCAAGCGGCAGTTGCTTGGCGTAGTCGGCTTCGGCCGGCTGCATGATGCCGTGCTCGGCCATGACAGTTAACACCAGGTTGCGACGCTTAAGGGTTCGCTTCGGGTAGCGAATCGGGCTGTAGTAGCTAGGGCCCTTGATCATCCCGATCAGCAATGCGTATTGGTGTGGCAGAAGCTCATTCAGTGGCTGGTTGAAAAAGTACTGGCTGGCCAATCCAAAACCGTGAATGGCTCGGCCGCCATCCTGAGCGAGAAAGACTTCGTTCAGAAACATCCGCAGAATCTGATCCTTGCTGGCGCGGCGCTCCAGCAGGATGGCCATAGGCAGTTCAGGGAGCTTGCGGGCCAGCGAGCGCTCCTGACTGAGAAACAGGTTTTTTACCAACTGCTGGGTGATTGTGCTGCCACCCTGTACGAATCGACCCTGGCGAATATTCACCCACATGGCTCTGGCGATACCCCGCAGTGACAGGCCGAAGTGTTCGTAAAAGCCGCGATCTTCTACTGCCAGCAAGGCCTCAAGCATCCCCTTGGGTGCGTCTTCCAGGGCAACCAGCAAGCGGTCTTCATTGTGGCCTGGGTAGATACCGCCTATTTGCAGTGGCTCTAACCTCAACAGGTCGACGCTCTGCCCGCCGCTCCTGACCGAGCTGACCCGTCCGTCGTGCCAGTCTAATAGTGCAGCACGAGCTGTTTCTCGCCCGTCGCCAAACAGAAACCCGCGGGTGTGCAGCTGCAGCTGGCCGCCGCGTATGCGATAGCTGCCCGGCTCGTCGCCATTGCCAGCCTGGTAGCCCAGCAGCTTGAGTTCATGCAGAACGTCCTTGCGTGCAATAGCACTGCCGACGAACAACTCCAGCGGTCGGGCAAACACCTTGGCTGGAATAGTCCAGTGGTGAGCGTCGAGTTGTTGCGCTACCCGGTAATCCAGCCACAACAGCAGGGGGATACACAGTATGACCAGCACCACGCAGCCAATCACCAGCCAGCGCAGCAGGCTGGCTTTCAGCGAGCGTTTTTTCCGACGATTGTTTTTACGGCGCCCGGGCCGTGAAGAAGCTTTGGCCAAAAGACAACAATGGTCCGTTACGAGAAGCGAACTATCTCAAGTGCGGGTTCGGGAGGCTACGGAAAATACTGGTATTTATCGTCCTTGTTCGTGAAGAAAACGGTCATGGAGCAGCCCATGAGCTGCTAGACTTAAAAGAAAAACCGGTTCAGGGCCCGTTGGATGAGTAAGTACTCACTACCAGTTATATGCCTTTCATTGCTCGTATGGTCTGCAATCAGTCGCGCGGCTGAGGTACACGTGGAGGGCTTGTTTGCCGGCGGCGCAATTCTGAATATTGATGGCCAGCGAACTCTGTTGAAAGCCGGCGAAACCGGGCCGCAAGGAGTCCGTCTGCTGCGCGCGGACAGTCAGCGCGCGGTTGTGGTTATTGGCGATGAACAACGGACGCTGACTTTGTCCACGCGGATTCACTCCAGCTACAGCAAAGCCCCCAAGCGTGAAGTTGCCCTCTCAAAACACGGTGGCCATTCCTACTTCGTAAACGGTCGGATTAACGGTCGCTCGGTAGAAATGCTGGTCGATACCGGGGCAACTCACATTGCAATGAACAGTGAGCATGCCCGCCAGCTCGGTATTGACTACGAGAGTGAGGGGAAAAAAGGTGGCCTGTCCACCGCCAGTGGTGTGGTGCAGGCCTGGTATTTAAATCTCAACAGTGTCAGTGTCGCCGGGATCACGGTACACAATGTGAAGGCCTCGGTCAGCGAGGGGCTGTTCCCCAGCAAAGTGCTGCTGGGCATGAGCTATCTGAACCATGTTAAGCTCGAAGAGAAGGGCGGGCTTATGTATTTGCAGGAAAAATAAGCCATGCTGATTCTGCTAGAATAGTGGGTTATTCCGGTGCGGCCGGCAGCACAGAGGCGCACGTGTCCATCCAATATGTAGTTACTTCCAAAATACCCACTCCCTGGGGCGAGTTTGCCATCCATGGTTTCGACGATACGGCGGCGGGTAAAGAGCACGTCGTGCTATCCATGGGCTCGCTGGATGGCAGCGAGCCGGTGTTGGCCCGCGTTCATTCAGAGTGCCTGACCGGAGACGCTTTGTTCAGCATGCGCTGTGATTGTGGACCACAGCTGGAAACAGCGCTGCGCCGAATTGCCCGGGAAAAGCGAGGTATGCTGCTGTACCTGCGGCAGGAGGGGCGGGGTATTGGTTTGCTGAACAAGCTCAAAGCCTACAATCTGCAGGATCAGGGTGCCGATACGGTTGAAGCCAACGAACAGCTGGGATTCGATGCCGACCAGCGCGAATACGAGATGTGTCGCGCGATCTTCGCGCATTTCGGGGTATCGGCTGTGCGGCTGATGACCAATAACCCACGTAAAGTTCAGGCATTGGAGGCAATAGGGGTGTCTGTGGTTGAGCGCCTTGAGCTGCACAGCGGGCATAACCCGCATAACTCACGGTACCTGGCCACTAAAGCCGGAAAATTGGGCCATTTATTCGACCGCTGAGTTAGTCGGCTACTCGACGGCTGAAGAGCTGCGTGACTGAACACTGGCAACCGCGGTAGCGGGGCGTTTCCTGCCAATACCCAGTGCGTGGAGTTTTTCCCTGACGCTACGCTCGATACCAGCGCTGTTCAGTTGGCATTCGGCGCGCATGGCCTGCTGCTTGCCGTGTTCGATGTAGCGGTCTGGCAGGCCAAGCTGCAATACCGGCACCGAACTGTTGGCCGACTGCAGATATTCGAGTACCGCGCTTCCGGCGCCACCTTGTACGGCATTCTCCTCAACTGTCACCAGTAGCTCCGCAGATTCGGCTAATTGTCTGATCAGGTCTTCATCGAGTGGTTTTACAAAACGCATGTCGGCCAGGCTGGCATCCAGGGCATCTGCAACCGGTAACACTTCATGCATCAGGGCACCAAAATTCAAAAACGCCACTTCGCCACGGCCTTCACGGCGCAGGCAGCCCTTGCCCAGAGGAACGGTTTCCAAGCCGGCTTCAATGTCTATACCGGTTGCATTGCCACGCGGGTAGCGAACAGCCGATGGGCCTGGGTGCTGGTATGCGGTGTTGAGCAGCAGCCGCGTTTCATTTTCATCAGAAGGTGCCATGACGACCATGTTGGGAATGCACCGCAAGTAACTCAGGTCGAAGCTGCCCGCGTGGGTCGGGCCGTCTTCACCTACCAGCCCGGCGCGGTCCAGGCAGAAGGTAACGTCCAGATTTTGCAGGGCCACATCGTGAATCAACTGGTCATAAGCACGTTGCAGGAACGTGGAGTAGATTGCCACAACCGGCTTCAGTCCATCACAGGCCATTCCCGCCGCCAGGGTCACTGAGTGCTGTTCGGCAATTGCAACATCGTGATAGCGGTCAGGAAATTCATCAGCAAAACGTACCATGCCTGAGCCTTCGCGCATGGCTGGCGTAATGCCAACTAATTTCGGGTCGGTTTTGGCCATGTCACACAGCCAGTCACCAAACACTTGTTGATACTTTGGTGCCTTGGCCTGTTGCTGAGCGTTACCATTGGCCTGCTTTGGCTCAATCTTATTGATCGCGTGGTAGCCAATCGGGTCTTTCTCTGCGGGCGCGAAGCCTTGCCCTTTTCGGGTAAAAACATGCAGCAGTTGCGGGCCGTCAAGCTCCGACATATTCCTAAGTGTGGTAACCAGGCTTTCGAGGTCATGCCCATTAATAGGCCCGATGTAGTGGAATCCCAGTTCCTCGAACAAGGTGCCCGGCGCCACCATGCCTTTCATGTGCTCTTCAGTACGCCGTGCCAGCTCCTTAGCCGGGGGGATATTCGCCAGCACTTTTTTACTGCCTTCACGCAGCGAAATGTACAGTTTGCTGGCCCAGATCTTGGCGAAATAGTTTGCCAGGCCGCCCTGGTTATGCGAGATCGACATCTGGTTATCGTTTAGAACCACAAGCATATTGGCCCGAGTATGGGCTGCGTGGTTTAACGCTTCGAAAGCCATTCCGGCGGTCATGGCGCCGTCGCCAATCACCGCACAGACTTTACGATGAATATTCTGCTGCTCGGCGGCCAGCGCCATCCCCAAGGCTGCGCTGATACTGGTGCTGGAATGGCCCACACCAAATGTGTCAAATTCGGATTCGGCACGCTTGGTGAAGCCAGCCAGGCCCCCGCTCTGACGCATGCTGCGCATGGCTTCACGCCGGCCGGTCAGTATTTTGTGCGGGTAGGTTTGGTGGCCAACATCCCAAACCAGCCGATCATCCGGCGTATTCAGGATATAGTGCAACGCTATGCTTAATTCAACCACCCCCAGGCCGGCGCCAAAGTGTCCGCCGGTCTGGCTGACTGAATACAGCAGGAATTCCCTGAGTTCATCGGCCAGTTGAGGTAATTGGGCTTCGTCCAGCTCACGCAACTGCGCCGGATGATCGATCAGCTGCAACAATTCGCTGTCCGGCTCTTCGCTCGGAAACTGCTCGAATGTTTTCTGGTGAACTGCCATTACCGGGTGGGTCTCACTGTGCAGAATTGGCCTTTAGACGGGCATTGTAACCGATTGGGCACCCGGCGAAGACTGCGAATGTAAACATGCACAACAACGATTTGGCGCCACTCAGCTGGAACGCTCGACGATGTAATCGGCCAGGCGGCTCAGTACCAGGGCATTGTCGCCCAGTGGCTCGAGCAAAGCCTGCGCCTGTTGACAAAGCTCGCGCGCATGCATTTGCGCGCCTTCGACGCCCATCAGGGTGGTATAGGTCGGCTTGCCTTTCTGCTCATCGGCGCCTTGCTGCTTGCCCAGCAATTCGGTTGGGGTCGTGACGTCTAGCACATCATCAACCACCTGGAAGGCGAGGCCGACCAGACCACCAAACTCGCGTAATATGTGGTTTTGTTGTGGCGGCGCGTCGGCGCAGGCTGCTCCCATGAGCAGAGCGGCCGTGATCAGTGCGCCGGTCTTTGCCCGGTGCAATTGCTCAAGGTCACTAAGCGACAGTTGTGGGCTTTTCAGAGCATTCAGGTCCAGAGTCTGGCCGCCCACCATACCGTCTGCGCCGGCGGCGTCTGCGAGCAGGCTGACCAATCGGGCGCGCTGTTCACCACTCAGCGCCTCACAGCGGCCAAGCTGAGCAAAGGCCAGGGCTTGCAGAGCATCGCCAGCGAGTATTGCGGTTGCCTCATCAAAAGCCTTGTGACAGCTGGGCTGGCCGCGCCGCAGGTCATCGTCATCCATTGCCGGTAAATCATCATGAACCAGCGAGTAACTGTGCACCAGTTCAACGGCTATCGCCGCGGCATCGCAGCCTTTCGAGGCTGAGTCGACCAGAGCGGGCTGCGCGGTAACGGCGCCGTAGGCGGCATAGACCAGGGTCGGGCGCAGCCGTTTACCGCCATTCAGTACCGCGTAGCGCATGGCATCCAGCAGCGGAGCCGGCGAGGCCAAGTCGGTAAACAGGGCGGTCAGTGCGCCGTTGACGCGCTGCTCGGCCGCACCACGAAAAACCTGCAGTGGGTCAGTCATCCAGGCTCTGCTCGTCGCCAAGACCTTCATCTGCGAACGGCTCGGCGATCAATTGGCCGTTTTCGCTGATCAGTTTTTGCACTCTTTGTTCGGCTTTCTGTAATGCCGCCTGACATTCGCGAGTGAGTTTAATGCCTTTTTCAAACGCGGCCAGGGACTCTTCCAGGCTCAGCTCGCCGGACTCCATGTCAGTAACCAGTGTTTCCAGCTGCGCCAGATTTTGCTCAAAATTTGGCCCTTTCTTAGCCGCTGCCATGTAGGTCTCCGGTGATGATCCAAGCTCACAATTCTACCAGTGCTGCTACACTAAATGGAGATAAGGAATTCGCAGCGCTCAGGCGCATTGTCTAGCATCACAAGGAGCAAGTGGTGGATTTAGCAACGCTCATCGGCTTACTCGGTGCTTTTGGCATTGTCGTTATGGCAATGGTCATGGGCGGCGACATTGGAGTTATGGTTAACGGGCCCTCGCTACTCATTGTGATTGTGGGCTCAATCTTTGTGGTCATGATGAAGTTCGGTCTTGGCCAGTTCCTTGGTGCGGTCAAAGTGGCCGGTAAAGCCTTCATGTTCAAGCTCGACGAGCCACCTGCGTTGATTGAGCAGATCGTGGAATTGGCCGATGCGGCCCGTAAGGGGGGCCTGCTGTCTCTGGAAGGCAAGGAGGTTGGCAACCCCTACTTGCAAAATGGCATTCAAATGCTGGTGGATGGCCATGACCCTGATGTCGTGAAGAAAGTCCTTGCCAAGGACATGCAACAAGCCGAGGAGCGCCATGAATGGGGCCAGAAGATATTTCTGGCGCTGGCCGATGTAGCTCCCGCGATGGGCATGATCGGAACGCTGATCGGACTGGTGCAGATGCTCTCCAACATGGACGACCCCAAGTCGATCGGTCCTTCCATGGCGGTTGCCCTGTTGACCACTCTGTACGGCGCTATGTTGGCAACCATGATCGCCAACCCCATCGCCGACAAACTCAAGCTACGCCGTACCGAGGAAGGGCGGGTCAAAAACCTGATTATTGATGCCCTGCTGGCGATTCAGGCAGGTCAAAATCCCAGAGTGATCGAATCGATGCTGCAAACCTATGTGGCAGAGAAAAAACGAGCCAGCAAAGAGTAAGCGGCGGTGAGTGACGAAGAAGAATGTATCTGTCCAGAGCCGGAACCGGGGATACCCGGTTGGATGCCGACCTTTGCCGACTTGATGTCCTTGCTGATGTGCTTCTTTGTATTGCTGCTGTCCTTTTCGGAAATGGATGCCTTGAAATTCAAGCGCCTGGCCGGCTCGATGCGCGAAGCATTCGGAGTGCAGAACAAACTGAATGTGAATGATATCCCCAAGGGTACCAGTATTATCGCTCAGGAATTCAGCCCTGGCCGCCCAACGCCCACACCCATTCATGAGATCTGGCAAAAAACCGATGACAACCAAAACATGACGCTGGACGTGCAATGTGAGGTGGGAGAAAGCGATGCGCGCGAAGCGGGGTCACCGGCGGCAGGGCCGGCAACCATCGATTCCCAGGAAAAGCTAAAGGAAAAGCTGGCGGCGATGATCGCCAAAACCGAGCAGGACGCCAAGGACCTTGCCAATGCGCTGCGCGACCAGATTGCCCGCGGCGAAGTGGAAATAGAAACGCGCGGACGGCAAATCACCATAAGAATCAAAGAGAAGGGCTCGTTTGACTCCGGATCGGCAACGCTGAAGCGAGCCTATGTCAAGGTGCTGCGGCGATTGCAGGATACCCTGGTGGATAAACCAGGAATCATCGCGGTTCAGGGCCACACGGACAACATACCCATTCGAACTGCCCGCTTTCGCTCCAATTGGGAATTGTCTTCGGCTCGCGCCGTATCGGTGGCCCATGCGCTGCTGAGTGGCGGCAAGTTGAACCCCGGCCGGTTTACCGTGACGGGTTTTGCCGAAACCCGACCCCTGGCGGCGAATGACAACAACGCTACCCGGGCGCGCAATCGCCGCGTAGAACTGGTGATTCAACAGGGCTTTGACGAACCGACCCAGCAACAGCTCAATCTGCTGAAAGAGTACGACCCAAGCTTCTACAAATCGCTGGATTTGACCGAAGCACCGGCCTTCAAGCTACAGCCGCACGAAATATTCTGACCCGTGTAAGCCTTCTCCCACAACAACTTGGGATAAGGCCGGCTACCATTCACCGACAGCGTTTTGCACAATGAGCTCGCTAGGACAGCCAACGCACACGGATGTGCACAGCGTTTGTGTGCTGGCGCTAATAGCGAAGCAAACATAGCCCAAGGATGGAGCTTGTGATGAGTATTGAAAACCCCATGACAGAGTGCGACGTGCCCGACGATACCTTGGCACACCGCATCCACCATTTCTGGTTCGGTAGCGACCTCTACGGTGCATTTCCAGTGGAGAAAGTGCGCTTCTGGCATGCCGATGAAGCGGATCCGGATCTTCTACAGGAATACACCAGCCAGCTGGATTACATTGAAAAGCATTTCTTGTTTCTGGTAAAAAGCGCCTGCCATGGTGGGTTGCAGGAATGGCAGGATGAGCCACGTTCCTGTCTTGCATTGTTACTGGTGCTTGATCAGTTTGCCAAGCGCTTACTGCACGGCAAAGAGTACTCTCTGCAGTGTCGTACCCAGGCATTACAAATTTGCCGCTACGGCATTTCTCAAAATCATGACAAAAGTCTGACCCCGGTTGAGCGCGGCTTCTTCTACAGCCCCCTGTTGTACGCAGACAAGATAGCGCTGCGCACGGTTGGATTGCAGATGTTACAAAACCTGCTTGAAGAGCTGGCTTATGAAGACAACCCGTTTCATCATCACAGGAACTTACTGATGGTCAGCTATTATCATGCGGTTGCACATAAAACCCGGGCGGAAAAGCGCTTTCTAAGCGCTATTGCTTAGCGACGGGCGGAGTAAGTCACGCCACGCGGCGTAGGCGCTGCCCAGCAGCCGCATGCGCCGGTCGGCCAGATCAGGGCGGTAGTTGCCTTGAGCATCGAGCAACAGTGCAGCAATGTCGACAAAGGTTGCTTTGTGAAGCATGGCCAGCTGCTCCAGCTTTCGATTCAGACTGATGACAGTGTCGCTGTTTTCCCCATTCAATGGCAGGACGCTGCAAATAACCACTTCCGTACCCGGACTGATTGCGCGACTGAGATTGATGAGTTCACGAATATTGGCCAGAGTGCGTTTGGAGCGGTAACCTCGGAGCGCATCGTTAGCGCCAATATTGATTACCAGATGCGCCGGACCTGGTTCGACCAGGGCAGTGATTGAAGCTAACAATTCATCTGATGTCTGACCGCTTAGGCCACGATTTCGGACAGGAAGGTCGGGCAACAGCTCGCCCCATAAGCCTTCTGCAACCACATCGTCACCGACAAACACCACGTCCCCTTGCTTGACATCTAACAACATGTATTGGCTGGATAGGCGCCGTTCGGCAGAACCTTCTTTGGTGCTGTCGATCAGAAAAGTGCTGACAATGCTGGACGCGACCAGCAAGAGCAGGGCAAGGAAAAAAAACAGACGACGGGTATTGATAGCCAGCATCGGTGACATCTGCGCGGTTCATCTAAACGATATTTAACCCGATTATTGGGCACTCTGTCGATGCTGCCTATCCGGCTTCTTTTGCATATGGTATAAAATTGCGCCTGAAATTTGAGGGGCTTATGTCAACTATTCAGTTTAATGACCAGGCGGCAATGAACTCGCTGATCAGCGAGGAATTTGGACCCTGGAGCAAGAGTTTTGTTGTTGATCAGCAGCTCATCGATGATTTTGCCCGCTTAAGCGGCGATGATTACTGGATTCATACGGATCCCGAGCGGGCTGCAAAGGAAAGCCCGTTCGGCAGTACCATCGCGCACGGGTTTCTGATTCTTGTGTGTCTGTCCCGTTTTGAGCGCGATGACGACATGCTCGGCAATATTGCCGGCTACAGTTTTATGAATAATTACGGGTCCAATAAGCTGCGCTTTCTGGACCCGGTTCCGGTCAATTCGGAAATTCATTCCCGGTCCCGCATAAAAGCGGTAGAGGTTGGGGAAAAGGGTACCAAACTAACCCTTGAGCAAGTTGTGCACGTGGTTGGCAATGAACGGCCTGCTCTGGTGTACGAATTGATTATGTTTATGTTTTAAAGCCCATTTCAGGGTTTGCTTACAGGAGGCAGCATGCCAGAAGCAGTTATCGTAGAGGCGGTAAGAACGCCTATCGCCCGTGGGAAAATGGGAGTGGGTGAGCTCAGCGGCTTTCACGCAGCCGAACTTTTGGCGCTTAGCCAGGCGGAGGTGGTGCGCCGTGCTGGCCTTGAGCCAAAAGACGTCGAGTACCTCGCAGGCGGATGTGTTACCCAGGCGGGCGAACAAGCCGGGAATATTACGCGCAATGCCTGGCTGAGCCTGGGTGTGGATTACACCGCCGGTGGCACTACGATGGACAGCCAGTGCGGATCTGCACAGGCGGCCAATCATGCGGTAGCCGCAATGATCGAGCATGGCTCGTTTGATATAGGTATTGCCTGTGGCGTTGAAAGCATGAGCCATGTTGGTCTGGGAGCCAACGTTTACAACGGCCCGGGTTTTTATATACCCCCGGAGTTTCCCTGGGATCAGGCCATGAGCCAGTTCGAATCGGTAGAGCGTATTGCCGATAATCGCGGGCTTAGCCGCGCCGACCTCGAAGAGTTTGGCTGCGAATCGCAGCGGCGTGCCAAGCTTGCCTGGGAAGAAGGCCGCTTCGATCGTGAAGTGATGACTGTTGAGGCGCCAGTGCTGGATGCAGAGGGCAACAAAACCGGTGAAACCCGAACGGTCAGTAAAGATCAGGGCCTCAGGGATACCACCCTGGAAGGCCTGGCAGAATTGAAGCCAGTCATGGAAGGTGGCCGGCATACGGCCGGAACCAGCTCGCAAGTGTCTGACGGGTCAACCAGTATTTTGTGGATGAGCGCTGATGAAGCCAAGCGGCGTGGCTTGAAGCCACGAGCGCGCATCATTACGGATTGCGTGGTGGGCTGTGACCCCTACTACCTGCTTGACGGCCCAGTGGACGCAACCGCCCGGCTGCTCAAGCGGTCCGGAATGAGTATTGGCGATATCGACCTGTTTGAGGTTAATGAAGCTTTCGCCGGCGTCGTGCTTTCCTGGGCGAGTGTTTACAAACCCGACATGGACAAGGTGAACGTAAATGGCGGTGCGATTGCGATAGGCCACCCGGTGGGCTCAACGGGCGCTCGCCTGATTTGTACGGCATTGCACGAATTGGAGCGGGCCGACAAATCAACCGCCCTGATCACTATGTGCTGCGGCTCTGCACTGGGAACAGGCACTATCATTGAGCGAATCTGAGGAGTCTACATGAGCATACTCGACGGAAAAGTTGCTGTTATAACCGGTGCCGGAAATGGTCTGGGTAAAGAGGAGGCCCTATATCTGGCCAGCCAGGGTGCGCGTGTTGTGATTAACGATATCAAGCTGCCTAAGGCGGAAGAGGCTGCTCAAGCGGTGGTAGAGGAAATCAAGGCAGCCGGGGGAGAGGCGATCGCGGTGTTGGGCGATTGTGCTGACAGCAGCGACGCCGAGCAGCTGATGAAAACCACGCTGGAAACCTTTGGTGACTTGAACATCATGGTCAACAATGCTGGCTTTTGTCGCGACAAAACCATTTTCAGCATGACGGATGAAGAGTTCGACAGCGTGGTGCGGGTGCACCTGCGCGGTCATTTCGTCAATATGCGCAATGCAACCGCGTATTGGCGTGGTAAAGCCAAAACCGGGGAGCCGGTGTACGGCCGGCTGATCAGCACGTCATCTGAGGCGATGCTGTACGGCTCGGCCGGTCAGCCCAATTACGCAGCGGCCAAGGCCGGTATCACAGCGATGACCATGGGTGCTGCGCAGTTGTTGATCAAGTACGGCATCACCTGCAATGTCATCATGCCACGAGCCTTGACCGACATGACCAACGATGGCCCGACCGCCGCTATGTTCCAGCCGCCGGAAGATGGCGGTTTTCATGCCTTTGACCCGGCCAATGTAGCGCCTTTTGTCGCGTATCTGGCCTCAGAGCAGGCCGGCCATATTTCTGGTGAGGTTTTTGTGGTTTGGGGCAATATGGTTCAGGTGGTGCAGCGGCCCACGCTTGGTGAGCCCATATTGAACCCTGCCGGTCAGGCCAAATGGGACCCACAGCAGCTGCACGAAAGCATGGCGAGCTATTTTACGCCAGAGCACCGGGCCGTTCTGGACGGATTTTCAGTTCCTCCGGGCTAGTCGATAGACAGTGGCGCCGCAACTGGCGCCCAGAATCAGCGCCGCCCCCAACAGCTTGCGTCCGCTCATGGTTTCGTTCAGAAAGTAAGCACTGCTCAGCATTGCCAGTGGCACATACAGGTAATAAATGACCGCCGGATAAATTGCCGGGAGTTCTGTGGTCACTTTTACCCACAAGCCGTGCGCAATAACCGTACACACCACTCCCAACAAGGCTAACTGGTAGTAGTCACTGGCTTTCAGTGACCAGTCGCTGGTGGGCAGTAGCGGCAGTACGCACAGCAGCGCGAATGCAAACTGTCCCCAGGTTCGAGTGGTGTTGTCAATTGCGGCAGCTCGCTGGTGCAGTAACGGCAGAGCCGCATACAGGGTTCCGCTGACAACCCCGGCCAGCATCCCGGCCGCATGTTCATGTCTTAGATTAAATTCGGGCACCACGATAATGCAGCCAGCCAGGCACACGACCACAGCGAACCATTCCAC
>JAUIHW010000095.1 GCA_030431775.1 Gammaproteobacteria bacterium
GGGGAGAACTTAGAGTGCAGGTATTCACTTCTATTTTCGGTAGCGCGCCACTTAACCAGTTGGGGCATTCACTCGCTATCGCTCGCTGGACGTCACGCTTCGCGTGCCGCCCATGCCCAAGGCGTTATAAGGCTCATGCCTGATTCAGATGCAATTGATGACCTTGTCTCTTTGCTGCAACGAGCACGGGCTGCTCATCAAGCCGGAGACTTTGCGGCGCTCGATGCAGCAGCTGATAAATACGAGGCAGCTTACGGAGAGTACGAGGGCGACCTGACCGAGTGGGTCCACTACACGCGCGATTTCATCGACTGCTGGGTAGATGCTGCTAATCACAATTGGCAGTACCATGATCCGGTAACCGAGGCCGACTGGGTTCCACTTGCTGAGGCTATAGCCCAGAGCGTTGCAGAAGGTCGTACTTTTGCTGTTCCTGAAGTAAATGGGGTCCGATTTGTCCGCGATTGAGCCTTATAACCAGTTGGGGCTATGCGCCCGCTTAGCGGGCGGGACGCGCCAAAAGCGGCGCGTCCTTCGCCCTGGACATTCTGCTGCGGCCGCGCCGCTTTCGCCGCGCCCCAGCCCAAGGCGTTATGCGGCTTAGTTCACATTTCCGGGGCTTGCCATACCTTTTTTAATATATATACTGTTTTTGGTATGTGGCAGGTATTGGAGCATCGGAGCGTCGTTAGACGCATACCCAAAACGCCTGTCGAGGTCTTAAAGCGCTACGAGAAATGGAAGGATATCGTCACGCTCTCTGGGCCACAGGGCCTACGCGCCATCAAAGGGTTTCACGATGAAGCCTTGTCCGGCGAATGGAAAGGTCACCGGTCTTCGAGGTTAGGGGGCCAATTCAGGGTTATCTACAAAGTCGAGGCTCAAAAGATCGCGGTTAAGGTTATCGATCTCACCGCGCATGACTATCGGAGAAAAGGGAAATGAGTGATTTTCGCAAGGCAAAAAAGTCCGTCGAAGTTTCCCCGGGCGAATCGGTAAAGATTTTGCGTGAACTGCAGGAACTCAGCCAGAATGAACTGGCAGAGCTGTCGGGTATTCCCCAGTCCACAATTTCTGCTATCGAGAACGACCGCGTTCGTCTTGGGGTTGAGCGCTCGAAAGTTCTGGCGCGGGCTTTGAAGTGTCACCCTGCTGTTCTGGTGTTTCCTGGCTGGGATGTAGGCACTGAATCAGCCGCATAACCGGTGCAATCAAGTCGCGGCCTTCGGCCGCTGGAAGGGTAGCTTCGTTTTCCGCCCCTGTTGCAGGCGTTATGCATCTTTGTTGACGCGCATGTCATCTATTACTTAGGGGTTTTATCACTATGATTTATGGAGGGGTACAGCCGATACAAGGTCGACAGTTTCCTAATTTGGCTTTGTACTCTCGTTTTTCTGCAACTCAAGTCATTCAACTCTTGATTTGTTTGCTTATCCTGTCTGGTTGCGCGACCACCGTTCTGGAGATAGAAGACACCCTGCACAGGAAAGCGCTGGAGGGAAACGTGAACGCCCAGTATGAAATTGGGATGAAATACCATGAAGCTGCTCGTGGCGGTTGGCGTTGGAACGTTGACCCAGAATATTCCGCAATAGCACAGCAGTGGTTTGAAGTCGCCGCCAGTCAAGGCGATGCCAAGGCGCAATACCAACTCTCTAACTATTACTTCGGACGGAAAGACTACGGTCGGTCTTTTGAGTTGACTCGATTAGCGGCCCAGCAAGGCGTAGCCGACGCGCAGTATTCTTTAGGGATGCACTATGGCCAAGCGTGGGGAACTCAGCAAAACCTAATTCTGGCATATAAGTGGATAGCTCTGGCAAATGACGGAGGCGTTAGTGGCGGCGGCCTTGCAGATGTCGAATGGCTTATTTGGAAAGGAAACTTGACTACCGATCAGATCGCAGAAGGGAAACGACTCGCCGCTGAGCATATAAAAATATATGGAAGATCTAAGCCTATTAAGTCGTTGCAATAGATGCCTAACAAGCGCGTCAACGAGGACGCTCCTAACGTCGCGCCCGTTGCGCAAACGTTAGGTATCAAAGAATGGACCCCAAGCAGGAATGGGATTCAAATCGATCAGCAGATGAGTGCCCCTTCTGCCTTCCACGAAGTGGTATTGCCGATTTCATGGTCGAAATTTCGTGCTTGTCGGTTTCGACCCTGTACCTTGAAAAAATTCAAACCTACAGAGGCCACTGCGTTCTGCTGTTCGACCCTCGTCACGTCACTCGAATCGACGAACTAAGCGCAGATGAATGGACAAAAATGGCGGGCGACATTCGCACCACAGAACTCGCCCTTATAAAGGCGTTTAACCCCGATCACATCAATATAGCTAGCCTTGGCCAGGTTGTCCCTCACCTTCATTGGCACATTGTCCCGCGCTACTTAGACGACCCCAGGTGGGGTGGGCCAATTTGGACCACAACCCAAGAAGAAATGAAGAAGGTATATTTAGATCCTGGGGAGTACGACGAAATATCAGAATCTATTCGGGGAGCGTTAGCAAATGTCGACCCCTAACCAGTTGGGGCAAACCACTCACTGCGCTCGCTGGACTTCACGCTTCGCGGCCCGCCCATGCCCAAGGCGTTCTGGAGCAATTCGCTAGCATTCGAGGAATGGCCATAAACATGCTCACAACCCCCAAGATTGTAAATCCAACGCCTCGTGATGCGGCAGTTGTACACTTAGTCATTTCACGCGACAAAATTGAGCGCGAGATGGATTTAGCAATCCAGGAGGTGCTAGCCGCAATTTCAGACCAAGGCCAGGTGCCCGCGGGACCCCTTTTCGCCCACCACCTTACGCAATCATCATCGCAGTTTGATTGCGAAGTAGGCTTTCCCGTGGAGGTGTGTATTTCTCCCGTCGGTCGGGTCAAGCCAAGTAGGCTGCCAGGCACCACTGCGGTTTCCACCACCTATACCGGCGCATACGAAGGCCTTTTTGATGCGTGGCGAGAGTTTGGGCGAGTGACTGAATCGCTACTCTCGGTACAGGGATTCGTTCATGGTCCAACTTTATGGGAGAACTATGTCCTCGGGCCAGAGGCGGAATCCAATCCTAAACACTGGAAGACTGAGCTATATCAATCAATCACGCGCGCTGATTCGTGATAGCGCCAGAAAGGCCAAGCGGCCGATTCGAACCCCTTGTTGGCGTTCATTTTGCCGCAATGCGTAGTGGCTGTGGTCGCGGCCATATTTGTCTAACTCGCGTCTGTCGTTCACGTGTGGAATACTGTTTCGTGATGCCTACAGGTTCTCAGTAATACGAATAATTGCCGCGTTGGTAACAGGGGTATACAGGTTATGAACAAAAGGATTATCGAGATCGCCGCGCTCTTTACGCTTTCGGCAACGGTAAGCACAGTGGCAAACTCCGCGCCGATTACGCTTGGTCTCAGCGGTACATTAGACACCGGATCGCTATCAATTCATCAGGATTTCATCGACGCCCCGTTCAGCGGAACCCTTGAGTTTGACCTCAGCGCTCGACAAATACAGTCCGGAAACAGTAATCCATTTTACGAACTCACATCCTGGAGCATTCTGGTAACGGGTGAAAACAGTAATAGCCTGCTACTGGAAAACAGCGGCGAAACGCTTGATGCCGGAGTTCTGACTTTGAGTACCGCAAGCGATATTGTGCAGTTGGTGATTGACGAAGACATCAACACGGGTGGCTCTACGAATCTTGACCGTACATTACGGCTTCAATTTGATCCACAATTAAACATTACCGTAGATACGACGTTTGAAGACTTAGGCAATTTACTGTTCTTACCGCCTAGTTCTTTGCTGCAGTTCTCAACAAGCCAGGCACCGATGACCGTCGCGAGTGCAGAGTTGAGCGTCATACCAGTCCCGGCAGCAATCTGGCTATTCGGTTCTAGCCTTGGCCTTCTGGGATGGATGCGCGTGCCAACGCGTCCATGCCGAAGGCGTTAGAGGGCTCTTGTAGCGCCTTGACGTTATGCCGTCATGACGCCAGGAAAGTCCGCAGCCAAAGAGCTTGAAGCAATACCCCGCAAATCGGACAGGCGGCGAATAGCTGCTCGTATTGAATCACTTGCCAAAGACCCTCGCCCTCCAGGCTGCAAAAAACTTTCCGGCTCAGAACGCTATCGTAGGTTCAAGCCATGGAAGTTCGCTACTTTGCCCAAGGCGCTGCAACGCTAAGCAGAGTATATTGCTCATGCCAGGGAAGCGGCCGAGATATTCGGAGACCACGGCGCTATTCGGCTGGTTGAGTGCTGGGGCGACGACGTACCTGGTGGAGTAAAAACTTCTTTTCCAAAAACTGTGCTGTGCGCAGATACCGAGACGATTGTGTTTTCGTGGGCCGAGTGGCCGTGACGCAAAGCGAGAAATGACGGTAAATAACCAGATGCAAGAACTACTCGGCGGCTGCGCATGCGGGACTGCCCGTTACAGGGTTACAGGAAAGCCCCTTAGCGTCCATGCCTGCCATTGTACTGATTGCCAGAAACTCTCCGGCTCTGCCTTCGGTCTTTCTATGGTTCTGAATACAGCCAATATCGAACTGACCGGCGGCACCCTCGAAATCAACGAGTTTAGTGCCAGCAAAAACCTTATGCACCGTCACCATTGCCCCAGGTGCGGCGTGGCCCTTTGGTTCAGCTCTCCCGGCTATGAGGGCATTGTCGCACTTAAACCCGGCACGCTGGATGACACCTCCTCTCTTCAGCCAATTGCACATATGTGGGTTCGCAGTGCACAACCGTGGCTAACCATCGGCGATGGTGTTCCTGTATTCGAGAAACAGCCATCGTTTGCGGAGCTTCTTGAACTGGCAGAGAAAGTTTACGGTTCCTAGCCGGCTGCCACTAACCAGCCGCCGCGCCCTATTTGTTTGAATTTTTGGCTATTGGCTAAAGGCACTTACCGCATTCTGCAATTGCCTGTGCAGGTCCGCATCCACGAGCTGCTGCGCTTCGGTATCAAATATTTCGTAGAAGCCGGGCAGCGATAATGCCGCCTTAACTTCGCCACCGCCAAACGGTGCGGACTGAATTGCCTGATTCAATACACTGCCTGCACCGCCGGGGCCCGGTGAGGTCGCCAGCATGACCATGGGTTTGCCCTGATAGACTTTCGGGTCAATGCGCGACGTCCAGTCGTAGAGGTTTTTATAAGCGGCCGTATACGATCCGTTGTGCTCCGCAAACGAAATGAGCAACCCGTCGGCGGTACCGATTTTCTGAAAAAACTGTTTTGCTGCCTCCGGCTGGCCCAGTTCCTTCTCTCTGTCCTCGCTGAACAATGGCATTTCGTAGTCATTGATATCCAGAATTTCAATTTCGGCATTGCTGATCAATCCGGCTGCATAAGTAACCAGCTGTTTGTTAATGGAGTTACGGCTGCTGCTCGCTGCAAACGCTACTATTTTCATCTGTTTTCTCATGTGTTTGTTTACTGCCTATTGTTCGTGCCGCAGCACCTGATACCGTAGCCGAATTGCATCTTCATTCAGCGGCTGAGATTCCAGCAGCTTCAGGGCGGACACCTCTACATCGTCGCCAAACACTGGTACGCCCGTGCCAAATGCCACCGGTTGCAGATCAACCACTATGTGATCAACAAGCTGTTCGCGCATGAAAGAGCAGGCTATGGCGCGGCCACCGCCGATCATGGCTTCTTCAACCCCGGCATCCTCAAGGATTTTCAGCGCTTCGGCAGGAGATCCGGCCTGCGTCCAGCCTGAATCTGCAGTATCGATATCCTGCGTCGACAGCACAATCTTGTGGCGGGGATGCAGGGCGGCCCCCATCGGATCACCCTGTAACTGCTCGAAAGAGGAGCGGCCCGCGATCACATTGCCTGTGGCGTTGACCAGCGCGCACCAGTCTTCCCAGGCGCCTTCCGGAAAGAGGGGTATGCCTTGTTTGTCAGCAATGAAGCCGTCGATTGAAACGGAAAGAAACAGTGTTGTATTCATAGTAATCGCCTTTACGGTTTTAGTTGCAGTACCGGGATCTAAGCCGGCTTGTGAAACTCAATGACATTGCCATCCGGATCACGCACAAAAAGAAACTCCCTGCCATCGGGCAGTTCAACAGTTTCCGTAATCGGTATGTCGACGGCCGACAGCTGCTGCTCAACTTCCTGCCGGTCCGTAATCTCCAGCGCAATGTGTGTATACCCGGTATGCTTCTCCGGCACATCCATCAATAGATTCCTGTCTGACGCAGACTCGGAAGCATTCAGGATAAAGTTGATATTGATACCGCTGGGATGCTCCATGACGGCAACAGGTTCCGGCCCGATGGGACCGGCGATGAACTCAAAGCCCAGCAATTTATAGAACTCCCTTGAGGTGTCCAGATTGCGAGCGCGTATGCCGACATGGTTGATTCCCGTAATTTGCTGCATCTCCGTCTCCTTAATGCTGCATTGGCCTGGTCAGTGGTATAGATGATAAATAATCGACGTTGATCCAAAAATATGGAAAAATAGGACTCTTCGTCCCATATATGGGACATTGTTCGAGCCTCGCCCATGCTGGATCTCAACGATCATCACTATTTTGTGCAGGCGGTGGATCACGGCGGTTTTGCCGCTGCCGGCCGGGCTCTGGATATTCCCAAATCAACCCTGAGCCGGCGTGTCATCAATCTTGAAGCGCGCCTCGGCGTGCGGTTGATCGAAAGAACCTCAAGAAGCTTTGTACTTACCGACGTAGGCCGGGATTTTTATCGTCACGCCAGGGCGATGCTGATTGAGGCGGAGGCGGCTGAAGATACCGTCACTCGCCGCCTCGCCGAACCGAGCGGGACGATTCGTATTACCTGCTCATTTGGAATGGCGCGGTTTCTTAGCGATCTGCTCAGCAGGTTTCTGACCGAGCACCCCAGGGTAAACCTCATTCAGCACACTACGAATCGCAATGTCGACCTGATTGAAGAAGGCTTCGACATAGGAGTACGCGGGCACAGCCAACCTTTGCCCGACTCAGAGCTGGTTCAGCGCCGGCTAACGGACACGCCCTGGCATGCATTTGCAGCGCCCGCTTATCTGGAACAGTCAGCTTCACTGAGTCATCCGCATGAACTGGCTGAGCATTCAACGATCGCTCTGGGTTCTCGCGCCGAGCAATTATCGTGGACGTTGCGCCGGGACAGCGGCGCAGATGTTGTCGTACAACTTGCACCGAAATTGCAGAGCGACGATATGGACACGCTAAAAGCTGCGGCCATCGCCGGGCTCGGCATTGTTTCACTACCCGAATACATTGCGCGCGAGCAGGTTGCCAGCGGCGCACTGTGTCGCGTACTGCCCGAGTGGACAACACAACAGGCACAGATCACTCTGCTGACACCCTCGCGACGAGGCCAGCTCCCTGCGGTACGGGCGCTGATCGGGTTTCTCGCCGCGCAGTTTCCGGAAATCGTTACCGGTCAGAAAAACCATGGCTGAAGCCCTGAGCAAATGAAGGTACTGATTGTCGGAGCAAGCGGTGCAACCGGACGGTTGCTGGTGCGACAGTTGCTTGACCGTGGACTAACTGTTCACGCAATTGTGAGGTCGCCACAAAAGTTTATTGAAGCCGTTGGGAGCCATAAGCGTCTGTCCATGACGCAGGCTGCCGTTCTTGATCTGAGCGTTGCGGAGCTTGCTGAGCATGCAAGCGATTGCCAGGCTGTTGTATCGTGCCTGGGCCACACCTTGAGCTTCAGGGGGGTCTACGGCAAGCCGCGACGTCTGGTGACCGATGCCACCAGGCGCCTGTGCGAGGCGGTCAAAGCGAACGCGCCAGACACCCCGGTGAAATTTGTGCTCATGAACTCGACAGGCTGCCGCAATCCCGATATGGCAGAAACGGTGTCTTTCGCAGAAAGGTGTGTGATCAGTCTGATCCGGCGACTGGTGCCGCCACATGCGGACAACGAGCATGCAGCCGAATATTTGCGTAACCACGTTGGCCCCACCGACAACTGCATCGAGTGGGTTGTTGTTCGCCCGGACAGCCTGATCGACAGCAATGCTGTCTCGAACTATGCGATATGCCCCTCGCCGGTCAGAAGCGCGATATTCAATTCCGGTGAAACCAGCCGTATCAACGTAGGCCACTTCATGGCTGACCTGATAGCAGACGTTACTGTATGGAATACGTGGAAAGGACAGGCGCCGGTTATTTACAATGCAGCATGACAACGTGCCAGTGGACACGGGCAACGGGCGTCGCATCGGCAATGCCTTCTATACATGGAGTATCAGATTTTGAAGATGAACTATTTCGTCGTTGGCACAAACGATACGGAAGCCACGACAGCTTTCTATAAAGCGCTCGCATTAGGCGGCAGCCTTGAAGGCGAGCCTGGTCAGCGAGGGCCTCGCTTTTCTGCATATGAAAGAGACCTCGATAACAACAAAATATGTTTTTCTGAGTAGAACGCATGTCTGCCTATCCGGATGCCTTTGCTGTTGACGATGATTCTTCAGCGCAACGTCTGGAGCAGGCAGCACAGATTCTGGCCAGCGGCACCGGTATAGTGATTTTCGGCGGTACTGTTGCTCTGCGCCCTGCAACCAGTTGCCTTTCGTGTGAGGTTGTCGATCCGGAGCCTTCCTCCCGTCGCTGCGAACATGAGTTCGAAGTGCTTGTGGAGAATGCACAACGCTTGCTGGCGGCTTCGAAACTTAGCAAACTGCTACCAGATGTCCCGCACAAATGGGTTGTGGTGAACGACGATGGCCACGCTGCCACGGCCTTGTGGCATGCGCCTTAGAATATAGCGCTGCGTGGCGGGAGAAGAAGGGGGGCACTTGCCGGTGGTATGCTGGGTGCCGCGACGATCGATCCGCGTATTTTTCGGAAGTGGGGATAATGCATAAAAACTTTCTGGCGGCTTTAGCTGCAATCTGCCTGACGCTGACAACTTTGCCGGTAACCGCACAGGACATTGACGGTGTCATTGAACATCCGATGATCAAACGCTACCCCGGGCAGGTCATCGCCTGGCAGCATATTGAAAACTACCAGCCTTACAAAGTGGCCGTGGGGCCGGTGACCGGCTACCGCGCTATCGGCGACTGGATTGAGACCGAAGGCCGGGTTACCCGCACTTTTTACAAGTACGAAGGTGAGGACCGGACTTATTCCGAAGTCTATAAAAATTATCTTGATGCGCTGACCGCCGAGGGATTCGAGATTCTCGGTTCGGGTATGTCAGCCGATCGCAAGGGCACGGCTATCGGCTCACGGCAATGGATGGAGGTGACCTTTCGCGAGAACCCGGCAACCAAACCCGGGGCGGTCGGCACCATGTTCTCGGGAACGTCCTCATCGGGCGGCGCGGGCGCCATTGTCGCCCGCAAGGAACGGGCCGAAGATACAGCCTACGTAGTTGTATACGTCGAACAACACTCGAAAAACTACAT
>JAUIHW010000096.1 GCA_030431775.1 Gammaproteobacteria bacterium
CGACCCCACAGTTCGCTCGGCTATCAGGCGCCTGCTGTGTTCGAAGCAAAGGCAGCATGATGATATGATTTTTATCTCTCTTGGGGCGGCTACCCTAAGGGGAGAAGGTCAGCCGAAGCCCTTTGGGTCCAGATAAAGCTAGCCATTTGAATAACTTTGTACGTCGAATGACTCCATTATGGTCGACAATCGTTGCGTAAATATCCAACTCTATATCATCCGGTTGATCCGCTTGTCTGGCCCAGCGTTCAACCAACCTAAGGTCAAAATATACCCTGCTGGCTTGCAAGTCACCGGCACCCATTGTAATTGGTAAGCGACGTTTCCCATCGGTACTCGCTAACCAAGCAATCCCGTCAACGGCCTGAATTGCTTTGCCGGGGATAACTTCCTGAGGATAGATAGAGCCTCGAGCAGGCCAAAGGCGCGGCATAAGGCACAGCTCGGCGAGAGTCACTGGCCTATTCCCCGTATTTGCTAACGAAAACTCTAAGCCAAGGAAATACTGCTCTTCGAAATCGCCTGTCAAAAAGTCAGCGGTGATGGGCGTAAGCACTAAGTGTTCAACGTCCACAAAAAAATTATACGCAACAGGGAGTCCTGCAAGAATCGCGATAGCTGTGGTAATCCAATACTCTGGCCGCCGAAGTATATTATCCCGCCGGCAGATACTATTCATTTTTTCTCGCGATTGGGACATGTTGCTTGGTACAACTCCAGACACGAAAACGCTAATGACCACAACGGATCAGCAGCAAGTGATGACTATTCTAACACCTTGATGAATGCTAGCGACCGGACGCTGATGCCCAATCTGCATCAGATGTATAGTTGATGGAATGGATCTACTCGTGTCTGTTCGCTAACCGGGACCATCGCCAGTGATGGTCATACGACTCGGGCTTGCCATCCGAATCGACAGGCCATTGGTTCTGAATGGCTCTCATACTATTGCCCATCTTGCACTTCTCAATAAATGTGATAGATCTTTTGCCGGTCACTTCGAGGTACACATCTTTCTCTTTGGTGAGCCAATCGACCCTTTCCTGAAGCATACGAATAGTCTCCGTATTCTCATAGGCACGAGCAAGGAACAATTCTGACTCAGCATCTTGCACTGCGTCGCTAAGTTTCATTGCATACTTCAATTCAGCAACCCTTCGTGCGTCGTGGCAGTTAGAATGCCAAGACTGATCATCGAGATCGTGAGTTATGATGGATAGATAAGCGGTCGCACCAATGACGGCAAGCGTAAATATGATCTTGATCTCTTTCGTCGACCTTGCGTGTGGCATTTGGTGAACTCCGAGTTTGGATTCGTGCCTATCACCTACCTAACCGCTGGTGATATCTGCTTCGGGTCACATGCAGTCAGTAAATCGTTAAACAAGTGGACGGCCACATCCGAATGTATACCAGCAACCCAGCCTTCTCGGTTGCTAGTTCCTCTGTTCACCCAAACGTCATCAGTCATCAATGTTAGTACAAGTACCGTAGGCGATTACGGATTGGCCTTTGTAATCAAAGAACGTCTGGGTGGTCGCTCCTAGCATCGCGCGCTCATACACCCCAGTCGATGTGTTCATGACGAACAGGAACCCGCTAATCAAGGATCCTCTAACGCATACAACAGCTGTATCTTCAACCCCTTCTTGAGTTGCTAGCCAACAGTGTGCTTTGCGAAACTCATCTGGCGCGGTTGCAGGAATCCCCATAACAATGAGTTCGTACCCATCGCCCTTTTTCCGCAATGTGAACTTGGAGCTTTGTATTCGCGTTAGGGACGGAGAGACCCCTGCTTCGTGATTGAAGCCACCGACCTGGGAATCGACACAAAACCATGCTTTTGGCAGTTCCTTGGCATGTGCGCCGAAAGTGCATAGGACAAGTATCCAAAGGCTTTTACTGATGTGCATCGTGGGCCTCTCACGTCTGGGCCGAACCTGCGAAAAGGTAGAAATCGATCACTGGCCGACCGCAATGATACCTACAAATAGGTCGTCTCGGCGACCGGTTCGCTCCACTAAGCGCTATCCCGCTTAGGTTTCTTTGTTTTTGAAATACCTTGCAGAGAAATCTTCTTCTGGCAAGGCGCCAGCGCCAGCGCCAGCGCCAACACGGCTTCTGGCAGCTGGATCGAACCCCAGTTCCGTCCCAAGCAGACGCAATTGCGTAAGCCTTGCAGCGAGCATTTTGGCTGGCGAGCGCAGGTATTCTGCCTGCAAACAGACCCAAAGATAGGCTTTCGGCGTATCGAAATCCGTCAGCCACCAAGCTGAATTGACATACCGAACCCAAAGCACTCGCTGAGGCCTAGTAAGCTTCTTTGGTGGCTCCAGCGGCGTTTCGCGTACGTCCGGCGCTGCTCGCGGTTCCACCGATCTACGACCGGGATTACCTCGCACTACCTTTAGATCGGATCTAGTCGGTTTTTTTCCGCGCATGCTAAAAATTCCAGAATTTCTTTATTGCGACATTGCGTGTAAACGATGGGCGACGGTTTCCGAGTTTAGTAGTTTGTGATTCCAACCTCCCCCCCCGGGGGCGACCTGTCACGCCACCTCGAGGCCATCTATCGTTATGGCGTACAGAGCGTCGACCTTCATCCAACCGCCCTGAGCCTCACCGTACACCGCTTGTATCAGCAAGCTCGTACCTCGGTCCTCAACGATGTTTACCATCGCGCCGGTGCTCCTGATTTCATCGACTGCGGCGTCCAGACGTTTGCGTGCCCGGGCATAGTCAAACTCTGAGATTTCTAAGGTCAATTTTTGCCTCCAATTCGTCTCCAGACCGATTCGCGCTCGTAGCCAGGTTCAAAGCCCGCATGCTGGGCATCCGCCATGTACAGGTCGCCCTTGTGTCGTACTCGGTCACCAACATGATAGGTCTGCCCGGACGGCCACCCTTTCGCACGCGGTTCCACAGTCTGCTCAAGATCTGCCAGCCGCCGCCGTATTGGCCGAAGAGCCTTGCCGAGTACGTCCGCGACGACGCCAGCCACCTGTTCCGCTTCAGCCTTTCTCATGCAGTGGTGGCGCCAGCTACGCCATACTGAGCATCACCAATGAACTGAATCGCGGTCGCCCGCCGCTTTGCGAAGTTGATTCTCCTGACGACCTTGATTGCCACCGAATCCGTCTGAAACATCGACATAAGCGTTGCTGAGGCCTCTGTCGGGCTGACCGCATCGCCAGTCGGCGACGAGTCCTGCTCAATCGTGGCGTCATGGGACATCGAAACTTGTAGACCGCTATCGCCGATACGATAGATGTCTTTTGGCGAGAGCAGAATCAGGTTTGTTGCACCGACATTGTCGCCGGTAATGACCGGATCACCGTCCATAGTGCCGCCGCTTGCATTCAAGTCGGGAAACTCTTTTAAGCCGAGAGTGCTGGTCAGGAGTGAAATTCGTTGCGCGAGCAACGGATTGCAGACGTAGTGCAAGTCAGTTGCGTTGTACTCTGCGAGGAACGGGGAATACAGCTCAACGATATCCTGTCGCAATGCAGCGGCTGTCGTACCGTTCGAGCCGAGAGATGTAAGGCCCTGTAGAATTCCTGCCGGCGAAACATTGGGGACGGCCGCAGCTGCGCTCACAAATGTGGCGTCTGTGCGTTGCCCAATAGCGGTGGCCAGGCCATCACGGACCAGCATTTCGGCGCTAGGCGAAGAGTCTTCAAGCAACTCCCGGGTAAGTACGGAGATCGCAGCCACCTTCAACGGTCTCAGCGTAACCGAATTGAAGTCTTGCGCCGATACCGGAATACTCTTGCCCTCTCCGACCCAGAAACCGGTCGCGATACCGTCTTGCCCCTTGATCGTGACATTGGCAGGAATCTCCCTGAGAGGCAGCTTGTCGAATACCGTGATTTGAGAGAGATGCTCAATAAAATCGCCAACAAAGCGCTCATCGGCCGCAACCAGTTCTGATCCCCATTCACCAGATTGTGTGCTGCCACCAGATACGCCAGCTTTAATCACTTCCACAAGTTGCGGATTGAACTTGCCCCATCGTGCTCGGGCAATTTGCGCCGCCGTCTGATCACCGCCCGATTTGAACGCGAGCGCTTTCGCAATCACTCGTCTGGTAAAGTTCTGGCCCTGAAATTGCTCATCCTGGCCGTGTTTGCGTATGAAAAAGTTAGGCCCAGAGTAAGATTTTTTGCCTATCGGCATAGCTGACGATCGGTTCGCGTCATCGGCTGCACGCAAGCGGATTATATGATTGTCGACTGTCGCGAGTTCATCTCCGAGATCATCGAAGGTGGCGACTTCCTGCGGGAACAATGTCCGCCCTTCTTCGGCAGCAGCATCGAGAATAGCAGCACGGCGCTGTTGGATTTCGCTCTTCTTGCGGAGCCATTGATTAAGTGATTGCATGAGCCACCTCGGACCGGAAAACGAAAGTCAGAAGGTACCGGCTAGAGCGTGGCTACAAGCGACCGTGTCTGACCATTCATCGCCTTCGACGTCCGTCGACACGCTGCGAAACGATGAAAGCCTCAATGTCCTTTATCGAGTAGCAAATTCGATGGCCTTTGTGCGGAATTCGATAATACGCGGGGCCGGCCTTCGGCGTCCGCTCGCTGCGCCAGGATTTCAGGGTCGAGGTAGTAACGCCCAGTAGTTGTGCAACTTCGTCAGGCGTCAGACGCTCGTCAAGGCTTAGAGTGGTTCGTTGTCTCATGTTCATCTCCAGTATGGTTCTGTAGTTTTCTCAAACGCCTGAATCATGCGTACACGCGAAGACGATCACTTAGCACCTTCCTGTAGATACCATTCGTATCTCTAGTAAATTCAGTTGGGCTCCATGCATAAATAGTGATCGTCTGTCGTTTATATTTTCCCCTCGCCGACAAGTTGGTCACATGCCTGAAGAAACTGTCGCCAGCTCATCGACAGCATTGAGAATGATTCTCGCCATACCCGGTCTCGATCCTTTGTAGCGAGTTGCTTGAAGCGCTGTTCGATCAAGATGTTCCGATTTGCATTGACGGAAATTTCATCTGGATGAGGGTGCGACGTCGATCGCTGATGCGCGCCTTCAATGCCATGACTGCTTATTGGAGAGTTAGTGACTACTTCAGCGGTCAAGCCTATGTCCTTAGCCTCGACGCTGGGCTTCCGCACCTCCCGTGTTAGCTGTCCTCGCCTCAAGTCACCTGTGTCCTCATGTATGCCGTTTAAGTGCGATGGTGAGGCCAAGTCTTTGTCCTCACCGCCGACGTCGGGCGCATTGCCAAACTCCATCAAACGATGGTCGTAAAGAATTTCGTCGGCCGAATCTAGTTCAAGAATTCGTGGAACTGCAGCTTGGTAAACGGAGTGCCGCCAGCCGCGTCCTTCGCCTTTGCGTGTAGATATTTGTAACCAACCCAGCTGCTTCGCGCGAGCGACATGGCGGCGGACACTGCGAACAGAGCAGCGACATGCCTTAGCAATCAGTGACTGACTTGGATACGCTTCTCCTCGTGAATTCATCCACGTCGCAAGCATGAGTAGTGTCAGCAGAATCTTTGCGTCTTTACCGATGGGGCCGTGATCACGCAGAGCTCTGCGCCAGGTCCAGACATTCACGGGACGGCTCAATTTGACTTTCGGTGCCTCGGTACTCACCTGCAAGCTCGTCGTTTGCAGTCCCCTTCTTCTTGCGGGCGCAGTCGCACGGTCCAAGATTTCTTGCACAACGGGCTTTGGAATAACTTTTCAAAAAGTAGCTCAAACCGGGTTAGGATCAGCATCATGTCCCTCAGCTTTCGATGAGTAGGGATATTGAGGCTCAGCGGGCGGAATCCGCTGGGCCTTTTTAATTTCGCGCACGGCCAGCTCGACCAGTATGTCGGCGAGTGCCTTTAAGTGCCGGTCGGCGAGCATTACTTAGCTACAAGCGCCTTAAATAGTCGCTCGCCATCAACGGGTGTCAGGAACTGCCGACCTGTCGGCGTTGTAACAACACAAATATCGCCTGATTCGGTTAGCTCTTGTGCAATTCGCCGAACGCGATTCGGGGAAGTTCTGGTTTCCCTGCCCAATGCGGTTGCTGAAACAACCAGTGAATTTCTAAATTTCATTTCTAGACTCTCTCCATATGATCGAAGAGCATTCTAGTGTAATGTTTTATTGACTTCTATTCTGTTACAGGCTAGCCTGAGTAGATGACGGATATTCCATTACAAGATGAACTGGTTGAAAGCATAATCGAATTTGCAAGCGCTGAAATTCGGGATCCGACGCAAGCATGCGGATATTTTGGTAGCTACTGGGCACCCACTGAGGCACCTAGCCTAAAATCGTGTCGAGCGATTCAAAGAGAGGTTCAAGATTGGTTGAATGGGAACTCGTATTTGAATGCGGTCAACGCAGCAATGGGGCTATCAACTAAAGGTGGAGAAGATTCAGGGATAGTTCTTTTGGGCAAGCCAGGTTTTTCAGCCGAATGGCATGACGATCAATTCCAGCAACGAATCCACCTGAGCTGGTGGGTGCAAAAAGGGACACTTCGGGCCATCTGCGGCTTCGCTATCACAACTCTCTATCAGTCGAATTTGATAAACAGAGTTGGCCAGTGTTCGCGGAAAGCTTCGTTCAGTTCTGACGGACAAGTTCGAGATGCTGATTGCAAGCGGTTTTTTATTGATCGCAAATCGCGTGGAAGAAAGCGGAAATACTGCATGACTCCCGGTTGCGAAGCTGCGCGCAATCGGCAGCGAGTACGCGCTAGCAGGGAAAAACAATGAGATCTGTAATTTACAGCCGATACTCCACAGACTTGCAAGACAGGTCGTCCATAGATGGCCAAGTCAGTAATTGCGAGTCCATAGCAATTTTGAATGGCTGGAAAGTGGTTCGCCGATACTCAGACGAGGCTTTTAGCGGAGGGGACGATAATCGCCCCGGATACATGGCACTACTGGCGGATTCAGAGGCAGGAAAGTTCGACTGCATTATTGTGGACGAGACCTCTCGAATAACGCGGCGCCCAGGCGAACTCCCTCGCCTGCTTGAAACCCTTCAGTTTCGGAATCAATTCCTTCTCGACTGTAAAGGCTTTGATAGCCGCCATGAAACCGCGTCATTGCTCGCCAGCATCTACGGAGGCATCGACAGTCTCGAGCTACGGAAGATCAAGGAACGGACGCACCGCGGGCTACGGGAGCGCTCTAAGGCCGGATTCTCAGCTGGCGGCAAGACATTCGGCTATGACAGCGAGCCCATCGACGCGGCTGACCCAGAATCGAAAAAGCGCCTGATCATCGTGCCTCATCAGGCTGACATAGTTCGAGAGATTTTCCAGCGCTTCGCCAGTGGCGAATCCGCAAAATCCATCGCCAGCGAGTTGAATACGCGAGGCATTCCCTCGCCCGGCGCGAGTTGGAACCGGACAACACGGCGAGCCAAGGGGTGGACCGGGTCCGCCATCGTCGGAACGGCAAGAATGTTCACAGGTATATTGCGCCGTGAGTTATACATAGGTCGGAATATCTGGAACCGACGCAAGTCAAAGAAAGTGCCCGGCACGAGCAAACGCGTTTACGAAATACGCCCTGAATCGGAATGGATAATTACAGACCATCCAGACCTACGCATCATTGACGACGTTCTCTGGCACAAAGTTCAGACTCGGCTAAAGCAGGCACGCGCGAATGCGCATCCAAATCAACTGCGCCGGCGCGGCCGCCCGTCGCGCTACCTTCTCTCGGGCCTGATGGTCTGCGGCGAGTGCGGTGCAAACTTCATCATGCAGGACCGGCGCGCATACGGCTGCAGCTCTCATACGAATGGCGGTAAGAGCCTTTGCAATAACAGGCTGCGAGTGAAACGCCAGGTTGCGGAAACGGTAATGCTAAAGAAGATTAAGGAACGATTGCTGGCGGACGATCTCGTCGAGTATGTTCAGGCACGTATTCGCGATGCGATTGAAAATCTGTCCGGGGCTAGCGATGCGGCAACCCTCAAAGCCGAGGTCGATTTCCTTTCCGGCAAGATCGACAGACTGGTCGAAGCCATCGAAACGATGGGGGTGAGCGACACGCTGGCGCAGCGGCTGAAAAAGCTCGAATTGGAAAAACGCGCAGCCGAAGCGCGTTTGAAGGCATGCCTGACGGATGAAGAACCGCTGGCAGCGTTACCGGACATGATTCCCCATTTGATGAAATCGTGGATCAAGCTGGTCAGGAACATCGAACAGCTGCCGGACAATCCAAATGCTACCGAGAACGACCTGGAGCAAGCTAGAACGCATCTGGGCGCGCTGCTGGGCAAAATTGAGATCCGATCGAAGAATGGTGTGCCGTGGGCTTTTCCGAGCCTAAAAACACAAGGGCTCGCAAATGCGAGCCCTGTGCCTATAATTTTGGTAGCGGGGGCAGGATTTGAACCTGCGACCTTCGGGTTATGAGCCCGACGAGCTGCCAGACTGCTCCACCCCGCAACGGCAGTGGCGCATCCTACTGGCAACTCATGATGATTACAAGCCCTGAGGGGAATACGCTGCGGGGCGCGCAGCAGGCCAGCCTGAGGCGTCGTATTTCGCTACTGCTGCAAGACGACTTGCAGGCATACGCTCCAGAGCCAGCCCGGCAAAATACCCAGAAACAGCACCGAGAGGCCATTGACGCTCATGAGTATCCGCGTGTCGGTGCTCGTCTGCAGAACAGCGCGATCAGTGGCTTCCTCGAAATACATGTACCAGACAACGCGCAGGTAATAGAAAGCACCCACGACGGACGTCAGCACCATGATGATCGCAAGTTCCAGCTGCCCTACCCCGAGAACCGCGTTGATGGCGTTGATCTTGCCGAAGAAGCCGATGAAAGGTGGCACACCCGCGAGGCTGAACATGAAAAACATCATCATCAGCGCGTACCAGGGACTGCGTGCATTCAGGCCTTTGAAATCCGACAGATTTTCAGCCTCATAGCCGCGGCGGCTAAGCAGGATAACCATGCCAAATGCGCCGACCGCCGACACCACGTAGGTCAGCGTGTAGAACACGGCTGCCGCATAGCCCTCACGCGTACCGGCATACACCGACAGCAGAATAAAGCCGACATGGGCGATGGTTGAGTAAGCGAGCATCCGCTTGATATTGGTCTGTGCGATAGCAACAAAATTACCCAGCAGCAGAGACAATACGGCGACCACCATCAGCATGTCCGACCAGATGTCATGCAGGCCACCGAGGCCGTCCACGAGAATACGCAGCGTCAAGGCCAGTGCCGCGAGCTTCGGTGCCGTACCGATATAAAGCGTAATCGGCGAACGAGCGCCCTGGTAAACGTCCGGCACCCACATGTGAAACGGTACCGCGCCAAACTTGAAGCATATTCCAACCACCATGAACGCAATGCCGAACCACAATGGCAATGCATTGACTGACGGGTCTGATGCCACCGCCTGTGCAA
>JAUIHW010000025.1 GCA_030431775.1 Gammaproteobacteria bacterium
ACTGCAGCCGCTGACTTCGTAACGGATTGCTTACGCACTGCTTTGAACTTCGCACGCGCGAGCTGCTCGAGCTCGCTCAGTGATTGCGGACCCAATACCGCCAGACGCATTGCGCCTGCGTGATAATAGGTGTCGTAGAAATCAATCAGATCACTGCGCAATGCGGCCAATACCGACGCGCGCTGGTGAGTCGAAACCTCTGAACCCTCAGCTTGCGCGCCTCCAAGCAGAGTTTGCAGGTTACCCACTGACAATTTGCTAAACGGGTGTTCCGGGTTGATTATGGCCTTGAACACATCCAATGATCGACGCGCGTCGCTTTTAAGCTTGGCTCGATACTCGGATTCCACGGCTTGTATTTCACGTTCCACATAGTCGGCATTGAATAGCGGCGCGATAAAAAACTGCGCAAAGCGGTCCAGTGCCGGTTCCAGGTAGGCTGCGTCCACATCGAAAAAGTAGTTGGTGTGTTCAAAGCTTGTGTACGCATTATGGCTACCGCCATGGCTATTGATAAATCCCTGGTATGCGCCACTGTCCGGGTATTTCTCGGTTCCCAAAAACAGCATGTGCTCAAGAAAATGAGCCAGACCCTGACGCCCCGTCGGGTCCTGCGCACTGCCCACCCCGACATCCAAGGCGACGGCTGCTCGCCGGGCGTTCGGCTCGGAAACAAGAACAGCCTGCAGGCCATTCTCCAACTCAATGATCTGATAGTTGCGAGGGTCGTTGGGGCTTTTATGTGGCTGAACCGCCTGCGTCACTGTAGCAGATAAAGCCAGCAGCACAAACCACAGCGGCGCCATCACAAGCGGGTTCAAGCGGACTCCTGAACGTGCGGCTGAACACCCATGGTAAACCTACTCTGCATCGGCGACCTGGTCCTGCTCAAGATGCCGCTGCGCGGTGGGCCAGGCGTTATACACGGCTTTTATAAGGGTCGCCAGCGGGATAGCAAAAAACACCCCCCAGATACCCCATAGGCCACCAAACACAATCACAGCTATCATGATCACAGTTGGGCTCAGGTTTACCGCCTCGGAGAACAACAGAGGTACCAGCACATTGCCATCCAGAAACTGAATAACCAGGTAGGCCACCATGACATAGAGAAATTCCGACCCCGCACCCCACTGAAAATAGGCGATCGCAGCAATCGGAATGGTAACTGCCGCCGCCCCAATATACGGAACGACCACGGACAGTCCAACCATTACCGCGAGCAGCGCCGAATAACGCAGGCCAAGCGCAGCGAAAACAAAGTAGGTTACTGCGCCGACCAGAAATATCTCCACTACTTTGCCGCGCACATAATTGGCAATCTGATCGTTCATTTCATGCCACACTGCATTCATTAGCGGGCGCTCTGTTGGCAACAGGCGGGAGATGGTGCGAAAGAAATCCCAGCGATCGGCCAGCAGAAAAAACGCCAGAATAGGCACCAGAATAAAATACAGCAACACGACCAGCACATTGGGAATAGTAGCGACCGACTGGGATACAATCCACTGCCCCACTTCACCAATCCGCTGTCGAATAAGCTCAATGATTTCGCCGACCTGGGCCTCGCTGAAGAATACTGGGTACTGCTCCGGCAGCAGCATCAGTAACTCTTGACCCTTGGTCAGCATCGCTGGCAACTCGGCAAATAGAATCTTGAGCTGCCCCCACACCAGTGGTAGCACAATCAACAGACTTGCCAACGACAAACCCAGAAAGAACAAAACCGTGATCAGCAAGGCAAGCGGCCTTGGAACACGCCAGCGTTCCAAGCGGCTGATCATTCCTTGCAGTAAGAAGGCCAGTATCAGAGCCGCGATCACTGGGGTGACCACATCGCCCATCGTCAATATAACGGTGAATCCAAGGAACAGTAACAGCAGCAGAATAATCGCCTCTTCGTCAGCGAAGTGCTCATCCATCCATTTCTTGAAAATATTCAGCATTGACCGAGTCTGGGGCCGCGTTAATTGACCAAGGCGAAGTATACCGTTGGTCGCGCTGATTACCGAAGCCAGCAGGGGAATTAATTCACAGCCTGGCGTTCTAAATGATCGAGGCAAACCCCGACGATAGCGGGCGCTCCCGCTGGACGTGAGTGAATGCAGCCTATAAAGTGATGGGAACAGTGTGCGTAGCTTTTGGACAATGACGGCAACGATCAGAGCAATTTGTGCAGCGGCGATAAGCCTGGCGCTGGTTCATGGCGCTCATTCTGCCAATATCAGCGACTTGCCGGACCTGGGTAACGCCGGTTCCAGCCTGATTTCCAGCGAAAAGGAATATGAGCTTGGACAAGCCTGGCTGCGCAGTTTTCGAAGCCAGGTGAAAACTGTTTATGACCCTGTGCTCAGCGAGTATCTGGAGAATCTGATCTACCGCCTGGCTGAGCACAGCGAGCTGGATGATCGGCGCCTCGAGCTGGTGATCGTCAAGAATAAAACCTTAAACGCCTTTGCTGTGCCAGGCGGCGTCATAGGCATTCACGATGGCTTGATGCTTTACGCTGAAACCGAAGGTGAACTGGCGGCCGTTTTAGGTCACGAACTGGCTCACCTGAGCCAGAAACACTTTGCCCGTGGGGTAGAGGAAGCCCGCAGGAACGCGATCCCCAATATGCTGGCGCTGCTGGGCAGCATGGTCATTGCCGCCACCGCCGGAGGTGATGCCGGCTTGGCGGCTCTCAGCGCCACCCGGGCGGCGTCGCTGCAATCCAGGCTGAATTTTAGCCGCCACAATGAACTAGAAGCCGACCGCCTGGGCATGCAAACGCTGGCACGTGCAGGGTTTGACCCAAATGCCGTGCCAGCCATGTTCGAACGCATGCAGCGCGCGTCGCGCTACCGCCGCCAATTACCGGAATTCCTGCTCACCCACCCGGTCAGCGAAACCCGAATCGCGGATTCGAAAAATCGAGCACGCGACTATCCAACCAAAATTGTGACCGAAAGCCAGGACTTTCAGCTGATGCGTGCCAGGGTGCTTAACGGCTACGCCAACAACCCGGGAGAAGCGATCAAACGCTTTAAGTCGGAACTTGCAGAAGGCAAATCCAACAGCGCAGCCGCTCGCTATGGACTGGTACTGGCCTATACTGCCGCCAACAAACTGAATTCGGCGCGAGCCGCGTTAAAGCCGCTCTTGATACGCGAGCCGCGCAATATTACCTACCTGCTCGCCCAAAACGATATCGAAATCCGTGCCGGCCGGGTTGAGGAAGCAACCGAACAGCTCGAACACCACCTGGCAATCAACCCTGGAAACCACCCACTGACGATGGCCTACGCCGAGGCCTTACTGAAGCAAGGCCGTGCCAGAGAATGTGAGCTTGTGCTGCTGGACCATGTGGAATTACACCCGCACGACGAACACGTCTGGTATCTGCTGGCTGAAACTCATGGCCTGGCCGGTAATATAGCCGGCGTGCATCAGGCCCGTGCCGAGTATTTCATTCTGAATGGAATATTCGATGAAGCCGAGCGTCAGCTGCGTTACGCTCTTAAACTGGTGCGGGGAGATTACCTCGCAACCGCGAAGATCAGCGAGCGGATGCGGACGATTGAGCGGATGAAGGAAGCCATTAAAATCTAAACCCATGTGCCATCGTCACTGGCGTTCGGCCAATAATGACTTTCACCGCTTAATTTGGTAGGTATTTTCAAAGTGGTGCCGCTAGCACCGGCAGCCGCTCGCGAGGGGGTTTTGCTACGCGACTTGCCCCCTCCGGGGTGCCCTCCATCAAAAAAATGCCTTTCGTTGAAAGTCATTTTTTCTCCTTCGGCCGGCGTCTTTTACCTTCGCAAAAGCCCCCCCGCGAGCGGCTACCTTAACCCGAAGCAAGTTACAGTTTAGAGCTGAGGGGAGGCGATTGTAGATCTACGAGAACGATGTGCTCTATAACTAAGGCTTGCAATCAATAACGACTTTCACGGAGGTAAAAGACGCCGGCCGAAAGAGCCAAAATGACTAGCCGCAGGCGACGGCATTTTTGTGAGTGAGGGCACCGCGGAGCGGCCAAGTCACGCAGTGAAAGTCGTTATTGATTGCAAGCCGATGCTAGTGCACCTACTTTTCATCAGTAACCCTATCACGCAGCAAAAAACCCTCGCGAGCGGCTGCCGATGCTAATAGCACCACTTTGGATATACCTGCCAAGTCACGCAGTGAAAACCACTAATGGCAGTTAGGCAACGCCAGTTTAGAACCATCCCCAGATCACCTGGGAAAACTGCCCACTCAGGCGTTGCCAATCACCGTTTTCTTCATGCTCTTGGCAAAATTCAGCATTCGCTCCAGCGGAATTACTGCACGTTTGGCAAGCTCGGGGTCAACGTGAATCTCATTACTGCCTTCCCGCAGGCTTTGTTCCAGGCGCTCCAGTACATTCATTGCCATCCAAGGGCAATGCGCGCAGCTGCGACAGCTTGCGCCACTGCCCGCGGTAGGTGCAATGATGAACTCCTTGTCCGGCATGCGATGCTGCAGCTGGTAGAAAATACCCTGGTCAGTAGCGACAATAAACTGCTTGTTGGGAAGCTCTTCGGCTGCATTGATAATCTGTGTGGTCGAACCAACACGATCGGCAATTTCCAGCACCGCGCGTGGTGATTCCGGGTGGGCCAATACCGCGGCTTCCGGGTAGACTGCTCGCAGGTCTTCAATGCCACGAGCTTTGAATTCTTCATGAACAATGCAAGCGCCGTCCCAGGCGATCAGGTCAGCCCCTGACTCCCGTCGCACATAATTACCCAGGTGCTTGTCAGGAGCCCAGAGAATTTTTTCGCCCTTGTCGTGCAGGTGCTCCGCAACATCCAGGGCAATACTTGAAGTGACGACCCAATCGGACAAGGCCTTTACGGCCGCCGAGGTATTGGCGTAAACAACGACGGTGCGATCGGCGTGTTCTTCACAAAACGCCTTGAATTCGTCGGCTGGGCAACCGACATCAAGCGAACAGGTCGCTTCCAGAGTTGGCATAAGAATACGTTTCTCAGGGTTGAGAATTTTGGCTGTCTCCCCCATGAACTTCACCCCGGCCACCATCAGAGTTTGGGCGTCATGGTCATTGCCAAAACGAGCCATTTCCAGAGAGTCGGAAACACAACCACCGGTTTCTTCCGCCAAGGACTGGATCTCCGGATCGGTGTAATAGTGTGCCACCAGCACCGCGTCTTCTTCCTTCAGCAGTTGCTTAATGGCCTCTTTACGGGCATTTTTCTCTTCCTCACTCATCGCTTCAGGCTCATGAATATCGTCCAGATATTGCTTCACCAGCACCTGATCTGCGGCGTAGGAAAAATCTTCGTTGTCTAAATCTGCTTCGGAGGCCATAAACTGCCTTAGCCAGTTGATTTTCGGCGCGATAATACCACAAGGTACACCGCTGTAACCGTCCGAGGCCTTGTACGGCTGTACCTAACCTGGTGCGGTATTTATACACAAGTTGACAGTGGCGTTGCGCCGGCCCAGAGCCTATCTTTAGTGCAAATTGAACCACGGTGACGTCGCTTTGTTGCGCAAACTACTTAACTCGCTGCTGATCATTGCCTGTTCGGCAAACACTCAGGCCGCAATCGGCGCGGACTCCCCAACTCAGCTGCCGGCAGCAATGCAACGCAGTCTGAGCGCGTTTGGGCTGGATGGTTCCGGGCTGAGCATTTACGTGCGCGAAGTCCATCAGCAGCAGGCTCTGCTGGAATTTAATGCCGACCAACCCCGCAACCCTGGCTCAACTGTAAAGTTGTTGACCACGATGGCCGCACTGGAACGACTGACACCCGCCTACCAGTGGTCAACTGAGATACATGCGGATGGAGACATTGACTCAGGAATCCTGCACGGTGACCTGTGGTTAAAAGGTGGCGGCGACCCCTACCTGACCATTGAGCGTGTTTGGTTGCTGGTACACCGCCTGCGCATGACCGGCCTTCAGACGATCCGCGGCGACCTGTACATTGACCAAAGCCTTTTCGCACCGATCAATGAAGACCCGGCAGCCTTCGATGGCCAGGGTTTGCGGGCCTATAACGTGGTACCCGCTGCACTGGTCAGCAATTTCAATGTCTCCACCTTCCTGTTTCGCCCCGGCTCTGGCAATGGTGAAGTAGACGTTCAAGTCGTACCCGAGCTGCCGGGATTGGTGGTTAACAACCGTCTTCGGGCGGTTGACCGCCCATGTCGTGGCTATAACCGCGGCATCGCCATCAATCTCGATCACACTGGCAAAGTCATTCTGGAAGGCAAGTTTCCCAGTCGTTGCAAGCTGTACGGCATGCAACGCAGTGTCATGCCGCGGGACCGTTATACCGCCGACTTATTCGCCAAATTCTGGCAGGAATCCGGTGGTCGCTGGGAAGGCGAACTGCGCCGTGGCCAGCGTGAATTCACTGAGCCACCAATGCTCAGCTTTGACTCGGTCCCGCTCGGCGATGCCATCCGCTCAATTAATAAGTACAGCAACAACCTAATGACCCGCATGCTGTTTTTAACGCTCGGGCTTGAAGAGAAAGGCCCGCCCGCCACGGCCGAAAAAGCACGCAGCACACTGCATGACTGGCTTGGCAGACACGGCATCAACACGGCTGGCCTGCACGTGGACAATGGAGCCGGCAGTTCACGCAATACCCGCCTGACCGCCAGGCAAATGGCCGGCATACTGGGACGCGCGTGGCGCAGCCCTTATATGGCCGAGCTTGTTGCATCCATGGCAATCACCGGGCAGGACGGAACGTTTTCTCGCCGCTTGACGGACAGCCCCCTGCAAGGCCGTGCTCGTCTGAAGTCGGGCCGACTTGACCATGTGGTTGCTATGGCCGGTTTCGTTCAGTCCGCCGACGATACCCGATACCTGGTAGTCAGCCTGCATAACGCGGCCGACGTCCACCGGGGCAGTGGGCATGCAGTTCAGGAGTCCTTGCTGCACTGGATTCACAACCTGGATTTTGCAGGCAAGCAAATGGCTGGCGTCAAATAATTGGCGCAAATAACAAATATGTACGTTTCCTAAATACAATATATTGTGTGTATATTTTTTAAAACACTATATATTGTGTGTGCCTCAAAACTGTACAATTGACACCCATGGCTTCACTTAGCAGGATTAGCGGATAACAACTCTTCTTAGCTGACACCTGAATGCAGTATCCCAGCGACGCCGAGACTCAGGTTATTTACCGGCGCAAATTAAGTCTGTTGGCCACGCAGGCGTCGACGGCAGCAGCCGGCAATAGCCTGGGCGCGTTACTGGTGGCCGCTATGGTCTGGCCGCATATTCATGCTGCATTGCTGGGCAGCTGGGTTGGATTAGTGATGCTGATTGTAACGACCCGTTGGCTGCATGTGCGTCGCTACCTGAAAGCCGAAGAGCCAGGCTCCCTAGCTGCCTGCTTCCGCTATTGCGCCACCAGCGTAGCTGTTAATGGGCTGGTCTGGGGAGGGCTGTTTTCTTACCTGGCCTATTCCCTCGAAGCGACCAGCCTGGCCCCCCCTTTCAGTGTTGTCTGCGCACTAGCCGCAGGCACCAGTCTGACCTATAACGCTTACTTCAATCCGTTCAAGAATTTTTCCGTCCCGGCGCTTCTCATGCCCGGAATCGTGCTGCTCGCATCTGGCCCGGATGAAAAACTGTGGATAGCCATCATCGTTCTGGCCTGGTTTACCCTGATGTACTCAATCTCATCCCAGTTGAGCCGCTATCTCGAGAGCACCGCCAAATACGAAACCGAAAATGTAGCCCTGATTCGCGACCTCGAATACCAACGCGAACACAGCGAACGGCTCAATGAAGAATTGCAGCTGAAAACCGAGATCATAGAACGCTTGGCTCGTCGCCAGCAAACCGACAGTGAGTCCAAGCAGCGCGCTGCAGGCGAGTAAGACCGGCGATTGATTTCCTGGCCAGCCGGCGTTGGCCGTGGGCTAGCGCATCCGCTGGCCCTGCGGATCATAGAATGCGCTCAAGCTCGCATCCGCCGGGAAAGCCTCCCCGGCAACTTCAATTGCAAACTCGGCGTCCGCCACACGCTGCGTGTCCAGCAAAGGCGCGTGCACGTAGCCCATGCCGATGGCCCCGCCGACAGCATGGCCATACATGGCACTGCTTAAGTAGCCAAGCACCTCACCATCCATCAATATAGGTTCATTATGGTACAGCAGTGGCTCGGGGTTTCTGAGCTTGAACTGCAGCAGTCGCCGCTGCGGCAAGCCGGCCTCTTTGGCCGCCAGGAATGCGTCGCGACCAATAAAATCACTGGCCTGCGGTCTCGCCGTGAAACTCAGGCCAGCCTCGACCAGGTTGTCCTCTGCCGCTACGTCATGCCCCCAATGTCGAAAGCCTTTCTCAAGGCGCAGGCTGTTCACAGCATGCAGGCCGACATTGCGGATTGCATACTCTGACCCGGCCTGTTGAACGGCCAGCAGCACAGCTTGAGCATGCTCGGCCGGGACAAACAGCTCCCACCCGGTTTCACCAACATAGCTGATTCGCTGCATCCAGATGCGGGCGCCTGCAAGCTCCGCAAATACCCCGCTGGCAAATGGAAAAGCCGTATCGCCAAGGTCCTGGTCAGTCAGTTTTTGCAATGTTGCGCGCGAATTGGGGCCCTGAACCGCCAGACAGGCCGTGTCTGTGGTGAAGTCAGTCAGCTCTGTATTGGCTTGCAAGTGCTGCTTCAGCCGCCACCAATCACGATACAGCGAACCGATTCCAGTCACCACGGCAAATTCCTGCTCAGCGGACCGCATGATGGTTAAATCGGCTTCTATCCCGCCACGAGCGTTCAGCCATTGGGTGTACACCACCTTGCCCACGGCAACATCCACATCGTTGCAGCTGAGCCGCTGCAGGGTCGCCAACGCGCCTGCTCCACTTACCCGAAATTTGCCAAAAGACGAAATATCATAGACGCCTACCGATTCTCGGACAGCCATGTGCTCAGCAGCGCTATTTGCAAACCAGTTCTGACGGCGGTAGCTGTATTGGTACTGAGCCGTCTGGCCTGGCTCAGCAAACCAGTTGGGGCGTTCAAACCCGCCCACTTCGCCAAAACAGGCGCCTTGCTCGGCGAGCAAATCGTGTACTGGCGAACAGAGCTGGTTACGCGCAGTGTTGTACTGGTAGAAGGGCCAGTGCATCGCGTAGGTATGGCCAAGCGCTTCAGGTATACGCGCTTCAATATACGCCTGACTTCGTTGCACTGAATTGTTGCGCGCCACGTCGGTTTCGGTGATTTCACCGGACGGATGACCATCCACAATCCAGTCGGCCATGATTTTGCCCAGCCCCCCGCCGGCACCAATTCCTTTGCTGTTCATGCCACAGGCAACCCAAAAACGTTCTACTTCAGGCGAAGGGCCCAGCAGGTGCAGGTTGTCGTTAGTGAAGCTCTCCGGGCCATTGAAATAGGTTCGTATACCCGCCTCACCAAAAGCCGGAAAGGTCTCCATGGCACCGAGCAAGTAGGGCTCGATATGTTCCATGTCACAGGGAAACTCATCGAAACTGAAGTCTTCAGCAATACGGTCCATCGGGCAGCCAATCGCATTGGACTCAAACCAGCCAACCAGTAATTTGCCGGCATCCTCCTTGAAATACAGCCCCTTGGCAAAATCGCGCATGACCGGGCGTTTGCTGAGGCCAGGCATCTCCTCGGTAACCACATATTGATGCTCACAGGCATACAATGGCAATCGCACACCAATGTCGGCAGCAATATCACGCGACCACAAACCACCGCACAAAATGACCTGTCGAGCCTTGATGGTGCCTTGACTACCGCCATCACTGTAACGGGCACCCACCGCCACATCACCATCGGTTAACACCCGCTCTACCTTGACGCCTTCCAATATCTGCACGCCGCCCTTACGCGCCCCCTTGGCCAGAGCCATGGTTGTATCGATTGGATTCGTCTGCCCATCTCGCTCGATGTGCATGCAGCCGATCACACCCTCGGTATTGATTCCAGGGTACATCTGCTCAAGCTCGCGGTTGCTAAGCCAGGTACTGTCGACTCCAAACACCTTGCCCATTGAAGAGCTACGCTGCAGTTCTTCCAGACGCTCTGCATCGCGCGCCAGGCTCAGGCTGCCAATCCGGCGATACCCGGTAGACTGCCCGGTTTCGGCTTCCAAGGCGGCATACAGCTCATGGGTGTATTGCGCGAGCCTGGTCAGCGTGGGTGTTGGCCACAGCATGCTGCAAAGACCCGCGGCATGCCAGGTCGTACCGCAGGTTAATTGCTTGCGCTCAAGCAAAACCACATCGTTGACGCCCCGTTTACTAAGATGGTAAGCAATAGAGCACCCAACAATGCCTCCCCCGATGATCAATATTTCCGTGTCGGTCGGAACTCGCCCTGTCATATCAGCCTCTGAGTCTGCTGTTGTCCGGGTCATAGACTGCATCCAGTTCAACATGCGCGCGCCGCACGCCCAACGAGGTCATAACCTCCAGCGCCTGCCCCTGCTGCACCAGTTCCGGCTCAAGATAGGCAAACGCCAGACTGCGGCCTACCCGATGGCCATAGGCACCACCAGTGGTAATCCCGACGTGCCGGCCAGCCTGCAATACCGCCTCATTACCGAAGCAGTCACAGGGCAACTCATCATCAAACGCCAGGTAGGCTAGCTGAATATTGCCGCCTTCCTCCAAACGCTGTCGAACCACAGACGCCCCGATGAAATCACGCCCGGTATCAATGAAACGCTGCATGCCGGCTTCGACGGCGGAAATTTCCTCGGTGAATTCGTTGCCCCACGCGCGATACATTTTTTCCATACGAAGCGAATTAAAGGCATAGCCACCGAAATCCCGCAGCCCGTGCTCACGGCCTACCCGCCACAGTGACTCGTAGATGCTGGGCAGTTGATAATTCGGCATATGCAGCTCATATCCGAGCTCACCCGCGTAACTGACTCGTATGGCGCAGACTTCAGCGCTATCGACCGTTATGGTTTGCTGACTCAACCAGGGAAAGGCGGCCGAAGAAAGGTCATTGTTGGTGAGCGCCTGTAAAATATCCCGGGATCTGGGCCCTGTGATCAGAACCCCGCCGACAAAATCGGTAAAATTGTCAATCTGCACATCGAAGCCGTCCGCATGTTGTTGCATCCAGTGCAGGTCGCGCTGCTCACCGGCAATTGGGCCCACCAGGAAATAGTGATCCTCGCTGATACGGGTGATCGACTGCTCGGTCATGATGCCGCCATTAGGACCATGAAAGAGCGTCAGCGACAGGCGCCCGTCCTTGCCGGGCAGTTTATTGCAGGAAAGCCGATCCAAGAACTTTGCCGCATCTTTGCCACGCACGGCGAAGCGGGCCGCTCCGGATATGTCGATGATACCCGCGGCGTTTTGCACAGCGCGACACTCCTCTGCCACAGCGGCGTGCGCTTCGCTGCGCGCCCAGCCTGGGCTCTCGTGACGTATTGCGTCAGTGGAAAACCAGGTGGGCTTCTCATAGCCCTGAGCAGTTCCATAATGCGCGCCTTTTTCAGCCAGCATCGCATACAACGCACTGGTCCGCCTGGCTCTGCCGATCGGCCGCGATTCATTGGCCCCCATCGCCGTGTACATAACCTCGTAGCTTTCAATGCCCTTGGTAATGCAGTATTCGCGATCGGCCCAGTCGCCGAAGCGACGGGTATCCAACGAGACCATGTTCAATTCGGTTTCACCATAAATCATCCATTGCGCCATAAATTTACCCAGCGCACCTTGCGCAATTCCAATACTTGAGCCACAGAGGTTCCAGAAATTGCGCAAGCCTGCAACCGGACCGGCCAACACATTGTCATCAGGCGTGTGAGTGATCGGTCCATTCACAATGGTTCGAACACCCACCTCGCTGAAGGCGGGCGTCAGCTCCATTGTCCTCTCAAGAAAGGGCATGATTCGCTCCAGATCGCCGTCAAACAATTCACGGTCAAAGGACCAATCCATGCCGTTCAGTGCCCAGGGTTTAGCCCCCCATGTCTCATAAGGGCCAACCAGAAAGCCCTTACCTTCCTGGCGAATGTAAGCATTGCTGTAGGAATCCCTGCAAACTGGCAGCTCCTTTTCGAGCTTTTCAATGGCTGGATGAGCATCGGTAACCAGATACTGATGTTCAAGATTTACAATAGGCAGCTGCACGCCGACCATTGCCCCCACTTCGACCGCAAAGCAACCGGCCGCATTAACGACATGTTCAGCGCGTACTGTCCCTTTCTCGGTCACCACCTCCCATTCACCGCTGGCTAATGCGTTAATTTCCAGTACCCGATTAAACCGGCTGATCGTTGCGCCGTTTGCACGCGCCAATTGGGACATTGGCATCACGACCGACGTGGGGTCCACATGGCCGTCGTTGGGTGTGCTGACAATGATTCGCGCTTTGTCAAAGTTCATCAGTGGATTGATGGCTTGTGCTTCGGCCTTACTGACAATGTGAAACTCGCAGGGCACGTTGGGTGCGCGTGCTTCCAGATTACGAAACCATTGCTCCTCAAGCTCGCTGTAACCGATTCGTAAACTGCCGCACTTGTGAAACGTCGACGGATCCCCGGTTTCCGCAGGCAGGATTTTGTCATACAACTCAATCGATGCGTTATGGATTTTAGCCACCGTATGGTTGCCAATGAAATTGGAACACAAACCGGCCGCGTGCCAGGTGGACCCGCTGGTCAGCTCCCCTTTTTCAAGCAGCAGGGTGTCAGTCCACCCTTCTTTACTCAAGTGATACAGCAGGCTTACTCCCAGTGAACCACCTCCAATAATGACTACACGCGCATGCTCTAACATAGTGTCCAAATTCCAGCTTTGTATGGGTTTTGCTTGCTACTCACCGCGCCCAATTGCCGAGCGGCTAAGCGCAATTGGAAACTGGGCGCGTATCTGCCGGTCAACCTCGTCACTGACATGCGCAGGAAAGTAACTCTGCAATATGTCTTTCTTGCGCTTGATTGCATTGGCGACAGGGTCTGGCCGGCCTGCATCCAGCCAGTCACCCGGGCTCGCGCGGTTGAACAGCTCAGGATAAAGATACTCGGTCTGCATAACGCCCAGCGTCTGATCAGAGCCCAGGTAATGTCCCTTATTGCCCAGGCAAACATCGCGTAGAGTGTCAAAACCCAAAGTCTCATCAGTGACAGCTATTCCTTTCACAAGTCGCAGACAGGCACCCAGGAGATCATTATCCATCAGCAGGCTTTCCGGGCATACACCCAGCAGGCTTGCATACATACCCGCAGATTCATAAACAATATTGGCACCAGACAACGCAGCCACTGCCGCTGTGTAGGCCCGCTCGGCACCGCCCTGATGATCCGGCAGCTTGGAATCGGACATACCAGCCGCGGTTCCGGTCGGCAAATCCAGGTAAGCACCAAGTTGACAACAGGCTGCTGACAACAAGCCCTGCTCGGGCGAACCGCCGCTCATCGCTCCGGTGCGCAAATCCGAAACGAATGGCCAGGTACCAATAATTGCTGGCGCACCGGGTTTAATGGCATTGACATAAACCAGCCCTCCCAGACACTCAGCCCAGGCCTGTGCCACGGCACCCGCGAGACAGGGCGGGGCCGTCGCTCCTGCCTGGCCGGCGGAGAGCAGCAGTACCGGCATGCCACCCTCCACGGCCACCCGCAAACAGTCCAATGAGTCTTCGGCAAATTTCATGGGCGGCACAACAAAGCAATTGGACTGACTGACGAACGGGCGGGCTCGCCATGCTTCCTCACTGCCCGCGACCAGATGCAGCATCTTAAGAGTTTCCGCCACATGGCTACCCTGACTCCAGGCAGCGCCCACGTGTTTGGTCGTTCCCATTACACAGTTGTAAGTCGTGTTCAGCTCCATCTCCGCGGGGTCTTCAATATCCCGGGCCACACAGGTACGCTGGAACATGTGTATGTGCTCGCATTGGTCTACGATGCGAGCCATGTCATACAAGTCCTGCGCCAGAGAATCCCGATATGACCGGGTTTCAGCATCGACCACCATCACCGCAGCGCCTGCCGTAGAAAAATGCACTTTCTGGCCGGAGAGGTCGAGATCGTGTTTGGGATCCTGACCGTGCAGTACCAAATTGCGCTGGCACAAGGACAAGGCCTTGTCGACAACATCGCGGGGTATCCTCAATCGACCATCATCCCCAAGGCGGGCCCCAAAGGCGGTGCACACGTCGATGCAGTGCGCGGTCGCATCGGCAAAGCCAACTTCCTCAAGAATGCGATAGCAGGTATCCAGAACTTTTGGTAAATCGTGCTCGGCCAGCGGCCGGTATTGGCCTCCCACCTCACCGGGCTGTACCGGTTTCAGCTCCTCCGCCAGCGGTGCGTTGCGAAGAGCAACCCGTGATGCACGCCCCCCAGACCGTCTCGCCATTGCTAACCCCACTGCCATTCAAACTCTGATTGTGCTCTGCCCTCAGCAAGAGAGCAACAGAGATTTAAGTGCTTAAATCGACTTTTGCGTACTCCGTATAAGTTGGTGTCGCTCTGAAGACGGGGCATGGCCGTGCCTGACAACATATGAGATAATCGCCGGATACGAAGTTGTTTGTTCGCCCTGCTTACTGCCCGCTTGCCATTGACCGCAGTATCTGGCTTAGAAGTACAAGAAGTTCTGCCACAAGTGATTGTCCACCAGCCACCAAAGGAATGCCCAAGCTGCCGCTGTCAGCGAATAGAGCAGGTAGCACTGTCCTCTCTGGATAAATTGCGCGGACGCATCGCCCGCTTCCATTGCCCCAAGTGCTCGGCCAAGGCCTACATTCTTGGCAACTCAGAAAAAAGTCGGCCAGCAAAGCCACCGCCTGCCCGCGATCCGTTTCTCGCCGGTGGCTACGAATATCTGCTGGGGAACAAATACAGCAAAGGCGCGCAGGTCCCGCAGAATGACGTTTTGGCTTTTGAAAACTATCTGGCGTCTGCCAAATTGGGTAACCCGCATGGTCAGTTCCATACCGGCTTGTGCTACCACGAAGGCAAAGGCGTGGCTGCCGACCCCATGCTGGCATATTACTGGGTAGGCCGCGCTGCCGAGCAAGGTCAGGGCCAGGCAGTACGCTTGCTGCCGGAACTGGAGCACTTGTTCGAGCATGCGCAAATGGAACATACTTGCGCTGAACCGTCTTAACGCACTTCAGAATAACCAATATGGCAACTTTCGGACTGCTGGGTAGTGTCGTACTACTGATACTGCTTGCGCTTCGCGGCGTGAACATCGTGTTTGCCGCGCTTCTGTGTTCATTGTTGGTGGTATTAACCAATGACCTGCCAATGGCCCAGGGTTTAACCGAGTATTTTTCCTTCGGCGCTCTGGGCGCTTTTACCTTTGCTGGCAAGTTCTTTTTGCTATTTGCGATGGGCGCCGTCTTTGGCCGGGTCATGGGTGAAAGCCACGCAGCTGCCGGCATTGCGCTTGCCCTGGTACGCAAACTGGGGCCGGAACGGGCCTTATGGATCACGGTGCTGGCGTGCGCCGTGTTGACTTATGGTGGCGTAGTTGTATTCGTGGTCATTTTTGCAATGTACCCGCTCGGTCTGAAGCTTCTGCAAGAGGCCGATATACCAAAACGCCTTTTCTGTGCTGCGCTAGCACTGGGTTCGGGAACCTTTACCCTGACCGCATTGCCCGGTACGCCATCGATTCACAATGTAATTTCGGCGTCTGCTTTGGGCACAGATCTATTTGCCGGGGGCTTGCTGGGAGTATTCGCCAGTGTTCTGATGTTTGCCGGTGGCATGTGGTATCTGGAGAGGCAACGCATCAAAGCGAAGCAGCAGGGTGAACACTTTGTTGCTGACCCGCTTGATCGCATCAGCGATATGCATGACAGCGACTATCCTCACTGGAAAACAGCAGCAATTCCCTTAGTGGTGGTACTGGCAATCATTTTACTCCCGCGCCTGCTAATGGCCACAGGCGCACAGCTTCCCAGCGCCCTGGACGCGCTCTTACAGTTTGCCAATCAACAGGCAATTCTCTGGCCCAGCATCGCACTTGCGATTGGTAGCACGGTGGCCATTGGGCTCTTCAGGAATATTCGCGCCAATGCACTGCATATTGCCGGAGAAGGCACCCAGGACTCCATCATGCCTCTGATAAACACAGCGGCGGTAATTGGTTTCGGCGGTGTGGTTACCCATACCACCGGCTTTTCGGAATTCACGCGGCTGATGCTCGATTCCGGTCTACCCCCGCTGCTCTCTGCATTTGGATCGGTCAGTCTGGTATCGGCCATTACCGGGTCGGCCTCCGGTGGCTTGCAGATTTTCATGCAAACCATGGCACCGGCCTACCTGGAAATGGGCGTGCAACCGGCAACGCTCCACCGTATCGTTACTATGGCCAGTGGCGGTTTTGATTCATTGCCCCACTGCGGTGCAGTGGTTGCCATGCTGACCATTACCCGGCTGACCCATAAGCAGGCGTATCGGGATGTCGGCGTCATCACGGTGGTTATTCCAGTGCTGGCCACTCTTCTGACCATGCTGCTTGTCTAGGCGCTACGGCGGCGTCCGCGGCGTTTTCTTGTGTGCTGCAAGCCTTTGCGACACAGCATAAGCGCCGTCTCGGTTTCGTTCAGCGGAGCCAACAAATAGTGCTGCTGCAAGAGCGCCATGCGATCGCCCGCAATCACCCTGGGACTTAGCAATACGATCATTCCCTGATCTTGCAGCAGGCCTTCCCAGAGGGAAAGGCTTTCAAGCACCAGAGTACTGACATCAAGCAGTAACAGCTGAAAGCGGTGGTGGGCAATATCGGCGATAAATTCTTCGGCATTCTGAAAATGATGAGCCACTCGAATGTCCTGCTGCTGTTGTCGCAGCAACAAGGGCTGCAAGTTTTGCTGGTCACTGTTTTGATGAACGATCAAGCGGTTGTTCATCGACATTCCATCGCGCAACCACGGCACATAGGGTAAGCAGGCGGGACCGCTGCTCATCAGCAATGTGCAGTCTCCCAAAGTGGCCAGATTACGCAGCAGCGCCGCCAGGCTGGGTTGATACTCTGCTGCGAGGCCGTGCTCAGCCAACTCTTGCAGCCATTGTTCCTGGCCAGCAGGCGTTTGCGCTAGTAACATCCCGAGTTCCCGCCATTAAGATGTCGCTAACATAAACCAAAGTAAAAAAATTGACCATGCACAAGAACGACCTGTTATTGACCCTACTGCTTTTCTGCCTTCTGCCCACGCCGGGCTTTGCTTCTTACGCGATCTATATTGGCAAGAATCTGACCACCGATGGTAGCGTGCTGATTGGTGGTTCCGGGGATGAGGTTTCCAGCCATTGGCTGGAGATCGTCGCGGAGCAGGATCACGGCAAAGACGCAACCATGACTGTAGGCGTTACTGCGGATGCTTTTATGCCAGGCCAGCTGAGTGAGATTCCGCAAGTCAGGCACACTTATCGCTACCTGACCATGAACTATTCGGAATACGAGGGCTTCCCACCACCGCTGACCAATGGCGGGCTGAATGAGCACAATGTTGCCGCCCGGGATGTCTGGTCACCATCACGCGATGAGCTGATTGCGATGACCCCAAATCCGCAACAGGGGCCTCAATACAGCGACCTCTCAAGAATCGTCATGCAAAGAGCCCGAACCGCCAGGGAAGCTGTAGAAATTGTCGGCCGCTTGATTGATCAATACGGTTACTCAAGCTATGGCGGGAATTCGCACATGTTTGCCGATGAGAATGAAGGCTGGGTGCTGATCAACTACGCCGGAGGCCAAGGCTTGTGGATTGCGCAGCGACTTGGGCCGGATGATGTTCGAATATCCTACCCGGGTTATATTTTCGAAGTGCCCGCCAATTTCCAGAAAAACCCCAATTTTCTCGGCTCAAGCAACTTCATCAGCTTTGCGGTCGAACAAGGTTGGTACGACCCTGACAGCGGAGTAGCTTTTAACGCCGCTGAGGTCTATGGAAACAACCCTCCGCGCTACCCTCGAGAGGAAATGGAGCAGGAATTACGAGCGGCTGCACCCATTAGCCTGCCTCACATGATGTCCGCGGTACGCGACGTTCGCCTGTCCAAGGATTCCACCGGCTACGGACAAGTTGCCCAATTGCGCAAGCAGCAGCACTCCGACCTAAACCTGCTGTGGATCGCACCTACTGGCTCGGTCACCGCACCTTTTGTTCCCTACCGCATCGGTGTGCAATCTATATTGCCGCAATATGGGAAGCATCGGTATCTGACCAAGGGGGAATCGAGGGGATTTCTCAAACGCGACTGGCAGATTCAGGAAGCCACCGAATTTGCCGGCCGAACCTTCAAACGCCTGATGTATTTCACTTGCGACCGGCCAGCTGAGTTTCTGCCGGAAGTCACCGAGACCTTAAGCGCGTTTGAGCAACGGCTCATTGGCGAGCAGCAACAGCTTACCGTGACGGCCAATGCGCTTTACAAAGCCGGAGAAGCTGAGCTGGCGCGTCAGTTCCTGACGGACTACAGTGCGCAACGTGGTCAACAGGCACTGCAGATTGGCAATGCCCTGCTAAACAGTATTGAAACTCGAACGCGCGAGAAGTACGGCTACCGTCGGCCGCAAGGCGACTTGATGAGCGAACTGAGCTACGACCGGATCAGCTGCAAAAAACAGCCAACAGACAAGCAATAGGACACTGTACGTGCCACCTTCCCACACAATTGATTGGCCGGTTAACGACCCGCACATTCTAACGATTACGGTTCAGCCGCAGGATATCGATGGCCTGGGTCATGCCAATAACGGTCGATACATCGCGTGGTGTGAGCGAGCCGCCTGGCAGCATTCGGAGCTGCTGGGCCTGAATGTTCGGGATTTTCAAAACCTTAACCGGGCGATGGCCTTACACCATAGTGAATATGATTATTTGCTGCCGGCAGTGGAGGATGATCAACTGCAGGTTGCCACCTGGCTGAGCCTTGCGCATGGCTCGCGAATGAGCAGAGAGTTTCGCATTGCCCGAACCACCGATGGAAAAATCATTTTCAGCGCCCTGTGGCAACTGGTGTGCATCGAGCTGAGTACCCATAAGCCCAAGCGCCTGCCGGCGGAATTTATAAAGGTCTACGGTCCGGCGGTCAAAACCGCCTGAATTCTGAGCGAATAGAACAATAATTCAGCAAATATAAAAGCCTCAGCCGGCTTTGAAAATTTCATTAGCCGCCGAGCATCACTTTGTATAAAATTACCATTCTTCATAACCTTAGCCTTAGTAGTTAACAATTTTTCGAGCCTTAGTGCCGCTTATTGTTGAATAGGTCGGGTTTACCAATAACAAACTTCGAGACCATGTATGAGCCACGCCGCAAAGACCCAAGATATTCGACTGCGCGCACGGGATAAAGCCTTCTTCAGTGGCGCAGGAAGACTGGAAAGCCTCGCCGAAGCCAGCCGCCTGCTGCGCCAGCCAACCGCACAACTGATCGTGATTGGTGGCCCCGAAGGCATTGGGAAAACCACCATGTTGCAAGAGCTGCGCCGAGAGTTTTTTGCAGCCAGCACCGTGATTTCCGTGCAAGGCCACTTCGGCACGCTTGAGAAAATGCTTACTGCGTTTGCCGAGCAGTTGGAAATGAACCTGTCATCAACCGAGCAGCCGGATACAGATGTCGCCGGGCAAATTGCCCGACGCCTGAACGAAATTGGCCGCGAGAAGCCAGTACTGGTCTTGATAGATGACGCCCACGCTCTGCCACTTGCGGTCATACGCACGCTTGCTGTGCTCTTTCACGAGCGCCTGGACAACGTGCGAATGGCGCTGTTCGTTGATAGCGAAGCGGTTATGGTTGTTGCGGACTATCTGCGCCGGCAGGCCTTCAGCTCAATAAACATTCGTCGTATCAGTCGCAGCGAAACCAAGGCGTATCTGGCGCACCGCTACGCAGCAACCCCTAAGGTGAGCTTTACCGAGCAGGAGCTGGAACAGATTCACAGCGCTGGCGACGGCGTGCCGGCCAGAATCAATGTTCAGGCAGAATACTGCTTGAAACAGCGCGCCGCACAAACGGCACACGCAAGAAGAACCCTGCAATCAGCCAGCGCTGTGCCGGTGCCGCCACGGGCCGTCGCACCATTCGGCCTGGCGGCTGCAGCCTGTCTGATGCTCGCTGTTACGGCGGTAACCATTGGCACAACCGTCAAGCAAGCGACTGAACACGCCGTGCCAGCGGGTATTGTCGCGCATAACGAGAACACCGAGCTGCTTGAAGAGCCCATCAACGATGCAAAAGATGGCTACGACGTTGAGTTGCCCGAAGAGTTCGTCGAGTTCAGCCATCAATTGTCGGAAGATGAACTGGACCTGCTGCAAACGTCACCGGATCAGTATGTCGTGCAATACCGAGCCGGTGATTCAGAGAGCGATATGCAAGCCTTCGTTGCCGAGTACGATGAACTGGGCGTGAAGATGTACCGCAGTCTGGTCGACGGAGAGCCCTGGTACAAGGCGGTATCCACCGGGTTTGCCAACCCGGAAATAGCTAACAGCATGATTAAGTTTTTACCCAGCGAGTTGCGCGCTGAAAAACCCTGGGTGCGAAGCGTGGCCTCCGTTCAGGAAGAAATCCTGCTCATGGGCGAGGCGCAGCTTACCACTGGCACGCAGCCACATCACGAAGGCTTAGCCATGGAGCGCTGGCTGGCACAGCTCTAAGCACCCGCTGCCTGCAACTTGCGATACAAAGACCGGACACTGATTCCGGCGGTTGAGGCCACCCGGTGCTTATCGCCATCATAGAGTGCCATTAAACGGGCAAAGTAGTTTCGCTCCAGGTCTTTAAGGCTAAGCGTGTCCGGTTCGGCTGGCAAAAGCCGCTGGTCGGTATCGAAACAGCGCTTGATCGTATCAGCCTCGATAATATTTGTGTCACTGAGCAATACGGCCCGGGTCAGAATATTGCGAAGTTCCCGAATATTACCTGGAAAGGGATGCAGTTTTAACCGCGCCATGGCCGTATCGGTCAGATGGTAGCGCTTCTTGGGACTGATGGAGCTGAGCAAGGCTGCACTCAGCAAAGGCAGGTCAGCAAAGCGCTCTCGCAGCGCCGGCAGCTCGATCGGAAACACATTAATGCGATAGAACAGATCCTCCCTGAACGCTCCATTCTGAATTAATTCGGCAATGTTCTTGTGCGTGGCACAAATCAAGCGAAAATCGGCTACCCGAACATCCTCGCTACCCACCGGGCGATACATTCGACTTTCCAGAAGGCGCAGCAGCTTGACCTGCATGGCCAGTGGCACATCACCGATTTCGTCGAGAAACAGGGTTCCGCCCTGAGCCATCTCGACCAGCCCTTTTCGATCACCTTGCGCTCCCGTGAAGGCGCCACGCACATGGCCAAACAATTCGCTTTCAAACAAGGTTTCACTCAGCCCCGCACATTCCAGGGTAACCATGGGCGCACCGGCTCGCGCACTGGCATCGTGAATGGCCTGAGCCGCCAACTCCTTGCCCGTACCCGATTCACCATTCAGAAGTATGGCGGCTTCAGACGGGGCTACCCGCGTGATCGCTTCCAGCATGCGGTTGAAAGCCGGGCTACTGCCCACCATTTTCTGGCTCTGCGCTTTGGTGCTCGCGGTCGGTACCGAGTGCAGCAGTTCCACAAAGAATTCCAGCTCGCCAGCAGGCGAATAGATCGGCACCATTTCAACATCCACATGCTCCTTACCTCGCGGCGTCTGATGCACATGCAGAACACGTTCCTTATGGCCGGACTCTCTTGCGGCATGCAAAGGACAGGCCTCGCCCGCCTGGTCACAAGGGCGGTCGTAACCGTGCGAGACCCGGTAGCAGGAGGGAGAACTGTCGAGGTCAATGGCGCCGAACTGTTGTACATACAGAGCATTGGTCGCCAGAATCTGATAATCCACTGTTACCAGAATGGCCGGACTGTCATAGGCCTCCAGCATTGAGGCCATGCGCACGGGGTCCGGTCGATCGCTGCGAATCAGTTCTACCACTGCTTCCGCCAATTATGACAATATATTTGTCAATTATGGCAGAACTTGAACTGAACGTCTCTCTAAAATATCTGCGCTATTTATTTTTTCCTATATATATCAATGACATAAGTAAAAACACAATATTGGCACGTTCCCTGCTTTCGTGGGTAAAACGAACAAACAGCAGCAGAGGTGAACACTATGAATGCCGCTCAGCCCGCCGCACACGTTGCAGCATTTTTTGAGCCCGACTCAGCCACTTTTTCCTATGTTGTGCGCGACCCGGGCTCACAGCACTGCGCCATCGTCGACCCGGTGCTGAATTTTGATTATGCATCCGGCTCGCTCAGCCACGAAAATGCCAATGAAATTGCGGACTACGTCCGCCGCAACCAGTTAACCGTTGACTGGATCATTGAAACGCATGTCCATGCTGACCACCTGTCAGCCGCCTCTTATCTTAAAGAACAGGTTGGCGGCCGCCTGGGTATTGGCGAACACGTAGTGACAGTGCAGGAAGTGTTCGCCGGCGTTTACAACGAAGGTGAAAGCTTCCCCCGTGATGGCTCCCAATTCGACCATCTGTTCAAGGACCAGGAAAGCTACCAGATTGGCGAACTGCAATGCCGGGCCTTGCATACACCCGGGCACACACCAGCTTGCATGACCCATGTGCTCGGCGACGCCGCCTTCGTGGGTGATACGTTATTCATGCCGGACATGGGAACTGCGCGCGCCGACTTCCCGGGTGGTGATGCCAGCCAACTGTGGGATTCCATTCAGAAGATTCTGGCTTTGCCAGAAAATACCCGCCTGTACATGTGCCACGACTACCCCGGCGACTCCCGCGAATTGGAATACGAAAGTAGCATCAGTGAGCAGCGGGAAAATAATATTCACCTTGGGCTTGAACAGACTCGCGAAGGCTATGTGGCGATGCGCGAAGCGCGCGATAAAACGCTTGATATGCCTCATTTGATACTGCCCTCATTGCAGGTGAATATCCGGGCAGGCCATTTACCCGCTGCTGATAGCAATGGAAAAGTATTCCTGCGCATTCCGGTCAATGCTTTTTCCTGAACGAAATTAACGATAACAAACAGGCTGTATTATGAATAACGAATCCATACAATCGGGCAGTAAGCCCTCGCGTCGCTTTGACATTGTTATTGTAGGTGCTGGCACAGGGGGTATAGCTACCGCAGCCAGCCTGCACAAACGCAAACGCGACCTGAGCATTGCTCTGATTGATCCGGCCAAGGAGCATTTTTACCAACCGGGCTGGACAATGGTTGGGGGCGGCGTTTTTGATGCCCAGAGCACACGCCGGGACATGGCCGACGTATTCCCGTCCTTTGCCACATGGATCCAGCAGGCAGCGAGCGGATTTGAGCCGGACAGCAACTGCGTAGTGCTGGATGATGGCGCCCGCATCGAGTACCAACATCTGGTGGTCGCTCCCGGTCTAAAGCTTGACTGGGCCGCCGTGGAAGGCCTTGAGGATGCGCTGGGCAAAAATGGCGTGACCTCCAATTATCGCTATGACCTAGCTCCTTACACTTGGCAACTGGTGCAGCAGCTGAAGTCCGGACGTGCCGTATTTACCCAACCCCCCATGCCCATTAAATGCGCAGGCGCACCGCAAAAGGCCCTGTATCTTTCGTGCGACCAATGGGTCCGCTCCGGGGTAAAAAAGTCCGTCGATGTCGAGTTTTACAACGCTGGTGGCGCGCTATTTGGTGTGCCGGACTATGTGCCCGCGCTGCAAAGCTACATTGACAAGTACCAGGCAACTGTCAACTACCAGCACAACCTCGTTAAAGTGGATGGCGCGGCCCAAGAAGCGTGGTTCACTCGCACCCTTGACGATGGCGAATGTGAAACCGTTAGCTGCAAGTACGATATGCTGCACGTATGCCCACCGCAATGCGCGCCGGACTTCATTCAATCCAGCCCTTTTGCGGATGCCAATGGTTGGATGGATGTTGAACCACACAGCATGCGTCAGACAAACTTTGAGAACGTCTGGGGCCTGGGTGACTGCACCAATACATCGAACGCAAAAACCATGGCGGCCGTGCGCAAGCAGGCGCCAGTGGTTGCGCATAACATTTCAGACGTGCTCGACGGACACTCACCCACAGTTTCCTATGATGGGTACGGCTCCTGCCCGCTAACCGTCGAGCGCGGCAAAATCGTGTTGGCTGAGTTCACTTATGGAGGGGTAGTCTCAGCGACATTCCCGCAGTGGATCAATGACGGTACCAAGCCCACCCGTGCAGCCTGGATGCTGAAAGCGCAGATTCTGCCGCCTATCTACTGGCACGCGATGCTGAAGGGTCACGAATGGCTGGTCAAACCAACCGCTTGAAATCATACACGCACACGACGCTTGGTAAAGATTTGACGGCGGCAGGCATTGTTGTCGTATTACTGATTCCTCAATCGCTTGCCTACGCCATGCTGGCAGGCCTGCCACCGGAAGTCGGCCTGTACGCGAGTGTGCTGCCACTCATAGCCTATGCAATCCTGGGCTCGAGTCGGACCTTGTCGGTTGGCCCGGTAGCCGTTGTGTCGCTGATGACGGCAAGCGCCCTGGGTGAAGTCGCCGCCCAGGGTTCAGCCAACTACGTGACCGCTGCAGCCACACTGGCTCTGCTGTCCGGGCTGTTCCTGCTGCTGCTGGGCCTGCTGCGCCTGGGTTTCATTGGCAATTTCCTGTCGCACACCGTGATTTCCGGGTTTATTTCAGCCTCCGGTCTGTTGATTATTGTCAGCCAGAGTAAGCACTTGCTGGGCATCAATGCACACGGCGACACCCTGCCAGAACTTGGCCAAAGCCTATTGGCAGGGCTACCGGCCAGCAATCTGATCACTGCACTCATCGGCGGCGCGATGATTGGCTTTCTGCTTTGGTCACGCCGCTCTCTCATCAAAGTTCTGCAACACACCGGCCTCAGCGCCGGGATGGCCCAACTGCTTGTAAAAGCCGCGCCGATGCTGGGGGTTTTTCTCAGCATTCTGCTGGTCTGGTCAATGCGGCTTGACCAGACGGGTGTCGGCATCGTTGGCCATGTGCCTGCCGGCCTGCCGGACTTCAGGCTGCAGTTGCCCGACTGGAGCCTGCTCCAGGCTCTGGCCTGGCCAGCCATAATGATCTCCATCATCGGTTATGTTGAGTCCTTGTCGGTTGGTCGTACCCTGGCCGCACGGCGCCGGCAGAAGGTGGACGCCAACAAAGAACTCATCGGTCTTGGAGCCGCCAATATCAGCGCTGGCTTATCCAGCGCCTTTCCGGTAACCGGAGGGTTCTCCCGATCCATCGTCAATTTTGATGCCGGCGCCGAGACCCAGATGGCCAGCGTGTTTGCCGCATGCGGCATTGCCCTCGCCGCTGCCTTCTTAACGCCGGTATTTTACTACCTCCCTGAAGCTGTGCTGGGCGCAACCATCATCGTTGCGGTCGCTTCTCTGATTGACTTTACGGTATTGCGACAAACCTGGCAGTTTTCGCGCACCGATTTCCTTGCCCTGTTTCTGACCTTGCTGCTCACCTTACTGTTTGGGGTTGAAGTTGGGGTCGCCAGCGGATTGTTAGCCTCTATTGGTTTACATCTGTACCGCACTTCAGAGCCGCACATTGCCGAGGTTGGACTGGTAGAAGGAACCGAACACTTCCGCAACCTATTGCGCTTCGATGTTCACACGCAGCCGGGTTTGCTTTCGCTGCGCATCGACGAAAGCCTGTACTTTGCCAATATCAGCTACATAGAAGACCACATCATGAGTGGTATCCAAAAACGGCCTGATATCAAGCATGTGGTACTGATGTGCAGCGCAGTCAATGACATCGATTTCAGCGCACTGGAAGCACTCGAGCAACTGAATCACACGCTGCACCTGTTGGGCGTGAGCCTGCATTTATCTGAAGTAAAAGGCCCGGTGATGGACAAACTCGCCCGGACCGGCTTCCTCGAGCATCTGCATGGCCAGGTCTACCTCACTCAGTATCACGCCTACCAATCACTATCCAAGACATCGTAATGCGCTGGAGCGAACCATGAATAAACCTGCAGAAACAACTGAAACAACCGAAAAAGTTGGGTTCTGGGAAGTGTTGGGCAGCACTTTTGCCGGCGCATTGGGGGTACAGAGTTTCAAAAACCGCAAACGCGATTTCACCCACGGCAATCCGGTGCATTTCATCATTTCCGGCGTGATCTTCACCGCCTGCTTTGTCATTGCTCTGATCACGCTGGTCGATTATTTGCTCCCGTAGCACCGATTATGGCACCCGAACTCAGGTTGTTCGCTCAAATTTCGAACAACATCGTAAACTCTCGCTTCATATGGCCACAGCGCGCTTAATTATGCCAGTGGGCCATGCTAGCCTGCGTGCCTGTTGAACGTCGCTCCCAACGAAATAATTCACAGAAACGAAGAAGGAAGGATGCAATGAGCAGCTTTTTGTGTGGCCTCTGGCCAATACTGTTTGGCGGCCTGCTGGGCTGGTTAATATGCGGGCTGATGGCCCACCGTTTGAAGTATGCAAAAGTACGCGAACGCGTGGTCGAAAAAACCGTAGAGAAGCCAGTGGATCGAGTGCTAGAAAAAGAGGTGACTGTCGAAGTCGACAACCCAGAACACATCCAGCGTATCAGCGAACTGGAGGCGCAGCTAGAGGATGCTCGCGCAAATTCAAGCTCAAATACACAATCAGCTTCGGGCTCTGGACTTGCGATGGGCATTATGGGCGCTGCTGCCGGTGCAACGCTGGGCTCATCAAACAATGCTCAGGAACTGGTTGAGCTGAAAGCCCGCAATGCCGAACTGGAGGCACAGCTGGCCGCGCTTTCCTCGGGTTCAGCAAGTGCCGCCCCGGAAATTGACCTTACCGCTGCCAAAGCAGCCGGCTTTAAACTCAAAAATGCCAGCGACTTTACAGTTGTCGAGGGAATTGGCCCCAAAATAAACGAACTGATTCACGCTGACGGCATCGATACTTTCTTCGAGCTAAGCCAAACATCTGTGGATCGTTTGCAGAGCATTTTAGACCGAGCAGGTAAGAACTTTGCACTGGCCAAACCAGGCACCTGGCCAAAACAGGCTGGCTATGCCGCGCATAACCGCTGGGAAGAATTGAAACTCTGGCAGGATGAGCTGGATGGTGGCGTCTGAGTAGCCGCCGCGCCGCATCACAGAGATAACAACAGGAGATTACCCGATGAATAACGAAACTTACATCGTACCTGAGTGGGATGAATTCAGCCGCACCTGGAAGCTGGTTGCCATCGTCCTGGCGATACTACTGCTGTTGCTTTGGCTACTCGGGTTTGGGCCAGGCGGACGACATTGCGACCAAGGAACACCGGTGGCAGCAGCTGATCCCGCAGAATGTGCCGCTGATGCCACCGGCGCATCGCAAGCAGGCAGCGAAGAGGACTTTCTGAATTACACCGTGCCAGCGTACGATTTTCTCGACGATGCTACAGCAGAGCGGCTGTATTTTGCCGTATCCAGTTACGAACTACCCGACAATGCTGGCACGGTACTGAACTCGGTGATTGAAAACCTCAACGCCACTGCTGACAGTGTGGCGGTAATTTCCGGCTTTCACGATGCCAGCGGTGACCTGACATTCAACCAGCGCCTCGCCAAAAACAGAGCGATGGCGGTCAGGGATCAGTTGGTCGCCCTGGGGGCAAACCCCGAAAAGCTGGTGCTGGAGAAGCCTTTTAGCTCCACCGGCAGTGGTTCCGCGGAGGAAGCCCGGCGGGTTGAAGTAAGGCTGGCCCAGCTCACTGAGTAAGCTTCGTTCCGCGGTTTCAACTGCCACCTTCTTTCGGTATGCTTGGGGGTTATGCTGTATCAACGCTACCGCGAGACGCGCGCCTACACCGAATCGCTGTGTGAACCGCTCGAAATAGAAGACTACATTCCGCAGGCTGTGGAATTTGCCAGCCCACCCAAGTGGCACCTGGCACATGTCACCTGGTTTTTCGAGGAAATGATCCTGCGGCCCCATGTGCCGAACTACCCCGTATTTGACCAGGATTTCGCTTTTCTGTTTAACAGCTATTACCACGCTATGGGCCCGCGGGCGCTGCGCGCAGAACGCGGGGTGATCACCCGCCCTACCGTGGCGCAGGTTTACCAATATCGCGCTCATGTTGATGAGCACATGCAACGTTTGCTACAGAGCGATGCCTCAGAGTCGGTGAGCTCATTAGTGGAGCTCGGTATCCAGCATGAACAGCAGCATCAAGAGTTACTGCTCACTGACCTCAAGTATGTGCTGGCGCTGAATCCAACTTTCCCTGTATACCGCTCCGATTTCTCGCTGGTATCAAACCACAACCAGGACAATGGCTGGCTGGAAGTAGCAGCGGGTTTGTACCCGATAGGCTACCGTGGAACGGGCTTCTGTTTTGACAATGAGCTTGCCTCGCATCAGGTTCAGCTTAGCGATGTGCAGTTGTCCCGAGCGTTGCTAAGCAACGGGGAGTATCTGGCATTTATCGAAGATGGCGGCTATCGGGATTTCCGCCACTGGCTGGACGAAGGTTGGGCCTGGGTACAAAGGGAAGAAATCGAGGCGCCACTTTACTGGCAACACATTGACGGCGAATGGTTTTACTACACCTTGGGTGGACTACTGCCGGTTGACCCCAAGGCCATTCTCGCTCATGTGTCTTTTTATGAAGCTAATGCCTTTGCTAACTGGGCCGGCAAACGTCTTCCCACCGAGTTTGAGTGGGAAGTGGCCGCCAGTCAGCTGGACTGGGGTAAACGTTGGGAGTGGTCCGCTTCAGCGTACCTGCCGTACCCAGGTTTTACGATCAACGAAGGCGCAGTAGGCGAATACAACGGTAAATTTATGGTGAATCAAATGGTACTTCGCGGCGCTTCCAGCGCCACGTCACCAGGCCACTCGCGGACCACCTATCGCAATTTTTTTCACCCACCAATGCAATGGCAGGTATCGGGTATCAGGCTCGCGGCATCTGTATGACGACACACCTGATGGCTGATGTGGATGCAGGCCTCAGCTCCACACCGAAAACCCTGCCCTCGAAGTACTTTTATGATGCTGCGGGTGATGAGCTGTTCCAGCGCATCATGCAATTGCCTGAGTACTATCTGACCCGCGCTGAATTGGCCATTTTCCGAGACCGGACTGACCCACTGATTGCAGCACTTAAGGTCACCACACAGACGCACTTCGAGTTAATCGAACTGGGCGCAGGAGACGGCACCAAAACACTGCACCTCTTGCGCCGCCTGCTGGAACGTGGCTTTGATTTCGACTATCTGCCAATCGATATATCGGAGAATGCGCTTGAACAGTTGCAATCCATGCTGAATACCTCACTGCCTTCACTGTCGGTTCAACCGCAACACGGCGACTACTTTAAAATTCTGGGCACGCTGAAAAAAGATCACCAACCCAAAGTGGTGCTGTTTTTAGGCTCAAACATTGGCAATATGCGCGACGAAGTGGCAGCTGACTTCCTGAAGGCCTTATCCGAACAGCTCAATGAGGGCGACAGGCTTTTGCTTGGTGTTGATTTAATCAAAGCCGATGAGCTTGTTCTGCCAGCCTACAACGATTCCCGAGGCATCACCTCGCAATTCAATCTGAATTTACTTTGCCGAATCAATGCTGAGTTGGATGCCGACTTTCAACTGGATCAGTTCGAGCACCTGCCACAATACGATGAAGCCGAAGGAATTGCGCGGAGCTTCCTGAGAAGCCTCACGCAACAGTCTGTTACGATTGCTGCACTTGGCAAAACTTATCATTTTGCGGCCGGTGAAACCATACAAACTGAGATCTCTCGTAAGTACAACGATCGAATTATTCAGCAGTTAATCGCCGACACTGGTCTGAGGCAGTGCGACAAACTCACCGATCAGGAAGGTTTGTTTGCCGACTACATCCTTGAAAAAAAACCGCCTCAGGATTGATCCAAGGCCTGCTCCAGATCAGCAATAATGTCGTCAGGGTGCTCAATGCCCACACAAAGACGAATCATGCTTCCGGTCACCCCCGCCTTTGCTTGCTCTTCCGGCGTTAATTGGCGATGGGTTGTTGAGGCCGGATGACAGGCCAGCGACTTGGCATCACCAATATTGACCAGACGCTTGAACAGATTGAGCGCGTCGTAAAATTTCACCGCCTGTTCATAACCACCTTCAATTTCAAAAGTCAGCAGTGACGCCGGCCGCCCAGCACAGTATTTCTGCGCCAGCTCGTAATAACGGTCACCCTCCAGGCCGCCGTATTGCACACTGGCCACCTTGTTATGGCCAGCCAGATACTGCGCCACGGCTTTTGCGTTATCACAGTGCCGCTCCATTCGTAACGCCAGGGTTTCCAAGCCTTGTAGAATCAGAAAAGCGTTAAACGGGGACATTGCTGAGCCGGTGTTTCGCAACGGCACGGTTCGAGCACGGCCGATATAGGCAGCCTCTGCCATGGCTTCGGTGTAGATGACTCCGTGATAAGAGGGTTCAGGCTGGGTCAGGCCCGCATATTTGTCCCCGTGCTCTGCCCACGGGAATTTACCAGAATCCACAATAACACCGCCAAGCGATGTACCATGTCCCCCCATATACTTGGTTAAGGAATGGACAACAATATCCGCACCATACTCAAACGGTTTGATCAACAGCGGGGTTGCTACGGTGTTATCAACGATTAGTGGCACGCCGCGCTTGTGCGCCGCCTGTGCGATCTCTTCAATATCAACAATATTGCCGGCCGGGTTGCCGATGGTTTCACAGAATACGGCACGGGTATTGTCGTCAATCAGACGATCAATAGCGGCCGCTGAGTCATCTTCAGCAAAGCGCACATCGACACCTTGCCTGGGCAACATGTGGGCAAATAAGGTATACGTACCACCGTATAATTGCGGCACTGTGACAATATTGTGGCCGGCTTCAGCGATATTCAAAATCGCATAATTGATCGCCGCGCTTCCGGCGCTGACCGCCAATGCTCCAACACCACCCTCCAGGTCTGCCACCCGGGCCTCCAGCACCCCGGTGGTGGGGTTCATAATGCGGGTATAAATGTTTCCCGGCACGGCGAGATCAAACAGGTCAGCGCCGTGCTGAGCGCTGTCAAACTCATAAGCAACCGTTTGATAAATAGGTGTGGCCACCGATTTGGTGCTTGGGTCTGTTTCATAACCGGAATGAATCAGTTTGGTGTCATCTTTCATGGGAATTTCCAGAGCTACTTCTCTACGTGACTAACAGTTAACATTAATCAAGATCGCTGGCATCGTGACGCTCGCGTACCTGCTTATCCTCATCACCCCAGGCGCGGTTGACGCGGCGACCGCGTTTTACTGCGGGGCGTTCATCGATCATTTTTGCCCAGCGGACTACGTTTTCGTAGGAATCCACATCGAGGAACTCGCCGCCCTCATATAGACGGTGCAACACCAGCGCACCGTACCACGGGTAAATGGCCATATCGGCTATATTGTATTCTTCGCCGCACATGTATGTGCGACCGGCCAGGTTTTGGTCCAGCACATCCAGCTGGCGTTTCACTTCCATGGTGTAACGGTTGATCGGGTATTCCCACTTTTCCGGGGCATAGGCATAAAAATGACCAAATCCACCACCGAGGTAGGGTGCACTGCCCATTTGCCACATGACCCAGGACAAACACTCCGCCCTCGCTGAGGGTTCTTGCGGGTAGAAAGCGCCAAATTTTTCCGCCAGGTAAATGAGTATTGCCGCAGATTCAAATATACGCGTTGGTGGTTCGGTACTGCGATCCAGCATCGCTGGTATTTTTGAGTTCGGATTGATGTCCACGAAACCACTGCTGAACTGCTCGCCTTCGCCGATATTAATCAGATAGGCGTCGTACTCGGCCCCGGTTTTGCCGATGGCGAGCAGTTCTTCCAGCATAATGGTGACTTTGACTCCATTGGGTGTCGCCAGAGAGTGCAACTGCAAAGGGTGCTTACCCACAGGCAAATCCTTCTGATGAGTTGCACCGGCAACCGGGCGGTTTATATTGGCAAACCGGCCTCCGCTGCTTTCATCCCAGGTCCAGACTTTGGGTGGCGTGTAGACGGATTGTTCGCTCATTCGGAGTTGTCCTTTTTGGTGATTTGCTTAGCGCGGATACAGCATACCAAATGCCATGGCGATGCGAACAGTCGGCATACAATCAGTCCCTCTTCGAGTCTTCAAAACTGCCATGCCTCCCGGCACCATTGGCAAAACGCGCTGCGCCAGCCCGAGTTTCACCACTGTGAATCACCGCCAGGCCGCCTTCATGTTCACTGATAAGCGCACTCGGCAGATCTTTGCCCCATTGCTGATATGACGACCAACGATCAGCACGCAAACAACCCTGTGGAAAAGTCGCCAGTTGTTCAGCAAGTTCCAGCGCTGCTGACAGGGCCTTACCAGGTTCCACCAAGCGATTGGCCAGCCCAAAGCGCAGGGCTTCCTCACCACTGACCGGACGACCGGTCAGAATCATATCCAACGCGTGACTGTGGCCGATGGCACGACTGAGCCTGACAGTGCCGCCATCAATTAACGGTACACCCCAGCGCCGGCAAAACACGCCGAAGACCGCGTTCTCCGCGGCCACTCGCATATCACACCACATCGCCAATTCCAGCCCTCCGGCTACGGCATGGCCTTCAACAGCGGCAATAACCGGTTTGCTGAGCAGCAAATGGCTGGGCCCCATAGGCCCAAACGGAATGTCTGCGGCTGTGCTCTCCCCACCGGCCACTGCTTTCAAATCAGCACCAGCGCAAAATGTACCCTCACACCCGGTCAGAATGGCAACCGCCAGCCCGTCATCGGAATCAAAGTCCAGAAAGACAGTTTTTAGCAAGCGTGCCGTTGCCGGATCGATCGCATTGCGCGCCCATGGTCTGTTTATTGTAATAATGGCAATATTGCCTTCCCGCTCTATTAGGACTGCATCTTCCATAGGCTTCTCCCGGGTGCTTGCGGCAAGCCCTGTTAAGGGCCAGTGTTTTAGTGTAGATTGCGGCCAAACCCTTGATATTGATTACCATGCTACTCAGCAGTTCACGTTTAACCAAGGCAACCACGCCGCTGATCACAACCCTGTTGGCAATTATACTCACCGCCGGCTGCTCTGACGGCAGTGACGAGTTTTTTGCCGAAGTAGCGGAACCACCGCCGCCCCAACGACAGTTAAGCGGTTGCGCCGATACCGATAGTTGTGCGCCCAATCCGCTATTGGAGATCGGCGGTGAACGCCCGGCACAAGTGCAGATACCCTCGGACTATGACCCAACAACGCGCTACCCTCTGGTCATCGTATTACACGGTTATGGCGCCTCCGGCCGTCTGCAGGCGCTTTACCTCGGGCTGATTCCACGGGTTGATGAAAAGCAGTATGTGCTGGTATACCCGAATGGCACTGAAAATGCGGTGGGCAACCGTTTCTGGAACGCCACGCCGGCATGCTGTGCAGATGCGGCAGCAGCAGAAGACAATGACGGCGTTGATTACAGTCAGATCGATGACGTAGCCTATATTCGCAGCTTGATTGAGGAAGCCGCCGCCACCTACAGCATCGACACCAGCCATGTCGGCCTGTTCGGCCATTCCAATGGCGGCTTTATGGCCTTACGCTTGGCCTGCGAAGCGTCCGACCTGGTCACTTCAGTGGTCAGCCTGGCCGGTTCAACCTTTGCGGATGCAGCCAGCTGCGCTCCGGCAACCTTTCCGGTCAGCGTATTGACCATCCATGGCGACCTGGATGAAACCATTCTGTACACGGGAGGAGAAATCCTGGGCGAAGCCTACCCTGGCGCTGTCGAAACTACCGAGCGCTTCGCCTCTCTCGGGGGTTGTGACGTACCAAACTCCATGATGCAGGCCCAGGTTGATGTGGCTGCCGGAATTGAAGGTGCGGAAACCACCGTATTGGCCTACCCCGATTGCGCAGAGGGTGTAGAGGTAGAACTGTGGACCATTGTGGATGGGCCGCACGCACCGTTTCCCTGGGAGCCGACGGCGTTGGATGCCTTTGTCGACTGGATGCTCGAGCATTAAAGACTGTCCGTCAAACGAAAGGTTTTAGCAAACCCTGACAAACAGACAGTACCATTCCCGGAGCATCAGCTAGCCGCAGTTTTCACACTACTGACACCTTTCACACGTTTTTCATCAAACCGCCATAGGCTGGTCACCATTTTGTCTTGGGGCGCGTTGGACAGCTATGGACTTGTTTATTATTGACGCGATAGGCCCGTTTTTTCGCGACCTGGACTCCGGGCGCATCAACTGGTCTAAGATTCCGTTTGAACATTTACCGGTTGACGGCAACAAAGCCGATAAGTTCTGGCGCCGTGTGGGTGAAGATTTCGCGACCGTGGTGAGCCGCACAACCGAGCTCGGCTACAACGCAATCACGCTCGATAATATTGCGCATCTCACGCCTCACCCATGGTATGAGCCTGAGGTTCTGGAACGAGTTCAGCGTTTTAATCACGAGTTCAAGCAGCTGCTGCCAGCGCTGGAGAATTCCGGCCAGCGTCTGTTTCTAACTTCCGACGTGCTCACTACGACTCCGGCGATCGACCAGCGATTGGGTGACAATAAAGCATCCATGACGGCTTACTACTGTGATTTGGTGGCGCAGTTTTTCGACGAGTTTCCTACGACCGAAGGCTTGATTCTGCGCATTGGCGAAAGCGATGGCTTGGACATCGGAGACCCATTGCGCAGCCGTCTGCATCTGCGGACCGCGCGGGAAACCAATGACTTTCTGCGTAAATTGTTGCCCGTTTTCGAAGCCAGAGGCAAGCAGCTGATTCTGCGCACCTGGACGGTCGGGGCGCATCGGGTAGGCGACCTGATCTGGCATCGCAAGCGCCAGCATGAAGCACTGAATGACCTGGCCTCTGACGCACTGATTCTGTCCATGAAGCCCGGTGAGTCAGATTTCTTTCGCTACCTGCCGTTGAACAAGGCCTTTTACCGTTATCAGGGCCCGAAAATTCTGGAATTGCAAGCCAGACGCGAATACGAAGGCGCGGGTGAATTTCCGTCGTTCATCGGCTGGGACTGCGAGCGCTTACGTGAAGAGCTGCATTCGGCCGAAAATCTGCGCGGGATTTCCGTTTGGTGCCAAACCGGTGGTTGGCACCACTTTCACCGGCTTACTTTTCTCAAGAACCACAGCCCATGGGTGGAACTGAACTGCCGCTCGGCGATCAGTGTGTTCAAGCACGGTAAAACCGCTGAGACTGCTATTGAATCAATGGTAGGCAAGACTCAGGCTACGGCCGCCACCGAGCTGCTAAGGCATAGCGAATACGTTATTCACAAGCTGTACTATATCGAGCCTTTTGCCCGCCAAAAACTCTTCTTCCGCCGGGTGCGGATTCCGCCATTGCTGCACCTTTACTGGGACACGCTATTCATTCACAGCTCGGTACGCCGGATTATGCGTCACTTCGTGCAAGATCATGACGACGCCATCAATGAAGGCGAGTCCGCATTGTTGCGCTTCGATCGCATGCTGGAGTTGGTTGAGGACACCGATTTACCGCTTGAAGACATTCGCTTTATGCGCGATACCTGCACCTTAATCGCATTGGCCAGGCGTTATTACTTCGAACCGTATAACGAAGACACACTGCAACACATTCGCACTGCGAAAAAAGACTACAAAGAGCGCTGGCCAGGCAAAGTGCGGCCTCGTTACCGAATAAAAACCAATTTTCACCTGCCGCCATTCAGCCCGCGCAGTTTGCGCCTGGCCACCAGAGTTCTTTTGCGACGCAAACGGGGCTATCGCATTATTGACCGGGTGTTTACGCTCAGTCTGCTATCGATAATCTACCGATTACTGCGCGAACGCAGCCATAAAGCGCTGCCAAAATTTCTGCGTAAATCCGCGATGGGAGTCGACTCACTGTTCGAATAGGCCGCCGGTTCTTGGCGCGCAAGCACCAGGGTTGCTATAGTGTGCACAATAATAACACTGGAGAGGATTCACCTTGAATCACATCAGGGGGTGGTTGGTGACAGCGGTCTCGAGTGCCCTGTTAGCCGCTTGTTCGGATTACCAGCAATCAACCCCGCAGTTTGAAGAGCTGCCACCACCGCTTACCAATGTATCGCGCTCGCTGGAGGCTGTACTTGAGCAAGGCACGCTTGCGGAGGCCTGCAATGAGTACGCAGCATCGCCGAATGACCAGCACCTCAAACTGAAATGCGGCAAATACCAGTTTTTTTATGAAGGCTTTGATACGCTGGGTGTGCCCGTACCCATCATGCGCCTGCTGATTGAGGACTTCTCTGAATACGTGGGCCCCGGCTTTGTCGGCTTGGGTATGTACGAAGACCCTTATTCCGAGCAGCGATTTCCGCTCGGCTTTGGCGAAACCCAAGCTTTATCAGAGGACGTCAACGCCGTTGCGTATACCTGTGCGGCCTGCCATTTTTCGCAAACCGACGACGGGCTGTATGTGGTTGGCCTTGCAAACCACAATCTTTTGTACGGTGATACATTAGCTTACATGACGGTCGCGCCGGCCGTAGCGACCGGTGTGGGAATTGACAGCCACCCCCCTGAGTCGATTGCTCGTGTGTCGCCAGCTGTAGAGCAAGCACTGGCAGAGGGGCGTTTCAATAGCATCATCGACAAATTGCTGTCTCTGCGCGACATTGCACTTGACCCGGTACCTTTTGAAACCGAACAGCTGTGGATGAGTTGGCAGCCGGGCGTGCTGGACTTCTTCACTTTCCCGTTTCCTGAAGACGGCGTGCACATACCCATTCGCATTCCTTCATTGTTCGATATTCCCACCCGCACGGAAACCGCGCAGTTCAATATGCGCCATGCCCTGCTCACCGCCGCAGGCGGCGGTGGTTCTCTGGAAAGCTTTGTGCGCGGCTTTGTATTGACCAGTGGCGGCGATCTGGAACGCTGGGATGCCGAGGCACGCTCGCCTCTGGTGGACTACATTTACTCACTGCGCGCCCCACAGAACCGCAACCCACCAGATGCCGCACAGGCCGGGCGCGGCCGGGATCTTTTTGAGCGCCAGGGCTGCCTGGACTGCCACGACGGCAAGGCCTACTCCGGCCGAGAGCTGTTCAGCTTCGCCGAAATAGGCACGGACGACGCGCTGCGATACTTTTCCGACCCCGAGCTGGATGGCACGTTCTGTTGCGGCATTGTTCCCGATGCCGACTCCGAATTGACCCAGGCCTTGAAAGCGCCTCGCCTGACGGGCATCTGGGCACACAAACGCTTTTTGCACAACGGTAGCCTGTCTTCGCTGGAGGAGCTACTCTGCCTGAACCCACGAGCGGCCGAAGACCTTCGGCAGGGAATGAGTAATCGCGGCCATGAGTACGGCTGTGAACTGAGCCTTGCCGACAAGCAGGATCTGTTGGCCTTTCTGCGCAGCCTGTAACAGGATGGCGCTAATTAAACCGTTTGAGGGCAATATTCCTAAAGCGCACCACACCGGCACCCACCGATTGCAGTGCGATATGGCCTTCTGAAAAACGTTCGTCCTGCAAGTCAGCAACCTGGATACCATTGATCCAGGCCTGTATGCGCTTACCCTGTGCCTTAATCTCGTATTGGTTCCAGCGATTGACAGTATCGACGTGGGCCAACGGAGATGCCAGAAACACCACAGCCCCGGTGCGCCATTCCTGCCGCGGGTGCTTGTCCCATATATTCAGCTCATAACAAATATCCGGGTGGATGCCCTGCTGACTGGCACAGCGAATGAAAATGCCGCTGTTGATTGTGTCATCCACCCAAAATTCCAGCGTTAGATGAAAGTCTCGATAGCGCGCATCGCTGACCAGAAAAGTATCGCCTGCATCGGCTGTTTCGGAAATTTCCCCATCGGCAAATTGCCAGCTTTGCTCGCCACTTTGCTGCCAGCCCGCGCCGCTGGCGCCGTCAAACAGCGCCTGCCAGTTCCCGGAGTTCTGCTCGGGCACCACGCAGGACGACAACACAACAAACGAAGTCAACGCCAGCAAGCGGCTCCAACAAGGAGTTTGCATCAGGCCGTCTACGCCGGTTTTTGTGCCGCTGGCCCGGCCAGGGCCATGGCTTTTTGATACGCCGGGCGTGCCGACACCCGGTCGATATAAGCTTGGATATTCGGGTAAGCGCTAAGATCAATGCCAAGCATTGGTGTCAGATTGCTCAGCGGAAACATTGCCATGATGTCGGCACAGCTGAATTCACTACCGGCCAGATAATCACATTCCCCTAAGCGCTCATTCAAGTACTGGTAGCTGCGCTGCAACCTGGAATCCATCGTCTTCAGCATACTGCTTTCGGGGTCGGCGTTGTCACCCGCTGCCATCTTGGCGAAGAACATACTTTGCAGGTTGTGGTTCAGCTGCATCCAGTACAGATAGTCGGGGTAGTTTTCCGCTTCCGGAGCGACGCTCAACCGCCCACTACCGTAGCGCTGACTCAGGTATTCAACAATCGCGTTGGACTCGGTGAGCACCAGGTCGCCATCACGTATCGTGGGGGCCGTTGCCGTTGGGTGCAGGGCACGATAATCATCCTGCATCAGAAAATCCGGCCCACGGTCAAACCATTCCAGCTGGTAGGGAATGCCCAGTTCTTCCGCCAGCCACACAATCCTATCCGATTGGGACACCCCCAGGTGATAAATAGTAATCATCGTTTCCTGCCTTCGTTCTTACATTGAATGGCGCATATTAGCTTACCTTACGCAGGAAAGGCTGCCTAATTCAGCTCACTATGTAAGACGGCGCCCACGGATCTCATCGAAAATCTGTGGCAACCCTCTTTCGTTAACGGCGAAGCACGAAACCAAAGTCTTTATTGTTCGGCGAACAGTTCAGAAACCAGCTGGAAATAAAGCCCCTGTCACGGGCGAGCTGAGCCAATACAGAAAAATTCTCTGGCGAATAGTAGTGCACATGAATCGAATAATTGCGTTCAATCAGGCTTTGAGGTGTGTTGTACGGTGCCGTGCTTTCGCACCACTTCAGGTACTTCGCCATACTGATCTCAGCAACTTGATCGCGATATTCTTCCAGCCATTCGCTGCTGCTGCTCGGGCGTTGCCGGCAATCGAAGGTAAAGCGGCAATCCGGCACTACACCGAGAATCAAACCGCCTTCTCGAAGCTTCCGGCTCCAGTTTTCCAGCACCTGCAGAGGGTTTACCAGGTGCTCAAACACGTGATTGGAAAATACAAAGTCAATACTCTGATCTTCCAGGTGGTTTAAGTCTCGGGCATCGGCAACCTTGTAGCGCGGCCATAGGTCGCTTGCAATTTCCAGCCCCTGTTTGTTGTACAGTTCATTCCACTTCTCAGCGGGCATGGACTCTACGTAGGTAACATCCACATCGTCAGACGGCAAGATTTTGGGGTTGCGCCCTGGGCCGATTTCAACTCCGGTACCACGAACCAGCGGCAACAATTTACTGCGAGGGTTAAACGCAAAACAGGTGCACAAATGCAAATACTCATTCGATTTGTTCACTAACTCAAAGTCAAATTCGCTGCTGCTGCAGATGTGCGCAGGCCAGTCCAGCTCAATATTGGTCACTATTTCGCCCGCCCGCACATGGGTTTTACTCAGCAGCATTCTTTCTGCACCCGCTTCACGTTCTATCAGTTCTATTTGCAGGCAGACCGCTTGTCCTCCATCACTGTTGTCAATTTTCCAGTCCAGAAAGCGCGGAAAATTACGCAGGCTCTGCAGCTTGTGAGCCTGACTGATTCGAGCAGATGAAGCAGGCGCCATATGCACAGCGCGCATTTTGCGCCCACTGACGGAGCGAATATCGGTGTCGATAAGACCGTTTATTGGTTGATAGCAGTAGTCCTTACGGCCTACCAGATCGGCAAGGTTCATTGTCACACCCTCCGTGGTGTTGTTGTTATTTTATTCGCTTAGTGTAGTACAGATTTCATTACTGGCTGCGAATCGTATGGTGATTATTCAACTTTTGGCAGGGGCAGTCGGGCTATCCTCAAGTTCATAAAACAGTTCACCCAACATTCGCTGAATGGCTAACTCTGACGCATACACGCGCTCGCCGCCCAGGCGGTCACCTTCAACCAGCAGTACTCCCAGTAGTCGATGGGTCTCCCGCTGGCCAGCAAACTCCAGGGTAACATCATATTCCTGGGTGACCGAATTGTTGTTCACCCATTGATTCAGTAGAACCGTATCCACCACATGCGGCGAAAACGTTACAAAAAAGTTTTTGTAGAACTTCAAGGTGTTGTCCCATCCGCTGAATTGCTTGCCTATGGTCGGGTACTCGTACAGAGGGTTCGGACCCAGCGTTTCCATCAGTTCGTCGAGCCTCTGCTCGGCCTCCAGCTGGGCATGCCTTGCACCCAGTTCAGCCACTTGCTCTAGCGATAAGGCCATGGTGATTGCCTCCTTCCCTACGGTTAATTAACAGCCAGTCTCAGCGGTGCGAGCGGATCTGCAGGTGCCGCCGGCGCTGCGCGCGCGTATGCTCACGCTGGCCGGGCGTGGTCACGCTGAATTCCGGTATGTGCTGAGGCAAGTCCTTAATGGACAGCAATTGCGCACTTGGGTACTGGTCTTTGGGTATCTCGCCGAGCATACCATCCCAGCGTAACAGAAACACACCACGCCGCAAGGCGCCGGGATCTAACCAGTTTTTATAGCCTGGATCACGAAGACTGATCACATAATAGTAGGCACCATCGGGTGCTAAGCGTGATTGCGCGGCATTCAGGCTGGAAGTCAGGTTGTCGTGGTCCAGCGAGGCAAACCATAGGTCGGCCAATTGTATGGCTTGATACTGGGCACTGGTATCCGGAATTCGAATCACCAGTGCCTGCTCATCCGTCAGCTCAAAATGTCCAGCGCTCATCCAACGCCCTTTCGCCCCGCCCTGGCTGTAAGTGTCGTAAGGCGGTAGCACCGTGTTAACCGGTCGCGCCTGCAGGAAGCGCTTGTGCACGAACTGTGGCCAGGTTTTGGCTGTGGTCGCAAACATGTCAGCCGCCGCACGAATGCGGGCGGCCAGCTCAGCCTTCGACTCCGGTGGTTTGCGTTTGCCCTCATAACCCACCCGATCAATATGGATCTCACCGGTGGCTTCGTCGTTCCAGTCGGCATAGATGTGGCGCGCAAATAAGGTGGTCGCATCGGCGGGGTTTTTCAGCCAGTTACCTTTTTGCTCGTTAGCGCTTACCCAGATTTCAAAACTGCCGTCGGCGGCAAACTCAATGTCTTCAAAGGACATAAAACCCGTGGAGCGCCCTGAGCCATCCCAGGGCCGGCCGGAGTAAATCTGTAGCTCCATGCGCACAGCCGAACCAAGCTTACCCCACACCCGATAGCTTTCCCCACCCACAATAGGCGAGAAAGCGTAGCGCTGGTCCGGATTATCACCGCCTTCGCGCAACCAGAAATCCAGAATACGAAAATACGGAAAGTCTGCATCCTGCAACACTCCCGCTTCGATGCCTTTCATGAAGGAACGCAATAAATGACGATAAGCACCCACTTGCTCAGCCTCGGATTGAAAGGACGGGGACTGCCGGATGACCTGCTCAGATTGTTGCAATGTGTCAAGCAGCTGCTGGTAAGCCGCTTGTAATTCATCGGGCTTTGAAGCCGCCGAAAGCGGTAGCATTAGACAAGCAGCCAGTAATAATAAAAATCGCATTAAGCACCTCAGCAAGTGGGAACATACAACTATCATCAGGCTTCAGCGCCTAGTTGGGCAAGCGCCTCGGCGGCAGTTTTTGCAGCGCCGGCAATCAAACCCGGTGCCAGGCTGTCACCAATACAGTGCACAGTAAAGCCGGCTTGTTGCAGTTCCTTTGCCAGTTCAGGAGCCGGCTCTGGCCTGCCGGCGATGATGACGCTATTGCATGGAATGCGATGTTCATGCTGGTCGCTCCGCACTATTACAGCATCGGCATCGATACGCTCCACAAGAACACCGGTGTTCACCGTCACCCGAAGTTCGTCCAGGCGCCCCATGTGTTCATGGCGGCGTTTTTTGCCAAGCTCCGGAGCAATCCGGTGCTGCTCATCCAGCAGATGCACGCGTCGGCCGCGTCGGGCAAGAAACTCGGCCAGCTCTACCGCAACCACATCAGCCCCAATAATCACCACGCGCCGGCCAATCATCGGCAGCCAGTAACGGCTCCAACTGCGCAATCGTTTGGGGGTCAGAAATTTCTGGTTCACTGCCGCAAACTTCGCCAGCCAATTCAGCGGCCAGCGCAATTGCACACTCTGCTCCGCTGAGCCGGTAGCGAAACCCAGCATCTGCCGCAGGCTGGAACCGGTCAGCACATGCGCCTGGTCCATACCTGGTATATCCGGCGTGCGCAGGCCAGCGCCAGTCGCCACAAGTACTGCGTCTGCTTGCTCTTTTTGCACCTCGATTGGACCAGCCCTCACGCCCAGGCGCAGCTCAATCTTAAGGCGCCGCACTTCGTCAAGCAGCCAGCTTAACAGGCGTTCATTATCGGAGTGTACGGTGGCCGCCAGGTTAAGGGAGCCTCCCAGGCGTTTGTGCTGCTCGAACAATACCACCTGATGACCCTGGTCCGCGGCCAGGCAGGCGGCCTGCAGGCCGGCCGTGCCGCCGCCGATAATGGCCAGTTTCTTGGTACCCCGTTGCAACTGCAGTTCGTATTCGCGCCCGGCAAACGGATTAACCGCGCACGCGAGGTTGTCGTGCATCTGCATGGAATCAATACAGTGCTGGCAGGAAATACAGCGGCGCAACTGCTTAACACGTCCAGTGCTGATCTTATTGGGCAGTTCAGGGTCTGCCAGCAATGGCCGCGCCATGGCCACCAGGTCCGCGCGGCCATCCGCCAGCACCTGCTCGGCGACTTCCGGGTCGTGCAAGCGGCCAACAACAATCACCGGCACATCGACCACATGCTTGATCGCTTCGGCTTGGGCAATATTGTGCGCATCACCGAGTTCCGAACGGCCCACCATCATGGTCACCAGCGAATCCGATATTCCGCCACTGACCCGAAAGGCATCCACACCGGCTGCCACCAGCTCCGGTGCCAGGCGCTGTGTATCGTCAATGGCCCGTCCACCCGGCACGCGCTCAAAGCCGGATATACTCAACACAACGGGAAAGTCTGAGCCGGTGCGCAGTTTTATGGCACCGAGCACTTCTGCAATCAGACGCGTGCGGGTTTCCGCCCGAAAGGCCGAATAATCATCAGTCCGTTTGTTGCGCTGCGGTGACAAAAAAGACCCCAACAGGTTATAGCAGTGCGCCGCATGCAGCTCGATGCCATCGTAACCCGCTTGCTGAGCACGGTAGGCCGCGTCCGCATACTGCTGAATAATCGCCGGCAGCTCCTCCGTCCCAAGCTCGCGGCTGGCCCAGCCCCACACTGGCGCCACGCTAACGGATGGCCCCAGCGGTTGTGGACCACCAAACATAGGTGCGACGCTTTCCGGCCCGGTATGGCTCAACTGCGGAATCACTTTGGCGCCGTAGCTGTGAACGCGGCTGGTAAGCTGCTCGTGGAATGGAATGTAGCGGTCTTCCCCAAGCGTCATCGAGCGATGCATATAGCGATGAACCACATCCGTGGTCACCAGCTCGGTAATAATCAGCCCCACGCCCCCTTCCGCACGCGCTTCGAAGAATCGCATCAGGCGTTCACTGGGGGTTTGGTCCGCATTGCAATACGCCGTGGTCATCGGCGACATGACCATACGGTTGCGCAGAGTCATAGCGCCAATTTTTTTTGGCGCTGAGAGACAGGGGAAATCCATAGGCGGCGGAAGGTTTGGTTTTAGCCTATGATAGCGCGTTTAGACGGCCAGCATCTCAAACGCAAAACCGAACCGCTATCTCCGCCGGCGTCAGTTCAGAGGTGTTTCGGGAGCGCCCTAGACCTGCTGCGAAGACATCAAGGGCATTTCCTTCAATATACCTTTCTCTACGCACTCTTTGATCAAGTTAGTGATATTCGTGTAGTCGTACATGTCCATCTGCTCCGCCCACTGGTAATTGCCGCCGTACTTGAACCAGGACGCACCGATCACCTTCATCTCTGAGCCGTCTTCACGTTTTGGCGCGCCGGGCGGGGTCTGCCACCAGGTGGCGAACACTTCGCCTTTGTGCTCGTCGATTACTATCTTGTCGTAAGGATAGGTCCAGCCCTGGTATGGGTCCATCGCCGCACCCACGCAGGTTTCACGCACGGTTTCGCGGTCATTAAACTCGTACTTGCCATTCGGGGTTTCCCAACCGTACTTGATGTCTTCGGCAAAAAAATCTGCCAACTGGCGCCAGTCGCCTTCGCGCTCGGCTTTATCATTCACGGCCAACCAGCGGTTGACCATTTCTTCCATTTCTTCGCGGCTGTAAGCAGGCATGGGAAACTCCGATCCAAACATTCGATGTCGTAACCATACAGAGTATTATTTATAGTTGCAACTATTTATTTTAAGTTGCCGGGTCACTTAGTTTAGTGGCAGAAAGGGGACACCAAAGCTGTACTTGCTGTCATCCACACTGGCGCAAATTACCCTATGATTGCCCGTTTTCAACTCTCGACGAAATCCGATATGACCGACGCCTACATACTCGACGCCATACGCACACCCCGTGGCAAGGGTAAACAAGGGGGCAGCCTGTACGAGGTGAAACCCATTGATCTGCTGGCTAACCTGCTGGAAGCCATGAAAGAGCGCCACCAGCTGGACACCACCAAGGTGGAAGATGTCATTATCGCCACCGGCGAGCCGGTCAAAGAGCAGGGCCAGGACATCGCCAAGAGCGCGCTGATCTATTCCAGTTGGGATGACGTGACCACCGGTGCGCAACTGCACCGCTACTGCGCGGGCGGGCTGGACGCCGTCAATCTGGCCGCTGCAAAGGTGGCCTCCGGTTTTGAAGATCTGGTGTGTGCCGGCGGTTTGGAATCCATGTCCCGTTTGGGCATGGGGGCTTCCGGTGGCTCGCAGGGCGACCCCTGGGTCAATATGAAGACCGGTTTTATTTCTCAGGGGCTTGGTGCCGACATGCTGGCCACATTGGATGGCATCAGCCGCGAAGAACTGGACGCGTATGCACTGATGTCGCAACAGCGAGCTGCGCAGGCGCGCGACAATGGCTATTTCAAATCCATCGTTCCGGTGGTGGATATGAACGGCGTAACCATCCTCGACCATGACGAGCTGATCCGTCCGGACACCAAAGCCGAAGACCTGGCCAAGCTGCAGCCCTCCTTTAAAATGTTTAACGACTTCGGTCACGGTGCGGTGGCCAAACTTAAGTACCCGCAGCTGGAGCATATTCGCAACGTGCACACACCGGGCAACAGCTCTGGTATCGTGGATGGTGCCTCGCTGGTGATGATCGGCAATGAAACCATAGCCAAAGACATCGGTGTGGAGCCCAGAGCGCGCATAGTGTCTACCGCGCTGGTTGGCACCGAGCCCACCATCATGCTGGCCGGCCCCGGCCCGGCGTCAGAAAAAGCCCTGCGCAAAGCCGGCCTGAGCGTGGACGACATCGACCTGTTTGAACTGAACGAGGCCTTTGCTGCCGTAGTGCTGCGTTACCAGCGGCAGTTCAATATTCCGGACGAGAAAATCAATGTCAACGGTGGAGCAATCGCCATGGGTCACCCGATCGGAGCGACCGGCGCGATGATTCTCGGCACCCTGCTCGATGAGCTGGAACGCCGCGACCTGAAACGCGGCTTGTGCACCTTGTGTGCCGGCGGCGGCATTGGTATCGCCACCATCATTGAACGCGTTTGAGCCGGAGGAATTAAGCATGTCATACATTAGTTTGAACAAAAATGACGACGGCATTGTCGATTTGATCTTTGACCAGGAGGGTCAGAGCGTTAACACCATGGGCAGCGAATACGAAGCCGCGATGGAGCAGGCAATCGCCGACCTGCAGGCCATGATTGCTGACGGTGGCGTCACTGGTGTGTATGTGAAGAGCGGCAAGCCGGGGCAGTTCTTCGCCGGCGGCGACATCAAAGAAATGCTAACCATGGACCTGAACCCCGACATCGAGCGTAAAACCGAGATGTACAACGCCTTAATGGACGGCAAAGCCAAGCTTCGTACCCTGGAAACTCTGGGCGTGCCGGTGGCCGTGGGCATTAATGGCCCGGCACTGGGCGGCGGTTTTGAAATTGCCTTGTCCTGTCATTACCGCATTGCTCTGCCCGGCGTTGCGATTGGCCTGCCGGAAGCCCAGATCGGCCTGATGCCGGGCGCCGGCGGTGTGGTACGCATGACCCGCCTGGTCGGTCTGCAGGAAGCCATTGCTTTGATCAGCCAGGGCAAACGCCTGAAAGCTGAAAAAGCGCTGGAGAAAGGCCTGATCCACGCAATGGCCGACAGCGAAGAAGCCATGGAAACAGCGGCCAAGCAATGGCTGCGCGACAACCCGGAAACGGTGCAACCCTGGGACCAGGCGGACTATCAAATGCCTGGCGGCGGGCCGGAAGATGACGCCAACCAGGGCCTGAGCTTTTTCGGGCCGTCCAATGTCATGGCCCAGACCAAGGGGCTTATGCCGGCACAGCAGGCTATTTTTGCCTGCGTGTTCGATTCAGCACGTGTGGACTTTGACACCGCCCAGAAGATTGAAGGGCGCTACTTTCTGTCGCTGTTGCTGGATCAAACCGCACGCAACATGATGACCGCGTTTTTTGTGCAAATGGAAGCGCTGAACCGTGGTGCCAGCCGCCCGGCAGGCGTGGCAAGGCGAACGGTGAACAAACTGGGGCTGCTCGGTGCCGGCCAGATGGGCGCCGGCATTGCAACGGTGGCCGCACAAAAAGGCATCGACGTTGTCCTGAAAGACATCAGCCAGGAAAACGCCGACAAGGGCAAGCAATACGCGGTGAAATCCTATGAGAAAAACCGCCGCGTTAGCGAGGAGCAGGCCAGGGAGTACCTGGCGCGCATTAAGCCAAGCGCTGACTACGCCGACCTGGCGGACTGCGACGTAGTGATTGAAGCGGTGTTTGAAGACCGCCAGGTAAAAGCCAGCGTAACCCGCGATACGGAGGCTGTTGCCGCTGACAGCCTGGTGTTTGCTTCTAACACCTCGGCCTTGCCTATTACCGAGCTGGCAGAAGCGTCTTCCCGGCCGGCAAATTTCATCGGCATGCACTTTTTCAGCCCGGCCGAAAAAATGCCTCTTGTGGAGATAATCCGCGGCGCCGACACTTCTGATGAAACCACCGCTCTGGCCTTCGACCTGGCACAGCAATTGGGCAAAACCCCGATTGTGGTCAACGACGGGCCAGGCTTTTTCACCACCCGCGTGATCGGCCAGTTTATCTCCCAAAGCAGCGAAATGCTGTACGAAGGCGTAAACCCGGTACTGATCGAATCTGCCGCGCGCGACAATGGCTCGCCGATTGGCCCCCTGGCCATCATGGACGAAATGAGTCTGGCCATGGCCTACAAAAACGGCCAGCAGGCCAAAGCCGATGTGGAAGCCCGCGGCGAAACCTGGGAGCCGAATGGCGCCTCCATCATCCTGGACCGCATGGTCAATGAGTTCAAACGCTGCGGCAAGAATGAAGGCGGCGGCTATTTTGACTACCCGGAAGACGGAGAAAAGCACATGTGGCCCGGACTTAAAGACGCCTTCGCGCCAAACGGCTACATAGACATTCCCTATGAAGACATCAAGGACCGGCTGATGATGTCACCGAGCCTGGAAGCGGCGCGCGCCATGGAAGAAGGCATCATTAACAGCGTACCGGATGGCAATATTGGCTCCATCATGGGTATTGGGTTTCCGCCGCACACCGGCGGCGTGTTTCAGGCCATTAACGCACGAGGCGTGGCGGCATTCACCGCCCGGGCCGAGGAGCTGGCCGAGCGCTATGGCGAGGCTTTCCAGCCACCGCAGCTGCTGAAGGACATGGCGGCCAAAGGTGAAACTTTTGCCTGATGTTTGCAGGCGCGTATTCGGTGTAGACTTCGAAGATTCACCTGAAGACTAACCATGCGGGCCGATACCTATGCAAAACCTACCAGGAAAAGTCGTTGCCATTACGGGCGCCGCCTCTGGAATTGGCCGCAGCCTGGCCAGACAGCTGGCCGGGTACGGTTGTCACCTGGCCCTGGCGGACTGGGATGAACAAAGCCTTGAAGATACGGTTAATCTGTTAGGACCTGCCGGCAAGGTAAGCACTCACAAAGTCGACGTGGCCAGCCGCGAGCAGGTTTACCAATGGGCAAATGACGTAGTGCAGCAGCATGGGCATGTCGATTGCATCATCAACAATGCGGGCGTTGCCTCTATGAACACCATCGAAGACTTCAGCTATGAAGACTTCAACTGGGTGTTTGATATCGTGTTTTATGGCGTGCTGTACGGCAGCAAAGCCTTCCTGCCTTATTTGAAGCAACGCCCGGACGCCCACATTGTCAACATTTCCAGTGTGAATGGCTTTTTTCCGTTTCCCAGAAACGGCCCTTACAACTGCGCCAAGCACGCCGTCAAAGCACTGAACCAAACTTTGATTCAGGAGCTGAAAGACACGCCGGTTAAGGTCACCTCAGTCCACCCCGGCGGCATTCGCACCAACATCGTGCGCAACGCCCGGTTTTCCGAGCGCGACACGACTGACGATTCCATCAAGCAGCGTATTGACGCGTTTGATCGTATGGCCAACACCAGCCCTGACAAAGCCGCGTCGGTCATCATCAAGGGGATGCTTAAAAACCGCAAACGCTTGCTGGTGGGTATGGATGCGCATGTGATGGATATTTTGTGTCGGTTGATGCCGCAGGGGTTTTCGGACTTTGTCGGGAATCAGCATGCGCGGCGTTTGCAATAAACCTGCGGTCTGTGCGTTGGGGTTCATGTATCGCGCTTCGTAGCGGGCCGTTGGATGGCGGGGCGCTTTCTGCTCGTGGCACGGCCCCTCCGGGGTTCCCTCCATCATAAAAATGCCTTTTCCAGAAAAGGCATTTTTATTCCTTCGGCCTGCTTTTTTTACCTCCCAGAAAGCGCCCCGCCACCCAACGGCCTGTTTGCGGTAAGGCCAAGCGAGCACAATATCCGAGAGGGCGTTTACTGCATTTTCTCCGACAGAAAATCAAGCAATTCCGCATTAGTTGCTTCATACACCGCCTGATGCCGCCCAACCAGATAACCGATCTTGACGCAACCCTCAAAAAACCGGCCACTCTCCATGCGCATCCTGTAGCGGGTCGCTCGGTCGATGGGGGTGTTTTCCGCTATCAGCTGCGCATCGTTTACTGAAGGAAAACCCCGCTCGTCAAACACCATCTCACAGCCGCGAACATAGCTTGTTCCGGTGTCTTTAAGGGGGCCGAGGTTGCCCCAGGAATGCCCGGCCGTGGCGTAAATTCTGGAACCGACTTCGCTACCGGCGGCTCGCAAGCGTTCTTCCTCGATGGTGCAGGCCACCAGTTCATTGCTGGCGTCCAGCGCGCCGCGCAAGGTCAGCAATGGCGCGCCCGTTGTGGCTTCGATATTAAAATCCTGGAAGCACGGCCCGTAGAAGTCTACGTGCAGCGCAAAGGCGGGCACCCGCGGCGCAAGCAGTTTTTTGAGGCGGCTGTCCAGTGCCAGGCGAGTGGCCATACCACCGTAGGAAAAGCCCATCACGCCAATACGCGTTTCATCAATAGCCGGGTGACGGTTCAGTGCTTTCAACGCGCTGTAGGCGTCGGTCACCACATCAAACTCCGTCACATTGGTCACCATCACCGGGTAGGGAATCTTGTCATCGTCGATGCTGCGCGATTCGTAATAGTCGACCACCAGCACCGCATAGCCATTGTTCACCAACAGATCAGCGTACAGCATTTGTCGGCCAAGCTTCACGCCGCCGCTGCCAGGCAACAGCACCATTGCCGGCGCGGGTGCTCTTGCAGAAGCCGATTCCGGCAAATACAAATGACCCACCGTAGAGGTCACCGGCAGCTTTTTGTAATGGTTCAGCAGCACGTCAAAATCAAAAGGGCTGCGCGAATCAAACCAGATCGTGCCCTGCGTATCCGCCTTAAGCTCGGTTTCCTCCACCGCCGCAGGCACCGGAATGGCCTCAAGATAGGCCGAAGGATCCTGCTCTGCTATAGACAATGAGCTAAAAACCAGCGAGACAAACAACAAACCGCAGGAGACGTACTTTCGGGCAAACATGGCTTCAACCTGTAATCAGACCAACAGAATGTGGCCATTATAATGCAGTCTGGCCACATATTGCTTTGCCACCGATGCGAGCCAGAGGTGTCGCCAGGGCTTTCGCGAAGATAAAAGAACCAGGCCGAAGGAGCAAAATAGACTCGCCATTGCGAGGCTACTTTTGTGATGGAGGGAACCGCGGAGCGGCCAGGTTCACGCAGCGAACGGCCTGGCGACACCTCTGGCGTGAACCCCGAGCCAAAGCCGAATGGTGCCTCAAATGCTATGGCCGCAAGGCAACACCACCTGTCCTAAGCTTAATTGATTTACCCACGCAAAAAGGTACGCTGAACCCGAGTAGAACAACGAACAGGGAGCGCAGCATGGCCACCGCCGCCGTTGAACCGTATGTCATCCAATCCACCTTACCCACCCGCTACCCGCGCGGCTGGTTCTGTATTGGCGCCGACTACGAATTCACCACTACCCCCAGAAAGCTGGACTACTTCGGCACTTCACTGGTGGCCTACCGGGGCGAAAACAGCGGCGCCGTGCATTTGCTCGACGCTTACTGTCCGCACATGGGAGCTAACCTGGCCGGTGAAGGCTCCCTGGTCAATGGCGACTCGGTGATCTGCCCGTTTCACGCCTGGAGCTGGGGGCCGGATGGCGTCTGCAATGACATTCCCTATGCCAAGAAAATTCCGGAGAAAGCCCGCATCCGTTCCTGGCCGGTTATGGAGGAAAACCAACTGGTGTACATGTGGTACGACCCGGATGGCGGCGAACCCATCGAAGAGCAGCGCATACCGCCCAACCCGCAGGTACAGGAAGACGGCTGGACACCGTGGGTAATCCGCCGTTTCGATGTGCAGAACAATGCCCGCGAGCTGATCGACAACATGGCCGACAAGGCTCACTTCGGCCCTGTACACGGCACAGGCAACATCACGCACTTCTCCAATATCTGCGAGGGCCATATGTACACCCAGCTGATGCAGGGGAACTCGGAACTTGGAACCATCGATTCAAAAGCCCAGTACTTCGGCCCCGGCTATATGATTCATGAGATGCACATCACCCTGCCGGATGGTGTGGAAACCAAAATGATGTCGCTGGTGATGAACGTACCCACCGGCATGGAAAGCTTTGAATTTCTGGCCGGGTTCAAATACCCGATTCCGCCGGGGCTGGAAGGCAACATACTTGCGCAGATTGACTTCGTGAACAGCAAAATTGACGAAGGCGAGCGCGGTGTACAGGCCGACCTGATGATCTGGAAAGACAAAGTCGCCATCGACAACCCGATTCTGTGCGACGGTGATGGCCCGGTAACCCGGCTGCGCCAGTGGTACGCGCAGTTTCTGGTGCCACTTGATCAGGTTCCGGAGAGCCTGAAAGAACGCAAGGTCTACGACAAAAGCAATTAGGCAGTAAGCACCGTTGGCAAAGAATACAATGAATCGTCGCCGTTTATTGAAAACGGGCGGTGCCGGGCTGTTGGGTCTGTCTTCATTCAGTGCTGCGACAGAGAGCCGCCACAGCAGCATCAACTGGCACAGCAACACCGATGTGCTGGTATGCGGTTCTGGAGCAGCAGGCAGCATGGCCGCCCTTGCCGCACACGAACGTGGTGCCAGAGTGCTGCTGATTGAGAAGAACTCAGTCTGGGGAGGCACCTCGGCGAAATCCGGCTTTCACATCTGGATTCCTAACAACCGCCATATGCGAGCACAAGGTTATCAAGACCCAAAGACAGATTGTTTGCGCTACATGGCTGAGCAAAGCTATCCTCAGTTATTTGATCCCGCCAGCAATACGCTGGGGTTACCACTTCGTCTCTATCAACTATTGGACACATTTTACGAACAGGCATCGCCCACTCTGAACGCCATCGCGGATTGGGATGTGTTGAACTTTGCAATTGCCAGGCTTGGCATGCAGCAAATTGCCGCGGTGGATTACAACGACAATTCTCCCTACAACAAAGCCATTGTGGGGCGCAGTCTCATGCCCATCAATTCCGAAGGCAGCATGGAGATGGGCCGCTATGCCGCCGAACAGTTTCGCCGCGCAATAGAAAAACGCCGCATTCCCATACAAATGGCCACCAGTGCAAAACAGCTGCACCTAAACGACCGGGGTGAGGTCATTGGGGTCGCCGCACAGAATTCCAGTGGCCAGACCATCAATATTCGCGCGCGCCGCGCCGTGGTGTTCGGAACCGGTTGCTACACAGCCAACCCGTCAATGCTGCAACAATACCAGATGGTTCCAACCATGGGTGGTTGCGGCGCACCATCCAATACTGGAGATTTCATCCGCATTGCCGGGTCAGCGGGTGCCCAGCTCGGCAACCTCAGCGGTGCATGGCGGGCACAGATTGTATTGGAAGACAGCGTTAACTACCGCTCCACACCGGCAGCCGTGTTTTGGCCGATCGGCGACAGCATGTTTATTGTGAACAAGTACGGCAAGCGCTGTGTGAATGAGAAGCGTAACTATAATGATCGTACCAGGGCACTGATGAACTACGACGCTAACCGTTGCGAATACCCGAATCTGGTCACTTTCATGATCTATGACCAACGCTGCGCCGAAATCTATGGTGGCTCCTATCCTTTACCGCCAGAGCCAACGGCCAGCGACTATGTGATTAGAGGGGACACGCTGGAAGGCCTCTCCGCTGCAATCCGCAACCGGCTCAAGAAATATTCGGCACATGTCGGCAATGTTCAGCTCGCTGAGCAGTTCAATGAAAACCTGCAGCAAAGTTTCGTTCGTTTCAATGCAATGGCACGCAAAGGTGTTGATGAAGATTTTCAACGCGGCGAGTTCGCTTATGACAAAGCCTGGCACAATATGCAGGCACGCCCTCCACACCCCCGCTGGCCGCAACAGCACCCGCAGAGCAATTCAACGATGTACCCTCTGCAAGCGACAGGGCCTTACTACGCGATTATTCTGTTACCCGGCTGCCTGGGCACCAATGGAGGGCCGCTGATCAATCATCAGGCGCAGATACTGGGCTACGACGAACAGCCTATTGCCGGCCTGTATGGGGCTGGCAACTGCATTGCCAGCCCTGCAGGTAATGCCTACTGGGGTGGCGGTACTACGATTGGCACCGCCCTAACCTTTGGCCGGATAGCAGGTGAGCGCGCAGCGGCGGAGCAGGAAAAAGCCTCATGAGCAATGAGTTTCTGGCGCGCTGCGGCACAATATTTCTAACTTTGTTTATTAGCGGTATAAGCCTGGCCAGCGAAGAAGTCAGCTTCAAAGACGACCTGCTACCGCACTTTGTTTACGAGTGTGCCACCTGCCACCAGGCTTACGACCCGCATGGCGGGCTGGTAATCGATGAAGCCAGCACTTACGTAGCGCTGGTGGGCGTACCCTCATTGCAACTGCCGGGCATGAAGCGCATTGAGCCCGGCAAGCCCGAACAGAGTTATCTGTACTTGAAAGGTATTAACCGCCATTTGCAGGCCGGCGGCAGCGGCTGGTTTATGCCATTGGGTACTGGAATGACGCCGGAGCTCGCCGACACATTGCGTCGCTGGATCGAGCAAGGAGCGCCGAATAACTGACAGCGGTTTGAATCGCTGGTTCAGGTTATGGCCGCACTCCACCGTCAATTGTGACACAGGTACCGGTGGTGTAACTGGATGCTTCAGAGGCGAAATATAAAGCCGCACCCACCACCTCAGCCGGCTCGCCTACTCGCTTTAAGGCAATTGGTTCAATCACATGCGGCAAGAGTTCTTCATTGCGCACAAAGCCCGCTGCGGCATCGGTGTCGAACGTACCGCATACAATGCAGTTCACCCGCACCTTACCGCTGGCGTATTCCTGGGCCGACGCTACCGTCAAGGCGTTCAATCCGGCCTTGGCGGCGCTGTAAGTTGTAGTTAGAGGGGATGGCTTGAGCGAGGCGATTGAGCTGATATTGATAATGCTACCGCCGCCATGCTCGGCCATATGGCTGCCCACGAGTGCGGTCAGTCGGGTTGGGCCTTTCAGGTTCACATCAATGATTTTGTTAAACAGGGCTTCGCTGGTTTCCAGTAAGGAAGGAGCAACCGGAGACATGCCGGCGTTGTTAATAAGCACATCGATTCTTCCATAGTGCTCCACTATCTGATTGACCACCCCATCCAGGGAGTCCCACTGGCCAACATGGCAGGCAATGGCCAATGCATCGCCTCCAGCATTGCGGATAACATCAGCAACTTTCTCGCATTCGTCCAGTTTGCGGCTGGCAACAACCACTTTGGCGCCGCGTTGCGCAAATTCCATCGCCATGGCCTTGCCAAGGCCACGGCTGCCGCCGGTGATGAACACTACTTTATTTCTGACGTTGAATAAATTATCTTGCATTGCTTGTTTCCAAATACTCTGTCACCAAGTGTAGAATCGGGCATTGGCTTGCGAGACTGTCTGAGACAGGGATGTCGAAGACAAGCCCCCAGGGATGGGTTTACGGCGTGTCTCGCAAGCCAATGCCCAATTCTACGCGGATGGTGGCACCGCTTTGTAGAACCCTAATTCATCGTGACCATTTACACCGCAAAACGAACTGCCCGCTCCATCAATTGATCCACCAGAAACCCAAAAAATTCATGATTGGGGTTTTTCGACTCGCCTTTTCGATACTTCGCGTACGAGCCCTCCAGCACAATGCCCAGCTTCCACGCGGCGAAGGCCTGGTACCACTGGAAGCTGCTCATATCGCAGCCGGTGTGTTCGGCGTAGCGGGCAAGCAAAGTGTCAGGGGTCTGGCAGTAATCGGCATCCATTCCTCCTTTTGAGCCGGGTGCGGCAATGGCAATGAGGTTGCCGTCTTCCGGCCAGAAGATCATGGCCCAGGCAAGGTCAATCAGCGGGGCGCCGACGGTAGTCATTTCAAAGTCAACCAGGGTGAGTATGCGCGGCGGCAGGTCGCGGCTGAAAATAGCATTATCGACTTTGTAGTCGCCATGCATGACGGTGAGGCCTGTGTCCCCCGGTCGGTTATCGGCCAGCCATTTGGCCACATTGTCTACACCTGGCAGTTCACGGTCGCGGTAGCCGGCCAGTTGGTTCATCCAGCGGTCCACCTGGCGTTCCAGAAAGTGCTCAGGTCTGGCAAGCTTTTCGATGTCGGTACCGCGCCAGTCGAAGGCGTGTAACTCCACCAGAGCATCGATCAACTCGATGCCAATACTGGGCTGGGTATTGGGGGCGTCCAGGTAAGCCTGTGGTAAGTGGCGACGGATCACTTCGCCGTCCACGTAGCGCATTATATAGAACGGTGCACCAATGATGGCCGCGTCATCGCAAACGGCCAGCAATTCAGGCACACGCACCGAACTGCCCTGCAAGGCTGAAATCACCTGGTATTCACGTACCACGTTGTGTGCCGTATCCGATACGGCGCTGGCCGGGGCACGGCGGATTACCCAGCTCTCATCACCCCGCTGCAAAGCAAACATTTCGCAAGAACCGCCGCCGCGCATAGTAGAGGCCTGCAGCGGAAGCACCTCACCGGTGACCTCCCCCAGCCACTGCTGTAGGCTGGCGATATCAAAGTCCAGCTCTTCGGCCATTGCTCAGCTCGCGGTATCAAGTAAATGGGCGAAGCGTTGCAAAGCGGCTTCGCGGCGACTGGGAATGTGTTCACTGGGCCAGCCTTCCACCGCCTCATAACGCTTCAGCTCAGCGCGAGCGATGGAAATTTTATGCACTTCGTTGGCACCATCCACCAGCGGCGCCATGCGCGCTGAGCGGTACATCATTTCCAGCGGCATGTCACAGCTGTAGCCCAGCGAGCCGTGTACCTGCAGAGCGCGGTCTATCACCTGATACAGTACTTTGGCGTTATAAACCTTGGCCATCGCGATTTCAGAGCGCGCCCCCAGGTGCCCGAGCTGATCCATGGTCCAGGCGGCTTTCAGCGTCAGCAGCTTGGCAGTCTCCAGTTCAATGCGCGAGTCGGCGATGTACTCCTGAACCATGCCGTGCTTGGCGTACGCTTTACCGAAGGAGGCGCGCGACAAGGTGCGTTCACACAGCATGTCGTAGGCCCGCTCTGCCTCGCCAATCCAGCGGGTGGCGTGGTGGATGCGCCCGGGGCCCAGCCTCACCTGCGACAGAATAAAACCGCCACCGCGTTCACCAATCAGGTTTTCCTTGGGCACTCGCACATTGTCGAGAATGATTTCCGCGTGATTACCGTGCTCTCCGTATTCGGAGTTGGGGTGATGCATGGTGGGAATATCACGAAAAATATCCATGCCGGGCGTGCCTTTTTCCACCACAATCATGGAACAGCGCCTGTGCAACTCAGCATCCGGGTCGGTCACCAGCATAAAAATGATGAAGTCGGACCGCGAGGCATTGGTGATCATCCACTTGCGCCCGTTGATCACCCATTCGTCGCCATCCAGGACCGCAGTGGATTGAATTTGGGTGGGGTCGGTGCCGGCAACCCAGGGCTCAGTGATCGCAAAGGAACTGCGGATCTCCCCGCGCAGATTAGGCCATAACCACTTTTCTTTTTGCGCCTCGGTACCGCCTTCGGCCAATAGCTCCGCATTACCGGAATCCGGCGCCATATTGCCGAAGATCTCCTGCGCATAGGGGCAGCGCCCGGTAATCAGGTTCATCAGTGCCAGCGGCAGCTGGCCCATGCCCTGGCCACCCAGTTCTTTTTCCAAATGGCAGGCCCAAAGCCCCTGGTCTTTTACCTGCTGCTTGAGGGGTTCCTGCGCGTCGCGCCACTGCTCGGCACTGAAGTCGCCCATAATGGGCTCCAGCGGAATCAGCTCTTCGTCAACGAAACGCCGCACCCAATCCAGCTTCTGCTGGAATTGAGGGTCAGTTTGAAAATCCCAGGCCATGGCTTATTCCTTAAACGATAGGGCTTGATCAGGATTAAAGCCTGATCATGCAGGCGCCGCTCGCCGGCTTCACACAAGCTGTAGCCGGGTGACTCACGCGGGTAAAA
>JAUIHW010000097.1 GCA_030431775.1 Gammaproteobacteria bacterium
TCGCGCGTGGCCAATCGAGGTGGCCGGCTTGTTGAAGGCGCATAAAATCCCGATTCCATAACAGCGAGTCTGCATGCCAGTCGGTAATAGTCAGTTGCTGGTGAAGCTGCCTGGCTTGCGCGCTAACTCGATAGGGCTCGTGCGGCTGAACCAGATTCATCTGCCGGTCAATAACAGTGGGCGCAATCAGACGAATAGCGAGCGCGACTGCGAAAACACAGAGTAATATGCGCAACATTTTGATGTTCCCGTGGCTGACCGATCGGCTCTATCTTGCCAGCTTCAGCGAAAACACCCAAGTCTTTAATCGGGAAGGTGAGTTCCGGAAACGTTCAGGTCCTGGCTAGCCCAGGCTCACCCGCGAATTGGCCATTTGCTCCTGCATGGCTTCGCTGTGTAGCTCATCATTGGCGCCGTCCAGGTTCAGGCGTCTAAAAGCAGCAACAGCACTACGGTCGACCTGGGCTAGCGGCGAATTGCTTCCCTCTGCAAGCTGCAATACCGCAAACGTCACAATATCAGCGTAGTCAGCGGCAGGCTTTTCGCGGGAAAACTGCAAATGAGCCGAAGGCACATCGCGAATCTCTTCATCAAAATCCCATTCGTCCAGAATTCGATCACCGAGTTCAGGGTGCAGGGCATGTACCGCCATATCAAGAAATACCGGTTGCTTCAACAAACCTGGTTTGTTTTGCGCGTATTTCAACACAGGGAGCACCCCTATGTTATGTACCAATCCGGCCAACATGGCCATTTCGGGCTGCAATGAGGTACTGAACCGGCACATCAGCTGACACAAGCCCGCAACTTCTGTGCTCTGCCGGCACGCTGCCCGCATGCGCTCGCCGACTACTTTGTTTTCGGCGGAAAACATATGGGTAACAGCGATTCCGACTGCCAGATTAGCCGAGGTTTGAAAACCCATCTGCATAACTGCCAGGCGCAGGTCGGCCAGCCGGTTTTCACTGCGCCGCATCAGCGGAGAATTTGCCACGCGCAACATATGAGTGCTGACCGCCAAGTCACTACCGATCACCTTGCTGAGCGTGTTGCAATCGGCGGAATCATCGGATGCGACCTTGCGCACCTGCATGGCGACTTCGGGCATGGCCGGCAATTCGAGACGGTCCTCTTCGATCGCCATCAGAATTTCATCACGAACTTCGTTTACTTCCTGGGTCATACTGCTCCCCGCTGGATTAACCTTATCCGAGTACGCAATTGCGCGCTCAACGATCTAAGTAAAGATCATTTTTTGACCAATCGCAATGTTTGCACTGCCGCCGGTCCGTCGAATGACCGCCTTGTCAGAGCGCTATTTGTCGCGACGGAGACCGGGAAGCAATCGAGGTGTATTTGCCAGATACCGCTGGTAATCGGGGTTGTCCCCCCAACGTTGTCGGCCGCGCTGCTCAAGCAGGGGAATGCCACTGATTCGGGTCAGTAGCAGGTAGACGAATACCGGGCTGAGCAAGGTCAGATAATTCAGTCCTTGCAAAGCCGGTACGGCAATAATCGCTATTCCAACCCAAAGACTGATTTCGCCGAGGTAATTGGGGTGCCGGCAAACCGCCCACAATCCGCTCTGAATAAACCGGTCCTGATTCGCTGGGTTGTTTCGAAAGCGGCGCTTCTGTTCGTCGGCGATCACTTCAATAGCAAACCCGATCACCCAGATCAGAGCACCGAGTAAAAGCCAACTGTCCACTTGGCCGCTGCCCGGCTTACTGAGGGCCACCATCGCCGTTGAGGACGTCATGGCAACCCAGAGGCCCTGCAAAGTCCAGGAAACAAAGAAGCGCAGTGGTCGGGTTTTGATGGAGTCGAAGCGCACGTCACCACCCTGTTGTATTGCTCGCAAAAACAGGAAGCTGCTGAGCCGAACCGCCCATATGGTTATCAGGCCAACAAGTACCAGGTTGCGCGGTGCAGTTTGATCCGGAGAGAAGCACCAGGTGAACAACGCCACAGCAACATAACTGAGGCCACCAACCAGATCGTAGTATCGCTCGGTCTGCCAGTAAGCGGCCGGCACAAACGCCAGCCATTGAAGCAGCACGGCCAGACAAACGCCGGCAGCAAACAATGGCAGCCCGGCCAGCTGTACCGGGCCTCCCTGGCTACCAGCATACGCCAGTATGGCGAGTAGTACGCTGATAACCAGCAGAAAACGGAATGCTCGACGCAAGTTTCCTCCTACAGCTAGTAATGCGCTGCTTGCCCGTGTGACGATTGCCAACAAGCTTACGGTATACTGTGGCGGTCAATCAACAGCAATCAGGTGGCGTGGGCATGGCAGTTTCTGAGCTTTGGCAGGAATTAAAAGATACTGTGGCTTTTCGGGCGGGCCAATCCAACCGTGGGTCCAGCGGACGACGGGGCGCCGGGGCCTTGAGCATCCTTGTTATCCTGTTACTCATTGGCTGCGCCATCGGCTGGTATGTGTCGCGCGAACCGGAAATCTTCTGGGTTAACTGGGAGGTAGACGGTAAGGCGGCCCCGGCGGGCTACGCCACCGCTGATACCGCTGTTCGGGTGGCCGAAACCCTGCTTTACAAACCTGGCGGGTTTATCAGCAACGACAAGCTGCCACCGTTCATCATTCTCGACAACATGCCCAATTGGGAATACGGCGCCCTGATTCAGTTACGCGACCTGGTCAAGGCGCTGCGCAATGACTACAGTCGCTCCCAGTCACAGTCGGTAGAGAACGAATTTCTTTCCAAGGCCGAACCCGCGTTCAATTCTGACCATATGTGGTGGATTCTACCGTCCTGCGAAAGCAAATACGCCGATGGCGTTGACTTTCTGATCAAGTATCGCGACGCCCTGGCCAGCACCACGGCCATGGACGCACAGTTTTACGCCCGGGCTGACAACCTCCGCGAATGGCTGTCTGTGGTGGAAAAGCGCCTTGGTAGCCTGTCGCAACGTCTCAGTGCAAGCGTGGGGCAAAGCCGGGTCAACACAGACCTGGCGGGCGAACGGGCAGCGGAAAACTCCACACCAATACCCGACAATATTGAAGTAAAAACCCCTTGGCTGGAAATTGATGACGTCTTGTATGAAGCCCGCGGTTCGGCCTGGGCGCTCCTGCATTTTCTGCGCGCGGCCGAACATGATTTCCAGCAGGTGCTGGGTGACAAAAATGCGTCGGTTAGCCTGCGTCAGATCATTCGTGAATTGGAAGCCGCTTTGCAACCCATCCAAAGCCCGATAGTGCTCAATGGCAATGGTTTTGGGCTGTGGGCAAATCATTCCCTGGTAACCGCCTCGTATCTGTCACGCGCCAACTCAGCGGTTATTAACCTGCGTGAATTGCTTGACCAGGGCTGAGCGCGCGCCACTCAGTCCTCAGTAGTTTCTGGAAATGACTGCCGACAAATCAACAGCTGGCGCGGTGCAGATGCTTTACTGCCCAAAATGCGGGGCACAGCGTTTTGTTCCTCAAGGCCGCAAGAAACTGCAATGCCAGCAATGCGAGTTTCAGTTTTTCCGCAATGCGGCCTGTGCAGTCGCCGTGGCCATTATTTGTGATGAGGAAATACTGGTGGTCACCCGTGCCCGTGAGCCTGCCAAAGGTCAGCTCGATCTTCCCGGTGGATTTGTTGACCCCGGCGAAAATCTGGAACAGGCGGTCATTCGCGAACTCAAAGAAGAGCTAGACATCGAAGTCAGCGATATGCGTTACCTGATGTCGGGTGTGAATGTGTACCCTTATGGTGGCGTGATTTATGACACGACGGATGTGTTTTTTGAAGTCACCTACCAAAACAAACCGACTGTCAAAGCACTGGACGATGTTGCCGCGGTGAATTGGCTGCCCATGCAAACATTGACCCTGGCGCAGTTTGCGTTTGCCTCACAACGCGAAATGCTGAGCCGCTGTTACGCTTTATAGGCTGAGCCGTAGCGCGCCAAAAACGCTGGTACGGCCAGCAGGTTCACCAGAGCCGCCAACACAATCACCCATCCGGTCAGCAACCCCAGGTCTGAATTCAGGCCAATCTCGGAGCCGGTCAGCACCCAGAATCCGCTTGCAAGAACGATCATTGTAATCAAAATCGCAATCGCTACTGTGTCATAAGCAAAGCGAACCGACTGCTCAACATCATGGCACTCGAGCAGCTTGTATTTGTACTTACTAAGAAAATGTATGGAAAAATCCACGACGACACCCAGGCAGATACCGGCGACGCTGGCAATGGCGAACCCCATGACCCCGCTGTACAGCGCCCAGAGACCGTAGCCAATCATGATGGGCAGACAGGTAGCAAGCATTGCCAGCAACCCCAGGCGAACGCTGGCCAGCGCGATAAATAACACTATGGAAACCGTTAGTACCGCAATAATACCGCCTTGCAACATCGATGGGATCAAATAGTTATAGGCCAACTCGCTGGATGTTTGGCTAAGCCCGGTGACAACCACCCGCAAATGCGGTGCGTGTGTGGCGAACCAATCAGCAATGTCACGCTTCAGGGTCACTGCAGCGGCGGCAGTCGCAGTCCTTCGGGTAATCGATACCAGTGTGGCGGATTTGTCAATATTCAACTGGTGCGTTAGTTCAAGCCCGGCTGGCAGAGACAGCTCGTACAGCAACAGGTACTGAGCAATAAGATCACGGCGCTCGGGCAGGCGATAATAGGCCGGATCATCTCCATGCAGACTCCTGTTCAGCCGCTTGAGTGTATGCGTGATACTGGAAACGTGACGAACCCCGGGTTGGCTCCCGACCCACTGCACAAACTCATCCACCACCCGCATGAACTCAGGGTCATAGACAGCATCACTGCCACGACCATAGATCGCAATATCGCTGGGGGCAATGCCGCTGAGATGCTCCTCCACGAAGTCTGCCGTCTGCCGTTCTTCGGTGGTTTCCTCAAAGAAAATCTTTGCCGACTCATTTAACTCATTGTGAGGCAGAAGTGCTGCCGACAGCGCCGCGAGCAGCAGGGTAAGCCCAATGACCAAGCCTTGTCGACGCAGGCAAAAATCTCGGAGAGACGCCAGCATACTACTGAACATACCGCTTCGCATGGCCGGAATGCGGCGCAAGCTCAGGAGTGCGGGCAACAGACTTACCGACAGCACAAAGGCTACTGTAACGCCTACGGCAATAATGACGGCCATTTTTCGTAGCGGTGGAAAATCGGTGAAACTGAATGTAATCACGCCCAGCACCGTGGTTAACGAGGTCAAAAATATTGGCTTTAGGTTCATCTTCAGGGCATGTCGCAAGCTCGCATAGTGATCAAGCTGCAGTGCCCTTCCCTGCTGCACACCCGCCACCAAATGCACAGCGTCGGCAACCGCGAGGGTCATGATGACAATCGGGGCGATAATACTGACGATCTCGGTTTCCAGGCCCAGCCAACCGAAAATACCCATGGTGGCAATACCGGTGGCAACAACAATGATCGCACAACAAACCGCCGCATACAGACTGCGCAACAGCATAACGAGCAAAACAAACATCGCTATCAGCATGACTGGAATCAGAACGCTGGTATCGTGCTTGGCATGCTGCTGCAGACCATTATTAATTCTGTGGGTGCCGCTTAATTTGAGTTCTATATCCGGGTATTGCTGTTGGTATTCATCCAGCATCTGCTTGGCTTGACCGACAAAGTCCGACAGGTGAAGCATCAACTCAGCTTGCGTGGGCGCTAGAAAACTGATGTTAATCGCCGCCACTCGTGCATCATCCGAAATCAGGGCGCGTTGGACCGTCGGTTCCCGGGCAGTGACCGTTCGAACCGCCTGCAAGACAGCCTCCTCGTTGGCCTCGCCTTGCGGTACGAGGTCCTGAATGAGCAGATCGTCGCCATCGGCGGTGGTGTGTTGAAAATTGCTGAGAGAATCCACCCGATTGGCATACGGCAGTCGCCAGGCGTCTTCGGTGATTTTCTGAATAAGCTCCAGTACTCTGGGCTCCAGAACCGATGTGCTCTTAGGGGCTATGACGATAACCAGACTCTCACGCTTGCTGAACTCCTGCTCAACGGTGTCCAATTCCAGCATCAATGGGTGATCCTGGTCGTACAAGGAGCGCAGATCGGGATTAAACCGCAGGTGCTGCACGCCAGCACCGGCAACGGCAACCAGCAGCAAAGAGAGGACGATTAGCAAGCGGGGATGGTGCACTATCCAGTTGCTGTAACGTTCCATCGTAAACCTCATTAACCCAATACCAGCAACGTTAGCGGCTGTACGAGAAGTGTACAAGGCAAATATAACCAGTCTGCCAACAACAGGCGATTTGCGGAAAATATTTCGCTGAGGTCAGGCAGCAACATGCCCTGAACATGCATGTGAGCAGCGCTATGAGAATCGTAGCAGAAAGGAAGTTCAGATCAGGCAGTCGCCGGGACTGGTTGAGTGACCAACCCCGGCACAAGGTTGAAGCAGCGGCGTGCAATCAGCACACCGGCCACAGGAATAGCCGCCAGGCAATTTTACAGCTCGGTCTGGGCCTGCTTGCGAGTATTGGCAATCGCAATAAGGCACAAGCCAATGATTGGCAGGGCCCCTGGGGGCAAACCGACACTTCGCAGCGCATCGTACAGAGAAAACCCCTGCCCGTAGAAGAAAACTGACAGAACAATCAGGACCAGAACAGTAGCGAGGCTCAGCATGAATTTCATTTGGTTCTCCAAGAGTTTACAGCTTTTGTTGCTCTACTTAACTTAAAGCAAACTCCGGGCCAACTTTATTTTCTATTTTAATTCAATGAGTTACCGGCCTTAAGAAAATGTCGGGACGCAAATATGTAAGATTTGCCGACAGTGAGATCAGCGCGCCGGCAGCCAATCGGATTGCCGACGGCCGCGATTGCCGCGCCGCTCCTCGCCACTGTACACAGCCGCCAGCCGGGTGTACTGATTGTAAGGGTCGCGCCGCATATCCTGACGGCGGTCGTCAAAGTGCTGGTAGCGGCAGTGACACACGGCAACATCGCAACTGGGTAATGGCAAGGGCGGCGCCTCAGCGGCCAGATAGATGTTCTCCGTCATGTGCTGAATGGGCTCACAGCAGTTTTCTCCCGCTTGCAGCCTGACCGCGTGCCAGCGGTGTTGTTCCCGCTGTGTGGGCCTCTTCCCGCCGCTGCCGAGTTTGGGTGCAGGTTTGCGAATGCGCTGCAACAACCACAGCCCAGTCATTAGAACGACAATGGAAATCAATACCCAGCTCAACATATCACTCCTCCAACAGGTGGCGCGCGATGATCGTCCTCATGATTTCATTGGTACCTTCCAGAATCTGGTGCACTCGGACATCGCGAACATAGCGCTCGAGCGGATACTCATTGATGTATCCGTAGCCGCCGTGCAGCTGCAAGGCCTCATTGCAGACTCGAAAGCCAATATCGGTCGCATAGCGTTTGGCCATTGCACAGTGACTGGTTTTATCCGGCTTACCAGCGTCATATTTGGCCGCGGCCAGATACAGTAATTGCCGCGCGGCGGTCAGTTCGGTGGCCATATCCGCCAGCTTAAACTGAGTGACCTGGAAGTCGGCAATTGGCTGCCCGAACTGCTGTCGTTCCTTGACGTAGGCGATGCTCGTATCCAAAGCCGCCTGCGCAGTACCGAGTGAACAGGCCCCGATTCCCAAACGGCCGCCATCCAGTCCTTCCATCGCAATCTTAAAACCCTGGCCGCTTGAACCCAGCATTTGATCGGCCGATACCAGTACATTGTCAAATGAAATGGTTGCTGTAGGCTGACAGTTCCAGCCCATCTTGGCTTCCTTTTTGCCGTAGGAAATGCCTTCTGTCAGTGCCGGTACCGCAAAGGCCGAAATTCCGCGTGCGCCCTGCTCCCCGGTACGAGCCATCACGATCAGCAGGTCGGTTTCACCCGCACCGGAAATAAACACTTTGCTGCCGTTCAGCAAAAAGTGATCTCCATGGCGCTCAGCCCTGGTACACAGCGATGCCGCATCGGAACCTGCACCGGGCTCAGTCAGGCAGTAAGAAGCCAGTTTTTCACCCAATGCCAATGGCTCGCACCACTCACCCTTGACGGCCGCCGAGCCATAGCTTGCCAGCATATTCAACGCCATATTGTGAATGGAAATATACGCTGCGGTTGCCGTGCACCCGCGGGCAAGTTCTTCAATGATCAGCGCTGAGTCCAGCCGGCACAGGCCGGTGCCCGAATCTCTCTCGGGCGTGTACAAGGCCATAAAGCCCAGCGCCCCTGCTGCTCGCAGTGCGCTTTTAGGAAAATACGCCTCCCGATCCCACTGCGCTGCATAAGGTGCTAATGCATTATCGGCAAACTGTGCAGCCGCCTGCTTAAATGCCAGCTGATCCTCATTAAGTTCAAAATTCATAGGCCACCTTCTCGGCTAATGCGCCAGAAACTGCTCAGCGTCGAGCGCTGCCATGCAACCAAAGCCCGCGGAAGTGACCGCCTGCCGGTACACCTGGTCGGCAACATCCCCAGCAGCGAATACCCCTGGAACACTGGTTGCCGTTACATTTCCACTCAGACCGCTGTTGATTATGATGTAGCCATTGTTCATGTCCAGCTGGCCGGCAAACAGCTCGGTGTTCGGGCTGTGCCCAATGGCAATAAACACGCCGTCTAACTCGACATCCTGCTCTTCCTTACTGTCCACGTGCTGGACCCGCATGCCGGTCACGCCCATCTCGTCACCGAGCACTTCGGTAAGCACGTGATGCCAGAGAAAGCGCACGGCCCCCTCCTTTTCCCTGGCGAACAAGCGATCCTGAAGAATCGCCTCGGCACGCAACTGGTCACGACGGTGGACCACCACCACCTCAGAGGCAATCTTGGACAGATACAAGGCTTCCTCGACCGCCGTATTTCCACCCCCGATGACGGCAACCTTTTTGCCGCGGTAGAAAAACCCATCGCAGGTCGCACAAGCACTGACTCCACGCCCCATGTAGGCTTGTTCAGAGGGCAAGCCCAGATACTTCGCAGAGGCACCGGTCGCGATAATCAATGCGTCGCAGGTGTAAGAGCCGGAATCGCCGGTTAGAAGGAATGGCCGCTGCCCGAGATCAACCGCGTTAATATGGTCATGCACAATGTCAGTCTCAAATCGTTCGGCATGGCGGCGCATTCGATCCATCAGATCCGGGCCTTGCAAACCTTCAACGTCACCGGGCCAATTATCGACCTCAGTGGTTGTGGTCAACTGGCCACCGACCTCAATACCGGTGATCAGCACCGGGTTAAGATTGGCTCGGGCCGCGTACACCGCAGCGGAGTATCCGGCTGGCCCGGAACCAACAATAATTAGCTTTGCATGGCGCGGGGGCTCACTCATAACTGTCTACTTTCACTGGTTTTCGGCTCATTTTAACACGCGGACATTCG
>JAUIHW010000026.1 GCA_030431775.1 Gammaproteobacteria bacterium
ATTATCACGCAGGCGCAATGCGTCTGGCGGTATTGGGTCCGCAATCACTGAGCGAGCTCGAGCAGCTCGCGCGTGCGAAGTTCAAAGCAGTGCGTAAGCAATCCGTTACGAAGTCAGCGGCTGCAGTACCATTATTCACCCAGCAGGATTTGCCAAGGCAGGTCGCGCTCGCCCCTGAAAAAAACACTCGCAGTTTGGCGATAACCTTCCCAATACCGGCAATCCGACCGCATTACCGATTTAAGCCAGAGCAGTACATTGGCAATATTATTGGTCATGAAGGGCAGGGCAGCTTGCTGGCTAACTTAAAGCGGCTTGGATGGGCAGAGGGGCTGAGCGCAGGCGCCGGACTGGAGTACCCTGGAGGGGCTACCTTTAATGTGTCCATAAGCTTGACCGAAGCAGGCTTGGCGCATGTGGATGACATACTGGCCGGCCTGTTTGCGTTGATTGAAATGATCGAGCGGGATGGCTTGCAAGCGTGGCGGTACCAGGAACAGGCCGACCTTCTGTCAATTGCGTTTCGATTTCAGGAGCAAAGCAAGGCCATTCGCACTGTCAGCCGTTTGGCCGGTGATCTGCATCGCTACCCAGCGCAGGATTTGTTGCGAGGAGCTTATCAGATGGATCGCTATAAGCCTCAATTGATCCGTCAGTTTCTTGGCCATCTGAAACCGGGCAATGCCTTGATTACACTCATGGCGCCTGATTTGGAGCATTCCCAAACAAGCCCCTGGTACGCAACGCCTTACAGTGTAAGCCCGGTCAGTGGCGAACGGTTGGACCACTGGCGCAGTCCGCTCGACCAGTTTGCACTCAAATTGCCGCGTGAAAACCCGTTTATTGCCAATGACTTTCGGCTGGAAAAAACCGTGCGTGGCGCAGAAGTGCCAGTAAACTTGGCTGCAGACTATCCAGTCTGGTGGGCAGATGGCGGTGAATTCCGAATTCCCAAAGCCGAGTGGTTATTCGAGATTAACAGTCTTACTGCTGCCGGTGATGCTCGACAGGCCGCGCTGACCATGCTGTATGCGGCCGTGTTGTCAGATGCGCTGAACGAATACAGCTATCCAGCACTGTTGGCTGGCATCGGGTTTCGAGTTGCGCGGAGCATTGATGGTCTGAGTATTCGCGTGGGTGGCTTTGATGATCGCCAGCCCTTACTGTTAGAGAAAATAGCCTCCACGTTGAAATCTCCCGGAGTCTCCGAACCCCGTTTGCTAGCCTTGCATGCGGAACTCTCAAGACAGTGGGAAAATGCCGCGAAACGCCTGCCGTATCAGCAGCTGGTCAGACGACTTAAAGAAACCATGATAGACGGTGTATGGGCCCCGGAAGCGCTCAGCCAGGCACTTCCAGACATTACCTTGCAGGAATTCGAACAGTTTATTGAGGAGTTTTTAAACAGTGCGGAACTGGAGGCATTAGTCGTTGGCAATGTAAGCCGCCGCGCTGCCAAAGCCGGAGCCTCGAGTCTCGCGAAAACACTGCGATGTGGTCGTGAGCATGGCTGCACGCCGCCTCAGGGCCGCGTGCAGCAGTTGGCCCTGGCAGATCCGCATGGTCTGAGCGTTAGTATTGACCATGCTGACAGCGCTGTCATGCAGTATATTCAGGCAAGTGATGGCAGTGATCTGGCGCGTGCGCAGGTGTCGATGAGCGCACAAATGCTGAAGGCTGGCTACTTTCAGCAATTGCGAACCGAGCAGCAGCTTGGCTACGTGGTTTTTGTCTCTCCAATGAGTTTGCTGCACATTCCCGGCTTGGCTTTCCTGGTGCAATCGCCCAGTTACCCGGTTGGCCGGATTCAGGCAGCGACGGATGAGTTTATTACTGCACGAAGAAAGCAACTGCACGGGGATGGCAGTGCTGCGCTCTTTGAAAAGCAGCGGTCTGCTTTGCTGTCGCAATTGCAGGAGAAACCGAAAAATCTTTTTGAGCGCGCACAACGATTTTGGTCCGACATACAATTGCACGATTACAGTTTTGACCGTCGTATGCGCTTGATCGAGGCAGTTGAACAGCTGGATTACGCCCGCTGGCGCAGGTATTTCCTGGACGATATCAAAGGCGGGCTGTTGCTATGGTCGACGGGCGACCGGGCCGAAGGGGATTACCTGAAAGACTTACCGCGAATCAATAGGCAGAGTTTACGGGCTATGGGCGGATACTTTCAACTGGGAGAAACAAAGGTTCAACAATAATGGCACATGCACTGGTAGTAGATGATTCCCGAACCGCACGCGCGGTACTCAAGCATATGTTAAGCAAGGAAGACTATGCTGTTACCGCGCTCGAGTCGGCTGAGGAAGCGCTACAGTTTTTGCGAGAGCAGGCCACCGACATTATTTTCATGGACCACATGATGCCCGGCATGGACGGTTTTGCAGCGGTCAAGCATCTCAAACAGGATGAAGCCACCCGCTCAATTCCTGTGGTCATGTACACTTCCAAAGAAGGCGAGATCTATACCGGGCAAGCCCATGCGCTTGGTGCCGCGGCAATCCTTAATAAGCCAGCGACCCAGGAGCAATTGCGGGAGCTCCTGGCGCAGGTCATTGTTCGGCGCCCGGTCGACAAAGCACCCGATATTCAGGCCGCCAACGAAACGCTTGAGGTGGTGGTTCTTGACCCGCCCGAAGAGAACAAGCAATCTGCGCCGGACAGGCGCCCGCAGCGGGCAGCTCAATCAGCTGCGACCCCGACGCCGGACAAAAGCCAAATTGTATTGTCGACTGAGCCAGCAAAGCCGGCAAGGATCAGCACTCTCTTCACCCTGTTTGCATTGGCTTTTGCAGGAGCGGCAGTGGTATTCGCTTTTCTGTACCGCCAGCAGCTTGATGAACTGGAGAATTTTCAGCAGGTCCAGGACAAGCTGCTGGAGTCCACCATCTGGGCGACCAATCAGGCCGCTTTGTATCCCAGTCATGAGCTGCCACTGGCAGGTGCTAGACTGGAGTTACTGGATGCTGTTTTGCAAAGTGTGCAGTTGACCGGTTTCACCGGCAAGGTGTTACTGAGAACTCATAGTGGGCAGTTTTGCTATGCTCAGGCGGCAGATGGCAGCTTATACGCAGCTGCCGATGCCATGCCAATCACGGACTGTGTAGTAATTGGCCAAAATGAGCAGGTGTCGTTGCAGCGAGGCCGGCTGCAAACGCCCCAATTTACCGCATTGTTGTCCGGTCATGCGGCATTGCAAAGCGGCGCGGTGACTGTGCAGGTAGAGGCAGTGGGCAGTGCGGAACCCGCGGTAGAATATCCGCATGAGGACGCCGTGATCACGGCAGGCGATTGGAATCGGGTAGCCCGGTTGAATAACCGGGTGGAAATCGCCCTTCAACCTGCTCGGGATTAATAGCAGGCCGAGAAACAACCTATAAGGAGAGTAAACCCCCAATGGCAATACAAGATCCAGATCCTCAGGAAACCCGGGAATGGTTGGACGCGCTGGATGCAGTGATTCGCGTTCAGGGTAAGCACCGTGCGGCACAACTCATTCAATCGCTGGGTGCACATGCGGTCAATAGCCGGGTACGCCTGCCGCCGGCAATTGTAACGCCATTTCGTAATACCATTCCGCCAGAAGCCGAGCGACGCATGCCGGGCGATCTGTTCATGGAGCGACGGATCCGTTCGCTAGTGCGTTGGAATGCGTTGGCAATGGTCATGCGGGCTAACGCCCGCGATTCCAGCCTTGGGGGACACATTTCAAGTTTCTCCTCCAGCGCCACACTTTACGATGTGGGTTTTAACTATTTCTTTCGCGGAGAGCAAAATGGCCAGGAAGGCGATCTGATTTTTTATCAGGGGCACAGCTCGCCTGGTATCTATGCGCGCTCCTACCTGGAGGGCCGCATCGATGAGCAGCAGATGGATAATTTTCGCCGCGAAGTTGATGGCAACGGACTGTCTTCCTACCCTCACCCATGGCTGATGCCGGATTACTGGCAGTTTCCAACGGTGTCCATGGGCTTGGGGCCGATTCAGGCAATTTATCAGGCGCGGGTCATGAAGTACCTGCACCACCGGGGCCTCAGTGACAGCGGTGATCGAAAAGTCTGGGCCTTTCTGGGTGATGGAGAATGTGACGAGCCAGAGTCACTGGGCGCAATATCGCTGGCGGGCCGGGAGAAGTTGAATAATTTGATATTTGTTATTAACTGCAACCTGCAACGCCTTGATGGCCCTGTTAGAGGAAACGGCAAGATTATTCAGGAGCTGGAGGGTGTGTTCCGGGGTGCTGGCTGGAATGTTATTAAAGTGATTTGGGGGCGCTTGTGGGACCCGTTATTGCAGAAAGACAAGTCCGGACTGCTGCAGAAGCGAATGGATGAAGTTTTGGATGGCGAGCTGCAGAACTACAAGGCCAATGGTGGCGCGTATACGCGAGAACATTTCTTTGGTAAATATTCCGAGCTGCTTGATCTCGTTAAAGACTTGTCAGATGAGGAAATCATGTACCTCAACCGTGGTGGGCACGATCCATACAAATTGTATGCAGCGTACGCAGAAGCGGTTGAGCAGGAGTCACAACCATCAGTCATTCTGGCCATGACAGTTAAAGGCTATGGTACTGGAGATGCTGGTCAGGCTTCCAATGAAACTCATTCCCTGAAGAAGCTCGATATTGATAGCCTCAAAAACTTTCGTGACCGGTTTGGCATCCCGCTCGGTGATGACGAGCTGCAGGATGTCCCCTATTATCGTCCGCCGGAAGACAGTCCGGAAATCCAGTATCTCAAACGTACCAGGGAGCGTTTGGGTGGCAGCATTCCAGTGCGTCGCCAGAAGTTCGAGCCTCTGCAGGTTCCGGCGCTGGACGCGTTCGCCAGCCAGCTGAAGTCATCCGGAAAACGGGAAATCAGTACAACCATGGCGTTTGTGCGGGTGCTGTCCACGCTGGTGAAAGACAAGCAGATGGGCGACCGGGTGGTGCCTATCGTACCGGATGAGGCACGTACCTTTGGTATGGAAGGCATGTTCCGTCAGCTGGGTATATACAGCTCGGTGGGCCAGAAGTACACGCCGCAGGATGCCGACCAGATTATGTTTTACCGGGAAGACAAATCCGGTCAGATCATGGAAGAGGGGATTACTGAGGCTGGCGCTTTCTCAGCCTGGCTAGCCAATGCCACGTCCTACAGTAATAACAATCTTGTGATGGTCCCATTTTATATTTTCTACTCGATGTTCGGTTTTCAGCGAATTCATGATCTCGCTTGGGCCGCTGGTGATTCGCAGGCACGAGGCTTTCTCATTGGTGCAACGGCCGGCCGTACGACTCTGAATGGAGAGGGCCTGCAACACCAGGATGGGCATGGACTGATCTTTGCCAACACCATTCCCAATTGTGTCAGTTATGATCCAACCTATGCCTATGAATTGGCGGTTATTATCCAGAGTGGTCTGCAGCGCATGTTTGCTGAGCGGCAGAATTATTTCTTCTACATAACAACGATGAATGAAAATTACCATCATCCGGATATGCCGAAAGGTGTGGAAGAAGGTATTGTGAAGGGGATGTATCTGCTCAACAAAGCACCACGCTCAAAAGCGCGGCATACAGTGGAGTTGTTAGGCAGTGGCACAATACTCCGCGAAGTGGAAGCAGCCGCAGAGTTGCTGAAAGAAAACCACAATATCAAAGCCAATGTCTGGAGCGCGACCAGTATCAATGAGCTGACTCGTGAGGCGCAGTCTATCGATCGCTGGAATATGTTGCATGCCGGTGAAGAGCAGCGAGTACCGTATGTGACCAGATTGCTGGAGGATGCCGCCGGCCCGGTAATTGCGGCAACGGACTATATCAGGGCCTATGCGGAGCAGCTGCGAGCGTACATTCCACAGCGCTATGTCACTTTGGGCACAGACGGTTATGGGCGTAGCGATACCCGGGCCAAGCTGCGCTATTTCTTTGAGGTGGACCGCTATTTTATCGTTATTGCCAGCCTTAAGGCGCTGAGTGACGACGGTGTGATTGAGAGCACTGAAGTGGTGGACGCGATGAATCAGTATGGCATTAGCGCCGACAAACAGGATCCATGGACGAGTTAGGACCAATGACTATTGAAAAAATAGAGATTCCCGACCTGGGCGGAGCCGATGAAGCCGAGATTATTGAGGTTTGTGTGGAAGTTGGCAGCGAGGTGTCGGTTGAGGACTCGCTGGTTGTCCTCGAGTCTGACAAAGCCTCTATGGAAGTGCCCAGTCCATTGGCCGGCCGAGTGACAAACCTGGTTGCCAGTAATGGTGATACCGTAAAAGCCGGTAGTATCATTTTGGAGATTGAAACTGCTGACGCTGAGGAAGCCGCGGCATCGGCACCGGTGGAGGTCGATGAGTCTTCGCCAGAGAGCAAGCTGCCAGAGGTGGAGCTTGAGTCAGAGGCTGAGGCCGAGGCGGAGAATTCTGGCGAACAGCAAACGTCGCTGCTGCAGGTTCCACTACCGGATATTGGTGATGAACCGGCCGAAGTGATTGAGCTGAGTGTTGCCGTTGGTGATGAGATCGCGGTCGAAGACACTCTGTTGGTTTTGGAAAGTGACAAGGCCAGTATGGAAGTGCCCAGCCCAGCCGCCGGTAGGGTTCAGGCCATTCATGTGAAAGAGGGTGACTCACTGAATACTGGGGCCGTGCTGCTGGACTTGCAGACCAAAGAGCCCGCTGCAGCGCCGGCCGATGTGCAAGCCGCACAGGCAGCGCAACCATCGTCGCCAGACTCTGCCGGCGAAAGTGCCGCAGCGCCAGCTTCCGCGCCGGAGATACAGTCCAACCGGCCATCGTCGACTGAGCCACAAGAGCCCGCTGATGGCTCCGTGGTGTACGCGGGTCCAGCGGTGCGTAAAATTGCCCGGGAGTTTGGTATAGACCTGCGCAAAGTGCAGGGTTCGGGCCCGAAGGGTCGTATTCTGAAAGACGATGTCCAGGAATTTGTTAAATCCACATTGAGCGCAAGCAGCGGAGCAATCTCCGGTGGCTCCGGCATTCAGCCGATTCCGGAAGTGGATTTCAGCACCTTCGGTGAAATTGAGCTTGTGCCAATGAGTAAGCTGCACAAGCTGACCGCCGCCAATATGCAGCGCAGCTGGTTGAACGTGCCACATGTGACCCAGTATGACGACGCGGATATCACCGATTTGGAAGATTTTCGCAAGAGTCTGAAACCGGTGATGGAGAGTAAGGGCGTAAAGCTGTCACCTTTGCCATTTGTGTTAAAAGCCTGTGCGGTTGCGCTTCAGCGCCATCCCAAGTTCAACTCCTCGCTGCATGCTGACGGCCAACAGGTGGTGTATAAGAAGTTCTGCCACATAGGGATGGCGGTCGATACACCTGCCGGCCTTGTGGTGCCCGTTATTCGTGATGTCGATAAAAAGAGTGTCTGGGAAATTGGTGCCGAGGTTCTGGAGCTAGCGGCTAAAGCAAAGGACCGTAAGTTGAAACCTGACGACATGCAAGGTGGCTGTTTTACCGTATCCAGCCTTGGCAACATCGGCGGGTTGGGATTTACTCCAATTATTAATGCGCCGGAAGTGGGCATCCTGGGCGTTTCACGGATGACCGTCAAGCCGGTATTCGACGGTAAAGAGTTTCAGCCGCGCAAGATGCTGCCGTTGAGTCTGTCGTATGATCACCGTGCGGTGAACGGTGGCGATGCCGGACGTTTTATGACCGAGCTGTGTTCGCTACTGGCCGATATACGCCTGCAACTGATGTAAAAGGGGTTGATGAAGGTGCAAATTAAAGCAACGGGCCAGGCCTGCGGTGCGGTTATTGAGGGCGTTGACCTGAGTGAGCCACTGCACGCCGAGCAAGTCCGCGCGATCCGGGAAGCCTGGCTCGAAAATCTGGTACTTAGCTTCCCGGGTCAGCAACTCAGCGATGACGACCTGGAGAGGTTTAGCCAGTATTTCGGCCCTTTCGGGGATGACCCTTTTATTGCGCCGGTCGCCGGACGCAAACACATAATCGCTGTGCAACGCAAAGCGGACGAAACCGCACCGGTTTTCGCCGAAAGCTGGCACACGGACTGGAGCTTTCAGGCGGTGCCTCCGGATGGCACTTGTTTGTACAGTTTGATTGTGCCGCCCAAGGGTGGGGACACTTTGTTTGCCAATCAACATCTTGCGTTGCAACAAATGCCAGACAGTCTTCGCCAGCGCATTGCAGAGCGCTGCGGCATTCATACGGCCAAGGCAGCTTATGCGCCGGATGGGGCCTATGGTGAGCAGGACCAGGCCAGCGATCGCAGCATGGATATTCGGCCGTCATCCGAAGCTGTGGCCACTCAATTGCACCCATTGATCAGGAAGCATCCAGAGACCGGCAAGCCAGCGCTTTTTGGCTGCCTGGGTTATATTTTGGGCGTGGACGGTATGGCTGATGATGAGGCTTTCGAGTTGCTTGCCGAACTGCATACCTGGCAGACTCGAGAAGAATTCCAGTACCGGCATCGCTGGGAGCCAGGCACATTACTCATGTGGGACAATCGCTCGGTGTTGCACATGGCCACTGGTGGCTATGATGGCCACGACCGCTTGCTCCATCGGACAACTATCGCGGGCAGCCGTTTCTAGACAAGCTGCTAAAGCGGTGAGTCAGCGCACTGCGCAATGGTGTCGGTAGCGCCGCCTCGAGCTCACGGAAATTCAGCGCTGAATAGTGGGTCTGTATGGCGCGCAGAAACTTCAGAGTTCTGAAGCCGTCAAACCAATCGTTCAGGTGTTTCAAAAACACCGCTTGTCGGCCGCTTGATTCGTTGGCGCGTTCAACCGCGGTAAAAAAGCCCATGGTATGTAACTGCTGCAGGCTTGCTTTGCTCAGGCCATGCAGGTCAGTGGCCTGTTGCCAGAGTGCTGGGAATTGCGCCAGCAGCGTTTTCAATTCTGCAAAGATTTCCGGGTGATAGTAGGTGTAATCCTTGTGCGGGTTCGTTAGCAGCAAAATATCCTTTAGCGCGGCACCCGTGCCAAAGGGAGTGCGCTGGGAGCGCCGGGTGCAAATTTGCAGCCTGGGCTCGCTCAGCTGGCAAACCTGGCCGGTCTTGGCGAGCTTGTTTTGTATGTAAAAGTCTTCGCCTGCACTTCGTTTGGGAAAGCCGCGAACCTTAGCATAATGTTCTGCGTGAATGATCTGGACACTGCCCAGAGCATGATATGCGTAAGGGCTGCCTGCCCAGGTTAAGCCAGCGACGTAGTAGTCCAGGTACAGGTCATATAAAGCCTGGGCATTATCAAGAGCTGCCTCGTTAGCTGGCAAATGTTCGAATGGTAGCAGGGCGATGCTGCAGCCTTTCGGTAGCTGATCGATGGCAGAGAAGTAATTGTCGGGCAAGCTGACATCGGCATCGCTGCAGAACAGCCAGTGGCAATCGATCTGGCCACTGGCAATCAGCTGAAGGGCAATGTCTGCGCCGGTTTTTCGTGCCAGACCAACTCCGTGTTTAACGGCAAGGCGGCGCTCAGCGCTCGAGTACTGATCGATCACAAGAATTTGCCCGCTGCCAAAAGCGTACAGGCGATATATCTGTTCGCTGTCATGCTGGCCAATTGGCCTGGCGCTTGCGGCTACGACTTTGGCTGCCGCCTCATTGTGTGGGTTGAGCGCCTCCCCTTTTTGTTGATTGATGACCAGTATCAATAGGCCCTTAGTTTCGCCAACAAAGGTCACGAGTTGTCGGATGTTGTCGGCGGGCTCTGCATACACCGGGATAACTAACACATATTTTCTGTTGATCGGTAAGCGGGTCAGCAGCTGGCGGTTCAGAGGCTCACTGTAACGGTCGAGGTAGCCGGCTATTATGCCGTTTGAAGTTGCCAATGGTCAGTGGAGTAACGGCCGAATCGGTAAGTCGGCCACAATTTCTGCCTCGGCATCCAGTAACTCATCGGCTCGTTGATTGACCGTGTCTGCCGCAAAATACCGATTGGCCAGTTCGACAAAAAGGCCTTCATGCCGCTGCTCTGAACGGGTGATGGATTGGTAGAAGCTCTTCAAGGTACCTGGGGCCATGGCTTGGGCAAGCAGGCCGAAGCGCTCTGCGCCGCGGGCTTCTATAATACCGGCGATAAGTAGTCGATCGAGCAGGTACTTGTCCGGCCCCTGGCGTATGTGTTGACGAAAGCTAACAACGTATGGGTCCTTGGTGTCGTTTTTCAGCTGCAGGCCCCGTTGGTAGATAATACGCACCACTTCTCGATAATGGCTGAGTTCTTCGACGGCAAGCTCGGTCATCGCCAATACCAGTTGCTCACGGTCCGGATAGTGGGAGATCATCGTGACGGCCATGCTGGATGCTTTCTTTTCTGCAGCAGCATGGTCTGGCAAAAATTCGTCGAAGTTCGACAGAACGGTTGCGGTCCATTGGGGTGAGGTTTGATAGCGCAGAGCGGTAACTTTCATGCAATGAAATCTGATCGTAACAGGTATAATGCAGGCCGAACCCTATCCTACAGGCAGAAAGTATGGTCATCAAACCCAGAGTTCGCGGATTCATCAGTGTTACGACGCACCCCGTGGGCTGCGAGGCGAATACGCTTCGTCAGATCGAATACGTCAAGGCACAGTTCGCCGCTCAGCCTGCCGCTGCAACGGCTATTCCAAAGCGCGTTCTGGTGATTGGTTCTTCCACCGGCTATGGTCTGGCTTCCCGCATAACAGCTGCATTCGGCGCCGGTGCTTCCACCCTTGGCGTGTTTTTTGAAAAAGAAGGTAGTGAGAAAAGACCTGGTACAGCTGGTTGGTACAACTCGGCAGCGTTTCACAAGTTTGCCGAGCAGGAGGGGCTGTACGCTCGCAGTCTGAATGGAGATGCGTTTTCCGACGGCGTGAAACAGCAGGTTATTGATGTGATCAAAGAGGACCTGGGACAGGTGGATCTCGTTGTTTACAGCCTGGCCGCTCCGCGTCGCACGCACCCGAAAACCGGTGAGACATTTGCTTCCACCCTTAAGCCGATTGGTGCCCCCGTAGTGCAGCGTGGCATAAACACCGACAAGGAAACCGTGGATGAATTTCGCCTGGAGCCAGCGACTCAGCAGGAAATCGATGACACCATCGCGGTCATGGGGGGCGAGGACTGGCAAATGTGGATCGATGCCCTGCTGGAGGCCGGGGTGCTTGCCGAGGGCGCAAAAACAACGGCGTACACTTACATCGGAGACAAAGTCACCTGGGACATCTACTGGCACGGCACGATTGGTCAGGCTAAAAAAGACTTGGATAAGCGAGTGCTCGATATCCGGGAAAAATTACAGGCCTTAAACGGAGATGCCCGCGTTTCAGTGCTGCAGGCCGTAGTCACTCAGGCCAGTGCAGCCATTCCAGTGATGCCTTTGTACCAGGCTCTGTTGTTCAGGGTTATGAGAGAAGCAGGTACCAGAGAAGGCTGCATTGAACAGATTTTCCGACTGTTTACCGAATGCCTGTACAGCGAGCAGCCGGTCATGGACGAAGACGGGCGCTTGCGAGTTGATGGCAATGAGCTTCAACCGGAGGTACAGCGGGCAGTCGAGCAGCTGTGGGAGCAGGTCAACTCGGAAAATCTGAACGAATTAACCGATTTGCAGGATTATAAGCGCGAGTTTTTGCGGTTGTTCGGTTTTGCGGTTGACGGTGTGGATTATGAGGCGGACGTCAATCCTGACGTTCCGATCAGCAAGTTGATTGGTGCTTAGCAAGCCATGGTATCAACGGCCCTAACGCATGGTGAATATCACCAGCTCAGCGAGCATCTCGGTCGAGTGGTTGCGCCTAACCCCGGGCCGATGACAGGGGCGGGTACCAACACCTATGTGATTGCCAAGGATTGGCAGCGCGGCCCCGTGACCCTGGTCGACCCTGGGCCGGCGATTGCCGAGCACATTGACCGCTTGCTCGATCTGTTTGGCAATCGTCTGGTACGGATTCTGGTCACCCATACCCACTCTGATCATTCGCCCGCTGCAGCAAGACTGGTGGCTGAAACTGGCGCTACGCTGATTGGTGCGACGCCTGCCGCAGACGCCGCATACCAGGACGAATTGTTCAAGGCCGATCAGGAACTGCGTGATCATGAGAGATTGGATTGTGATGGAGTTTCGGTTAGGGCCATCCACACTCCCGGGCACGTAAATAATCACTTTTGTTTTCTGTTAGAAAAAGATCGGATATTACTGACCGGGGATCATCTGATGAATGGTTCCACGGTGGTTATCATTCCGCCCGCGGGTGTTATGAAGGACTATATCGAGTCCTTGCGGAAGCTGCTGGATTACGATATTCATCAACTTGGCCCTGGTCACGGAGAGTTGATGGATGACCCCAAAGCCATTGTTGACTGGACAATTCAGCATCGCCTTCAGCGTGAAGAAAAAGTAATCGCAAAACTGGGCGGCATGGGGCCGGCCAGCTTGGAAGAGCTGACCCCGGCCGTGTACGATGATGTCGACTCCGCCTTGCACTTTATGGCCTCCATGTCCTTGTGGGCGCACTTGATAAAATTGGAAACCGAAGGGCGGGCGCGACAGAACAATGAACATTGGCAGCTGACGCCCTGAAAATCTGGAACTAATGTGTCGAGCTTAAGAACGATATCGCAGGTGGTGTGGGAAGCGGCAGAGCAGTATGGCGAGCAGATCGCACTGTCAGACCGCGACATCAACTATAGCTATACTGAGCTGGAAGCAGCTCGCCTGCAATCCGCCCGGGCTTTTCTGGCGCACGGCATCCGCAAAGGCGACTGTATTGCTATCTGGGCGCCGAATATTATTGAGTGGGTAATTGCCGCCATAGGGCTGCAAAGCATTGGTGCGATCCTGCTGCCGCTGAACACCCGGCTCAAAGGTCAGGAAGCAGCGTTTCAGCTGCGCAAGAGCGGCGCCAAAATGCTGTTTACTTTGAGCGGCTTTCTGGATACTGATTACGCCGCCATGCTGAATGATCAGGATCTGCCGGAGTTGCAGCAGACTGTTATGTTCCGCGGAGAGTCTCCGGGTACCAGTCATTGGGCTGATTTTCTGAATCGAGGCAATGAAGTCAGCGCTGAGCAGGCCGCTGCGGCGGCGGCTCAGGTCGTGCCTGATGACCCCTTGGACCTGTTGTTTACCTCGGGCACCACGGGAGAGCCAAAAGGGGTGCTGACCAGTCATGGCCAGAACATCAAATCGTTTGAGATCTGGTCATCGGTTGTTGGGCTAAACAGTAATGACCGTTACCTGATAATCAACCCGTTTTTCCACTCCTTTGGCTACAAGGCCGGGTGGTTGGCCAGCATTATTCGGGGTGCGCAGATTATCCCGATGAAAACCTTTGATATTGACCGGGTTCTTGAGCGTATTGAGAAAGATCGCGTGTCAGTGCTGCCTGGGCCGCCCACTATTTACCAGTCCCTGTTGGCGCATCCGCGGCGTAAAAACTATGATCTTGAATCCCTGCGCCTTGCCGTTACCGGAGCAGCGTCTGTGCCGGTTGAATTGGTCAAGAGAATGTCAACCGAATTGGGCTTTGATACTGTGCTGACAGCGTATGGCTTGACCGAAACCTGCGGCGTGGTAAGTATTTGCCGCGAGGAAGATGGCCCGGAGTTGATCGCAACCACCTCGGGCCGGGCGATGCCCGGGGTTGAGGTACGCTGTGTCGACGAGACCGGCAATGATGTGCCCACCGGCGAGCCGGGGGAAGTCTGGGTGCGTGGCTTCAACGTTATGCAAGGCTATTACCAGGCGCCGGAAGAAACCGCCAAAACCATTGATGCGGACGGCTGGCTGCACACCGGCGATGTGGCTGTGATGAACGAACAGGGCTATCTGCGGATTACCGATCGCATCAAGGACATGTTTATTACCGGAGGCTTTAATACCTACCCGGCTGAAATTGAGAACAGTCTGAGCAGTCTGCACAGTATTGCGCAGGCTGCGGTGATCGGCGTGCCCGACCAACGACTTGGTGAAGTTGCCAAGGCCTATATTGTATTGGCCGATGGGGCCAAGATGACCGAAGATGAACTGATCAGCTGGTGTCGGGAAAATATGGCCAATTACAAAGTGCCGCGCCATGTAGAGTTTCTTGAGGCGATGCCGTTGAATGCGGCTGGCAAGGTCTTGAAAACCGAGCTGCGCGCCCGCCACCTGGCCTCTACGGGCAGTAATTAGCCAACCCCCCGCCTATCCGGCATGCATTAAGTAAGTGTCATTCGCTTACCGTCGGTAAACTCTAGCGGGTAAAATACAGGGCTGCATTGGGCGTTATGCCAAATCAACGGAGATTTCATGGATAAACAAATGACCGCTCAGCAGGTGGTGAGCGAGCTGCGCAACGGTATGACAGTAGGCATTGGTGGCTGGGGGCCGCGCCGCAAGCCCATGGCGCTGGTCCGGGAGATACTGCGCTCAGACCTGCAAGACTTGACTCTGGTTTCTTACGGCGGTGCAGACGTTGGAATGCTGTGCGCCGCCGGCAAGGTAAAAAAGCTGATCTTTGCTTTTGTTTCCCTGGATTTTATTCCTCTGGAGCCGTATTTTCGGCAAGCGCGCCAGGCCGGTGCAATCGATGTGCTGGAACTTGATGAAGGCATGCTGTTGCTGGGTCTGCGGGCGGCTGCCTGGGGGTGCCCATTTATACCGACTCAGGTTGGTCTGGGTACCGATATTGTGCGTAAGAGTCCAGAGCTACAGCTTGTTGACAGCCCTTATGACGACAAGGAATGGGTTGCAATGCCAGCACTGAATCTGGACGCGTCGCTGATCCACGTTGATCGGGCGGACGCCCGAGGCGTTTGTCAGATCAAGGGGGCAGACCATTACATGGACGACTGGTTTGCCAGGGCGGCGCAAAAAACCTATGTGAGCTGCGACGAGTTGGTTCCTACGTCGGCATTTAATCACCCGGATGAAGCGCGCTTCGTGTTTTGGGAGCGCTCGCAAACCTCCGGTGTTGTGCCAATTCCCGGTGGTGCTCACCCAAGCTCCTGTGCGCCGCTGTACGGATTTGATGTGGCTCATTTTAAGGAGTACACCGGCTCGGCAAAAGAAGGCGGCTTTTCTGCCTATGCCGATAAGTACATCAATGGTCAGTCCGAGAGTGATTACCAGAAACTGGTGGGTGGATTGGAAGCCATTCGCGCATTACCACTGCCGACCTATTGAAGAGAGAACCGCAGCATGAGTAATTCAAGCAATTACAGCCTTGCCGAACTGTGCATAGTCGCCTGTGCGGAAGCGTTCCGGGGCGAAGGCGAAGTACTGGCCACCGGCATAGGGGTTATCCCGAGAATTGCCGCGAGCCTCGCAATGAAAACCTTCAATCCTGACCTGATGATGACTGACTCAGAAGCCTGGCTGTTGGCTGAACCCAACCCGCTTGGCCCAAGAGATTCTGATTTTCAGCAGCAGAATGAAACCTGGATGGGGTATTCGAGGGTATTCGATAATGTCTGGAGTGGCCGGCGTCACGCTATGCTGGGTCCCACACAGGTAGACCGCTTCGGGCAATCGAATACCTCGGCACTGGGTGGTACCTACGAGCAGCCCAAAGTCATGATGTTGGGCGCACGTGGTTTCCCCGGGAATTCCATCAGCCACCCAAACAGCTTTTTCGTTCCGGCCCACTCGAGCAGAGTGTTCATTGCAGGTGAATGCGATTTTGTGTCTTCGGTGGGTTACAACCCAGACCGCCTGCCCAAAGGCCATAGCCTGGACGATATTGACGTTAGACTGATCGTGACCGACTTGTGTGTCATGGATTTCAAAGGCCCAGGCCATCAGGCCCGCCTGGTGTCGCTCCACCCGGGTATCAGCGCTGAGCAGGTGGTGGACAACACCGGTTTTGAAGTACTGATAGAAGGTGAAATCCCGATTACCGCGTCGCCCACGCCCGAGCAGCTGGCCATCATTGCGCAGCTCGATCCGCATAACAGCCGGGCTAAACAGTTGAAAGACAATCCACCCGGCGACCGCCGCGCCTAGCATTGATTAAGCGATGACAAGCTCGTTAAACACCCGTATTACCCAATTGCTCGGCAGTCAGTACCCGATTGTACAGACCGCGATGGGTTGGGTCGCCGATCCGGGGCTGGTGGCCGCCAGCTGCAATGCCGGTGCCTTTGGCTTTTTGGCAGGAGCGACCATCCCGCCGGCTGAAATAGAGCGTGACATTCTCAAGGTTAAGGAAATGACCGACAAACCCTTCGGGGTTAATTTTCATATGTACCAGCCAAACGCGGCGCATATCGTTGACCTGGTTGTTGAGCACGGAGTTCGGGCGGTCAGCTATAGCCGTTCACCGGGGCCGGAGTTTGTCAAGAAGCTCAAAGATGCCGGGGTGGCCTGCGTGCCCACTATTGGTCTTCCCAAGCATGCGCTCAAGGCATACGAAATGGGCGCGGACGCCGTGACTGTTCAGGGCGGTGAGGGCGGCGGACACACTGGGGCAATTCCCACCAGTTTGTTGCTGCCGGCAGTGGTGGATGCGGTTGGCGACAAAATTCCGGTGCTGGGCGCCGGGGGGTTCAAGGACGGCCGCGGACTGGTCGCGGCCATGGCCTTTGGCGCAGATGGCATTGCCATGGGTACACGCTTCCTGCTCACCAGTGACAGCCCGGTGCCGGATGCCACCAAGCAGGAATATCTGCATTGCAATAACCCGGCTGACATTATTGTATCCAAAGCAATGGACGGCCTGCCCCAGCGCATGATTATGAATCGCATGCTGGCCGAGCTCGAGCAGGCCGGTCCAATGAAGTTACTGTGGATTGCATTAAAGAATGGCCTGGCCTTCAGGAAATTCACAGGCGCCAGTATCGCAGACTTGCTGAAATCAGCCTTGGCCATGCAAAAGAGCGGAGACATTACGGCCGCCCAGTCAATAATGGCCGCCAATGCACCCATGATTATTCAGAAAGCCATGGTCGAGGGGCAACCCGATCAGGGCGTGCTGCCATCCGGACAGGTGGCCGGCATGATTGATCAATTACCCAGCTGCCAAGAGCTCGTGGCACAAATTGTTGCTGAGGCTGAGGCGCGACTGCAGGCTTTAAGCAGTGGTTTGGCTTAAAACCCCTGCTGCTGGCGCAAAGCCAGCCCGTAAGCCTTGCACAGAGAAAAGACGATAGTTTTATGGAATTAGCATATACCGTAGATCAGCAGGCATTCCGCCAGGAAGTTCGCAGCTGGATGCAGGCTAACGTACCCGCTAAGCCGTTGCAGAGTTTTGATACCGCTGAGGGGTTTCAGCAGCATCGTGAATGGGAGAAAACCATGAACGATGGTCGCTGGGGTATGGTTACCTGGCCAGAGGAGTTTGGTGGCCGGGGCCTGGATCTTATCCAGTGGCTGATTTTCGAAGAAGAATATTATCGTGCCTCTGCGCCCACCCGGGTTAATCAGAACGGTATTTTTCTTCTGGCGCCGACTCTGATGGAGTATGGCAGCGATGAGCAGAAAGCCCGAATCCTGCCAAAAATGGCAACTGGCGAAGAAGTCTGGGCGCAAGGGTGGTCAGAACCCAATGCCGGTAGTGATATGGCAGCAATTCGCTCCTCCGCCGAATTACGAGGCGATGAGTACATTATTAACGGTCAGAAGACCTGGTCGACTCGTGCGGTTTTCGCAGACTGGCTGTTTGGCATGTTCCGAACTGATCCGGGTTCCAAGCGCCACCATGGGCTGACGTTTATCCTGGTACCGCTTAATGCAGAGGGCATTACGGTCCGGCCCATCCCGCAACTGGATGGCCTGCCGGGTTTTGCGGAGATATTTTTCGACAATGTAAAAGTCTCGATCAATAATCGGCTTGGTGGCGAGGGCGAAGGCTGGAAAGTGGCCATGGCCACCGCTGGTTTCGAACGCGGTTTAATGCTGCGAAGCCCGGCCCGTTTTCAGGAAACTGCACGCAGGCTCGTCGATTTATACCGCGCCAACCAGGAAAGCGCCGACCAGGACCCGGCGATACGTGAGGCGGTCTTAAGTGCTTATGTACAGGCGGAAGCGTATACATTGACCACCTACCAGACCGCATCCCGGCTCAATCAGGGCGGCAAAATTGGCCCGGAGTCCAGTACTAACAAAGTATTCTGGTCGGAACTGGACCAGATGATGCATAGCACCGCGATGGCGATTTTGGGTGCGCGTGCTGAGTTGTTGCCGCATGCGCCCGCTGCACAGGGAGTAGGCCATTGGTTGGACGGTTTTTTGTTTGCCCAGTCCGGGCCTATCTATGCGGGAACCAACGAAATTCAACGTAATATTATTGCCGAACGCATGCTGGGAATGCCGAGAGCCTGATGAACTTTACCTTTAATGAAGATCAACTGATGTTTCGCGACAGTGTGCGGGACTTTTTCAGCAATGAAGTCACGACCGAGAGCATCCGCAATCGCTGGGACAGTGATAGTGGTCGTGACCGGGCGTTATGGACATCGATGGCCGAGCTCGGCCTGACCGGCCTGTTGGTCCCAGAGAACTGTGGCGGCCTTGGTCTTGGCGTGGTTGATTTCATCATGCTGGCTGAGGAATGTGGTCGGGTGGCCCTGCCGGAGCCGCTGGTTGATACGGTATTGTTGGCAACACCGGTACTGGTGGCCGCTGGCGCTGATGCACAATTGCTGCAATCCATAGCTGCAGGTGAAACGGTGTGTGCCGTCCAGTCGCAAGCTGACGCGCTGGTGGCGGATGCAGACTTTGCTGACAAACTCATTGTGCACAAGGCAGGTAACTTGGTTCTGCTTGACGCTGAGTCTGCGCGTTTCCAGCGCCAGGACAGCGTCGACCCCAGCCGCCGCCTGTTTTCAGTTGAGTGGGCCGATGATGAGGGGCAGGTGCTCGCCGAGGGTGATCTCTCAGCCGAATTGACAGCCAGCTTGTATAATTTAGGTGCTCTTGGCACCAGTGCCCAGCTGTTAGGTCTGGCGCAACGCATGCTTGACCTGAGTGTCGCATACACCAGTGAACGTCAGCAGTTCGGTAAGCCGATTGGCTCTTTTCAGGCAGTCAAGCATCATTTGGCGAACGTCGCGATAAAAACGGAGTTTGCGAAAGCCCCGGTGTACCGTGCAGCCTACTCGGTCGCAGAGGCTCTTTCCGATGTAGACCTTCATGTTTCGCAGGCCAGATTGTCTGCCGGGGAAGCCGCCATTCTCGCTGCGAAGAGCGGCATTCAGGTGCACGGTGCCATGGGGTATACCTGGGAAATGGATTTGCATCTGTTTATGAAACGCGCCTGGGCGCTGAACAATGCCTGGGGGACTCCGGGTGCGCACAAAGCGCGGCTGGCGGATACTATTTTATCAGCGGACTACACAATAGGCGCTGGACACACATTTGCGTCGGCCAGTGACGCGGCCTGACCACAATAGGAGAGAGACCATGCCAGAAGCCTACATTATTGATGCCGTGCGCAGTCCGACTGGCCGGCGCAAGGGTGGTTTAGCCCACGTTCATGCAGCTGATCTTGGCGGCCATGTGATGAAAACCCTGGTCGAGAGAAACCCCATTCCGGATCGCGAATACGACGATGTGATGTTTGGATGTGTTGATACCATCGGCCCGCTGGCGGGCGATATTGCCCGCACCGCCTGGTTGGCCGCTGGTCTGTCTGACGAGGTGCCGGGTGTAACGATCGATCGCCAGTGCGGCTCGTCCCAGCAGGCGGTCCATTTTGCTGCGCAAGCGGTCATGAGCGGAACAGCGGATGTAATCTTGGCTGGCGGCGTACAAACCATGACCCAGATTCCGATTTCGTCATCCATGACGGCGGCCGTTCCAATGGGCTTCAGTGACCCCTTTTCCGGTTCGCAGGGCTGGGTTGCCCGCTATGGCGCCGAGCCACCTACCCAGTACAAATCTGCCCAGATGATTGCAGACAAGTGGGGGTTTACCCGCGAGCAACTCGAGGAGTTTTCGCTGGAATCGCACAGCCGCGCGTTAACAGCGATTGAAGAGGGGCGCTTTGAGCGTGAAATTGCGCCTCTGGAAGGTGTGACGACTGATGAAACCCCGCGCAATACATCCTTGCAGGCGATGGCTGAGCTGGATTATCTGTTCGGTTGCGATAAGGTGACGGCGGCCGTTTCCAGCCAGACCTGCGACGGTTCCTCTGCCATGCTGATTGCTTCCGAGGACGCCGTGAAACGGTATGGTCTTACCCCAAGAGCAAGGATTCATCACATCAGCGTACGTGGCGAAGATCCAATCTGGATGTTGACCGCACCCATTCCTGCCACTGAATATGCCTTGCAAAAAGCTGGCATGCGCCTGGAAGATATTGATCTGGTCGAAATCAATGAAGCGTTTGCGTCGGTACCCATGGCATGGCTGGCGGCAACCGGGTATCCGCATGAAAAAATCAACGTGAATGGCGGCGCGATTGCCCTTGGGCATCCCCTGGGCGCAACCGGCACCAAGCTAATGACCACGCTGTTGCATGAGATGGAGCGGCGTCAGCTGCGCTTTGGTATGCAGACCATGTGTGAGGGTGGCGGCCAGGCCAACGTAACAATTATCGAGAGACTGTAAGGAGGCGAGCATGGAAAATTTTTGCGACGGTCGAGTAGCGATTGTTACCGGCGCTGGCAGCGGGCTTGGGGCTGCGCATGCACGGGTGTTTGCCAGTCAGGGCGGAAGTGTGGTTGTCAACGACATTAACCAGGAGGCAGCTGATCAGGTGGTTGCCGAGATAAAGGCGGCTGGTGGTAAAGCGGTAGCCAACACTTCTGACATTACCAATTATGACGACAGTCTCAATGCGGTGCGCCAGGCAATCGACAGCTTCGGCGGTTTGCACGCGGTCATTAATAATGCTGGCATTTGCCGCGACCGAATGTTCGCATCGATGACGGTGGATGAGTGGGACGCCGTCATTGCGGTGCATTTAAAGGGGCATTTCTGCATCAGCTCACACGCTGTACACTATTGGCGAGGGCAATCCAAAGCAGGCGAAGAAGTCTCCGGGCGAATTATCAACACCACGTCAGGTGCGGGCCTGAATGGCTCGATTGGTCAGTCCAACTACGTCGCTGCCAAAGGTGGGATTGCCAGCCTGACCCTGAACCAGGCGGCAGAGTTAAGTCGTTATGGTATTACGGCAAATGCGATTGCACCTTCGGCCAGGACTGGAATGACAACACAGGTGCCTGAGTTTGCAGAACGAATGGCCGCACCGGATGATGGTTTTGACTACTATGCTCCGGAAAACATTTCGTCGATCGTTGTCTGGTTGGCCAGTGCGGCTTCTGCGCACGTCAGCGGACGGATCTTTGAATGCGAAGGTGGCAAGTTGAATATCTGTGATGGCTGGCGGCGAGGCGAATGGGTTGACCATGGCGATCGCATTCCACCGGCACAATGCGGCGATCTGGTGGCTCGTCTGCTGGAAACTGAAGTGCCGGCGCAAAAAGTTTACGGGACCTGATTAACTGCCAATGGATTTTAAGTTCACAGAAGAACAGGTGATGATCCGCGACGCCGCGGATGCCTTTTTGCTGGCTGAGGCCGATAGTGCCGCTGTGCGCACGGCGATGGCCAGCGAACTGGGTTACGACCCGGCATTCTGGCGTGCACTGTGTGACCAGATGTACTGGCATGTTGCACACATTCCCGAGCAATACGGGGGGCTTGGTCTGGGCTATGTTGAGCTCTGCATTGTCATGCAGGCCATGGGTAAGCGCCTGGCATGTGCGCCTTTCTTCTCCACCGTGGCGCTGGCCGCCAATGGCCTGTTGTTGGCCGGCAATGAAGCCCAGCGTGAACAATGGCTGCCTAGAATAGCCGAAGGTCAGACTGCAACTCTGGCCTTTCATGGCGGCGGTAGGGCCTGGGATGCGACGGCGGTTAGCGGCGAGTTCACAGGTTCGGGTGATACCTATACCTTAAACGGCGACTACTGTTACGTCGTCGATGGCCACAGTGCCGATCTGTTATTGATCGCTGCAAGAAACAGCCAGGACCAGCATGAACTGGCCCTGTTTATGCTTGATGCAGACACCGCTGGTATAGAGCGGCAGTGGCAAGCAACTATGGACCAAACCCGCAAGCAGGCGTCGCTGAGCTTGAGCAATGTTACGGTCGCCGGTAACGCTCGCCTGGCTGGCTGTCAGGCAGATGGTAGTACTCTGGATACCTTGCTTGACCTGGCCTGTATTGCCCTGGCGGCCGAACAGTGTGGAGGCACTGACGCTATTTTACGCCAGGCAGTGGCCTACACTCAGGAGCGGGAGCAATTTGGTCGAACCATCGCGAGCTTTCAGGCTATCAAACACAAGGCAGCGGATATAGCTCTGAAAAGCGAAGTAGCTATGTCGGCTGTGTTCTATGCGGCATGTGTGGCGGATGAATACCTGGCAGGCAGTGCCGGTGACGGCGAGCTGGCTGCACAGCTGCCTGAAGCGGCCGCCATGGCCAAGGCCTATTGTTCGGACGCTTACTTCTTTGCTGCTGGTAATGCCATGCAAATGTATGGTGGTGTGGGCTTCACTTGGGAATACGATGCTCATTTGTATTTCAAGCGTGCTAAATCCAGCGAGGTGCTATTGGGCAACGGTGCCTGGCATCGGGAACGAATAGCCACCGGATTATTGGGCCCTGCGAACGGAGGTGAGACGTGAAACTATCGTTTGACACCGCTGACGAGCAGTTCCGGACTGAAATAGCGGGCTGGCTGGCCAACAATCTGAGCGGGGAATTCGAAACCATTCGATTTCGAGGCGGGCCAGGCGATGAGCACATGTTTGGTGAAGAGCGCAAACGTTGGGAACAACAAATGGCCCAGGGTGGCTGGACCTGTGTCGGCTGGCCAGAGGAATATGGCGGTCGAGGACTTTCCATTGAGCAGCAGGTGATTTTCCACGAGGAGTATGCGCGGGCCGGAGGGCCAGGACGGGTCGGTCATATCGGAGAAGGCCTGGCAGGGCCAACGATCATTGAGTTCGGAACCGCCGAGCAAAAGCAAAAATACCTCCCCGGTATTCGCAATGGCACAGAGTTATGGTGCCAGGGGTATTCTGAGCCATCCGCGGGTTCGGATCTGGCCAATGTGAAAACCAAAGCCGAATACGATCAGGGTCGCCAGGCATGGTGTATTAGCGGGCAAAAAGTCTGGACTTCGCTGGCCCATGAGTCGGATTGGTGTTTCGTGATCGCACGAACCGATCCACAGTCGCAACGGCACCACGGGCTTGGCTTTTTCCTCGTCAATATGCATCAGCCCGGGGTTGAAGTTCGCCCGATAACCCAACTGACTGGCACCTCGGAGTTCAATGAGGTGTTTTTTGATCAGGCGCTCGCCGAAGACATCCTCGGCGAACCGGGCGAGGGCTGGAAAATCGGTATGGCCTTGCTGGGCTTCGAGCGCGGTGTCTCCACCCTCGGCCAGCAGATGGCGTTTCAGAACGAACTCGACGAGATTATTGCGCTCGCCCGGCGCAATGGGGCGGCTCAAGAGCCTGACATAAGACAGCGTATTTCCGAAGCACACATTGGACTGCGGCTGATGCGCTACAATGCGATGCGCATGCTTTCCGGACCGGCTGATGGCAGTTTGGATTCAGCGGCGCTGGTATATAAGCTGCATTGGGCCAGTTGGCACCGCAGTCTCGGCAAACTGGCCATGGACGTGCTTGGCTCGGAAGGTGAGTTGTTAATGGAGCCTCCTTACGAATTGTCCCGTTTGCAGTCGCTGTTTCTGTTTACCCGTTCCGATACCATCTATGGCGGTACCAACCAGGTTCAGCGCAATATAATTGCCGAGCGCGGCCTTGGAATGCCCAAAGAACCACGAGGCTGAGGAGTGACTATGAGCCAATCCGTACCCGAGTATGTAACAGGGCATAACCTGCTGGCCGGGAAAAATGTGCTGATTACAGCGGCGGCTGGAACCGGAATCGGTTTTTCTGCGGCGCAGCGCTGTGCCGAAGAAGGGGCAGCCAGGATAGTTATCAGTGATATTCATGAAGGACGTCTGGCCAAGGCACAAGCCGAGATTGCTGAGCGCACGGGGGTGGAGCCGATCACGCAAATCTGCAATGTTACGGTTGAAGAGGATGTGCAGAATCTGGTGCAGTCGGCGGCCAGTGCAATGGGGCATGTGGACGTGCTGATTAACAATGCGGGCCTTGGTGGGTCGGCTCGACTTGTTGATATGACCGACGAGCAGTGGAATGTTGTATTGGACGTAACCCTTAATGGTACCTTCCGCATGACCCGGGCAATGTTGCAGCACATGCAGCCCAGAGGAGCGGGAGTGATCGTGAACAATGCCTCTGTTTTGGGCTGGCGTGCGCAACAGGAGCAGGCGCATTATGCCGCTGCAAAAGCTGGGGTCATGGCCTTGACCCGCTGTGCCGCGCTTGAAGCAGCCGAATTTGGGGTTCGGGTAAATGCCGTGTCGCCCAGCCTCGCCATGCACCCCTTCCTCAACAAAGTCACTTCCGATGAGGTGTTGGAAAAACTGGTGGCCAGGGAGGCATTCGGGCGCCCGGCTGAGGTCTGGGAGGTAGCCAATGTAATGGTATTCCTGGCCAGCGACTATTCGAGCTATATGACCGGCGAAGTGGTTTCGGTCAGTTCTCAGCATCCTTAGCGACACATCGCCACCAAAAGCCTGGCAAATGTGGCAAACTAGGGGCCCTCTGACAGCCAGACACCGCAAGGACTTGTTCAGAGGTTTTCCAGCAAAACTCAACGATTTTTGGAGCAAGAAATGAGAGAAGCTGTCATCGTATCGACCGCGAGAACCGGTTTGGCGAAGTCTTTTCGGGGTTCATTTAATGACACGGAAGCGCCGGCCCTTGGCGGGCACGTGGTGCGCTCGGTGGTAGAGCGGGCCGGTGTGGATGGTGCAGAAGTCGAGGATTGCCTGTTTGGCGCGGCCTCACAGCAGGGTACCCAGAGTTACAACATCGGCCGGCTAAGTGCGATGGCTGGCGGTTTGCCACCCAGTGCGGCAGGCATGTCCATAGACCGCCAATGTGGCTCCGGACTGATGACGATTGCCAGTGCAGCCAAGAGCATTATGTGCAATGACTATGACGTGGCTGTTGCCGGTGGGGTTGAATCCATCAGCCTTACTCAAACTGAGCACAAAAGTACTTATCGCGCGGTGTCCGAAGTGGTTCAGCAATTTGACGCGACTGCTTATATGCCGATGATTGAAACCGCTGAAGTAGTGGCTGAACGCTACAACATATCGCGTGAAGTTCAGGACGAATACTCTTTGCAAAGTCAGCAGCGTACCGCCGCCGCGCAAGAGGCTGGCCTGTTTGCCGATGAAATTGTACCCATGCAGGCCACAATGAAAGTGGTCGACCGGGAAAGCAAGGAGCTTAGCTTTCAAGAAGTCATGGTTGACAAAGATGAATGCAACCGGCCGGGCACCACCTTGGAAGGTTTGCAAAGTTTGCAGCCGGTGTTTCGCAATGGGATGGTTGTTCAGGAAGGTAAGTACATTACCGCTGGAAATGCCTCGCAGCTGTCTGACGGTGCCGCTGCAGTATTGCTGATGGAAGCCAAAATGGCCGAACGCAAAGGGCTTGCTCCACTGGGTGCATACCGAGGTATGGCGGTGGCCGGTTGTCAGTCGGATGAAATGGGCATCGGTCCCGTGTTTGCCGTGCCGAAGCTATTGCAGCGGCACAATTTGACTGTGGACGATATCGGGCTGTGGGAGCTCAATGAAGCGTTTGCCTGCCAGGTTGTCTATTGCAGGGACCAGCTTGGCATCGACAACGCCGCACTGAATGTCAACGGCGGCTCAATCGCTATTGGGCACCCCTTTGGTATGACTGGTGCGCGCATGGTGGGCCACGCTCTGCTGGAAGGTAAGCGCCGCGGCGTCAAATACGTTGTTGTCACGATGTGTATTGGCGGCGGTCAGGGCGCAGCCGGACTGTTCGAGGTTTTCTGAGGGCGTAAACCGTGATCCGAGTGGTATTCAACCAGAAAGGCGGTGTGGGCAAGTCCAGCATTGCCACTAATCTGGCTGCCATATCAGCCAGTCGTGGTAACACCACTTTGCTGGTCGACCTGGACCCGCAATGCAATAGTACTCAGTACCTGCTGGGTGAAGACGTTGCTTTGGTCGAACAGACCATTCGCGACATGTTCACCCATCGGGGTAAGTCCACAGACTTTGCTTTTATCACTGAGTCTCCTTATGAGGGGCTGGACCTGATTGCTGCCGATTCCGAAATCGCAGACCTGCAGTCTAAACTTGAGTCCAAGCACAAGATCTATAAGCTGCGCGACGTACTTCGTAAGCTTGAAGAGGATTATGATGCGATCTATATCGATACGCCTCCGGCGTATAACTTCTTTACTCTGTCAGCACTGATCGCTGCGGATCGCTGTCTGATACCGTTTGATTGCGATGATTTTTCCAGGCGTGCATTGTATACGCTGTTGGAGAATCTGGTGGAGACTCAGGAAGACCACAACGAAGATCTCGAGCTTGACGGAATTGTCGTCAACCAGTATCAGTCGCGGGCGCGCCTGCCCAATGATATTGTCGACGAGCTGATCGCTGAAGAATTACCAGTGCTGGAAACGCGTATTCCGCAGTCGGTCAAAATGCGTGAGTCCCATAATGTGTCAACACCCATGATATTTTTGATGCCAAGCCACAAGCTCACTCGCCAACTGGTGGCGCTGTACGACGAAATAGAAGCGTTGTAAGCCGGCACACCGTATGTGGAAGTTTATTGGCGCGCTGATTGGACTATTGATTGCAGGTTGGCCAGGGGCGCTAATTGGCCTTGGCTTTGGCTGGTTTTACGAAAACTCATCTTTGAGTAAGCCACGGGTTTTCGGGCCGTTCGCAGACTTACAAGCCAAACGCGAGCAATACTTTGTGTCCACTTTCCGGCTGATGGGGCATGTTGCCAAAGCCGATGGTCGGATCAGTGAAGAGGAAATCGAGCTCACCGAAACGCTGATGCAGCGAATGGGGCTGACCGTCGAGCATCGCCGGGAGGCGATTGCGCAATTCAAGGAAGGCGCTGCAAGCAGCTTTGATCGGGATGCAGAGATCGCAGCATTTGCCCAACGTTGCGGGCAGGGTGGAAGCCTGGCCAATATGCTGATGGTAACTCTGATCAGCGTGGCATTTGCCGATTTAACCTTAGACTCGGGGGAAAACCAGGCCCTCGAAACGATTGCTGCGGGCCTCGGGTTCAGCGAGGCTCAGTATAGGCAATTGCTGGAAATGGTGACTGCACAAAATGGCTTTGCAGATGAAGCTGCGGCCTTGGGCCAGGCGGCCTCAGCGAACGATCTTGCCTTAGCTTACCAGGCTCTGGGTGTTACGCCGGAGGTGGACAATAAAACACTGAAGCAGGCATACCGTCGCCTGATCAGCAAGCATCATCCGGATAAACTGATAGCGCAAGGAGTACCCGACGACATGGTTGCGCTGGCCACTGAAAGATCGCAGGAAATTCAAACAGCATACGATCTTATCCAGAAAAGCAGGCAGTCCTGACATGTACGCCGCCATTGATTTAGGGTCTAACAGTTTTCATCTGCTGATCGCAAGAGTCAGCCCGCAAGGGATTGAAGAGTTCGATCGCTACAGTGAAAAGGTGCAACTGGCTGAGAACCTGGTCGGCAATGGACGCTTGTCGTCCTCCGCCATGGATCGCGCATTCGAATGCCTGCACGAATTGCGCCAGCACCTGAGTTGGTTTGATGTTGATGGTGTCTGTGCGGTTGGTACCCACGCATTGCGCGTGGCCAGCAATGCGACGCAATTTGTAGAACAGGCTGAAAAAGTGCTTGGCATGCCGATTGAAGTTCTCAGCGGCGAAATGGAAGCCCAGTTGATTTACCAGGGCGTACAACTCAGCCAGCGCCTGGAGCGCAAAGCGCTGATCATCGACATCGGTGGCGGCAGCACCGAATTTGCTTTGGGTGAGGGCAGTGAAGTCAGGCTGCTACTCAGCGAACAAATGGGGTGTGTGACGCTGCGCGACCAATATTTTGACCGGCGTTTGATTCGCCAGAGCGATTTTCAGCAGGCGGAAATTGATGTGGCTCAGTGGGTGCAGCTACCGGCCAGCCAGCTGGATGAGTATGAGTGGGAGGAAGTCTGGGGCAGCTCCGGTACGATGAAAGCGGTTGCCCGCATATTGAATGGCTTGCACGGCTGTGGCTTCATCATACGCCGCAATGAGCTGCGTTCTCTGCTGGCGGATATGCTGAGCAAACAGAGCTACAGCGACCTGAACTACCCGAATCTGAATGAGGACCGAAAGTCCACTATCCTGCCGGGTATTGCGATCATCATGCAGTTGATGGATGAACTCAATATTGAAACTCTGAATGTCAGTAAAGCGTCATTGCGAGAAGGACTGATCTGGGAAATGGCTCTGGATTAGGGTCGATAGCGATCGACGTGGTACAGGCTGGCGTGTATTTTCTCTCGCGGTGCGTCTTTCACCTTTGCGAACGTTGCACTTGCTTGACCGCTCTGCAGCACTGGCACCACCCGCTAGCGGCGGCTCGCTGCCAGCAGTCGCCGGCAGCGAGCCCATGAATTCAGCCAAACTGATTCATGGTATTGTCTTCGCCTGAAGCCTTCAGCGCCTGCTCACCCGAGAAGTACTCTTTGTGGTCATCGCCGATGTTGGAGCCGGCCATATCCTGGTGTTTCACCGTAGCAATGCCCTGGCGAATTTCTTCACGCTGCACACCTTTGACATAGGCGAGCATACCCAATTCGCCAAAGTATCCTTTCGCCAGATTGTCGGTAGACAATGCGGCAGTGTGGTAAGTGGGCAGCGTGATCAGGTGGTGGAAGATGCCGGCTTCACGCGCTGCATCGGCCTGGAAGCTGCGAATCTTTTCGTCAGCTTCCTGCGCCAGCTCGCTGCTGTCGTATTCGGCATTCATGAGCTGGTCGCGCGCATAGGCAGATACGTCTTTGCCGGCGGCTTGCCACTCATCCAGCACTTGTTGGCGGAAGTTTAAAGTCCAGTTGAACGACGGAGAGTTGTTGTAGACAAGCTTGGCATCGGGTACCACTTCACGTACTCGATTCACCAACTCAGCGATCTGGCCTACATGCGGCTTCTCGGTTTCAATCCACAGGAGGTCAGCGCCATTTTGCAGCGAGGTAATGCAGTCCAGTACCACGCGGTCAGCGCCGGAATTATCCTTAAAGCGATACAATCCGTTGGGCAGTCTTTCCGGCTTAACAAGCTTGCCATCCTGCTTGATGATGACATCACCTTCGTTGGCATCCGCAGCGCTTTCGATCACTTCAGTACGCAGGAAGGCATTGTATTTGTGCGCCAGGTCACCCTGGGAAGTGGACACTGGAATTTTCTGGGTCAGACCGGCACCCAAAGAATCGGTGCGAGCGACAATAACTCCGTCATCAACCCCCAGCTCCAGGAAAGCGTAGCGTACAGCGTTGATTTTTGACAAAAAGTCTTCATGCGGTACGGTGACCTTGCCATCCTGGTGGCCACACTGCTTGGCGTCTGATACCTGGTTCTCGATCTGAATGCAGCAGGCACCGGCTTCGATCATTTGCTTGGCCAACAGGTAGGTGGCTTCCTCATTGCCGAAGCCGGCGTCGATGTCAGCGATGATCGGTACGATGTGGGTTTCATAGTTGTCAATCTGGTTCTCTAGGCTGGCGGCTTTTGCGTCATCGCCGGCCTCTCTGGCCGCGTCCAGGTCTCGAAACAGGTGGTTCAATTCCCAGGCGTCGGCCTGTTTGAGAAAAGTGTACAGCTCGGCAATCAGCGCTGACACAGAGGTTTTTTCGTGCATTGACTGGTCAGGCAAGGGGCCGAATTTCGAGCGCAAAGCGGCCACCATCCAACCAGACAAGTACAGGTAACGGCCCTTGGTGCCACCAAAATACTTTTTGATGGCGATCATTTTCTGTTGTCCGACAAAGCCATGCCAGCAGCCCAGCGACTGTGTGTATTGGCTGGAGTCTGCGTCATACGCGGTCATGTCTTCACGCATGATTTTGGCCGTATAGCGTGCGATATCCAAGCCGGTCGCAAAGCGGTTTTGCAGGCGCATTCGGGTTGCGTACTCGGCGTTTATGGCGTTCCATGTGCCGCCTTTGGCATCGCGCAGGCGGTTTATATCGGCAATATTCGAGGCATAGCTGGCCATGATGGGTCACTCTCACTGTGGATTGGATAGTTAGGAATTGTAACTTGCGGTCAGGATTTATCTAATTTATATACATCATTGCCAAGATTCACCCTGTGAATAGAGTGGCTTAACCCAGCGAAGCGAGCGTGACCGGCAGCCCGTCCCGTGGTTTTGGGAATGGGATAAAGGCGAAGTCCGGGTCGTGATGCCGGGCAGTGAAGCGATAATGGCGCAACATTTCAAACAGAGTGACCTTGGTCAGCATTTCGGCAAAATGCAGGCCAATGCATTTGTGAGCACCACCGCCGAAAGGAAACCACGCGAAGGGGTGGGTTTTGTGCTCTTCCCGACCGGGGGCGAAGCGCTCCGGGTCAAATTCGTTGGGGTTATGGTACAGCTCCGGCATTCTCTGGGTCAGCAGGGAGCTGGTGCTGATGGTGCAATTGGCCGGGATTGTGAAGCCGCCATAGTCAAACTCTCGTATGCTGCGCCGCGCCATACCAATCACCGGTGGATACAGGCGCAGTGTTTCCTTGAAACAATAGGAGCAGTTCTCCAGTGTCGCCAAGTCCGCGTACTTCAGATAGTCGTCGCTTACCGTCTGCAGCTCCTCGCGGCATCTCTCCTGCCAGTCGGAACGTCGGGTAATCTCATAGAGCATCGTCAGCAGAGTGCTGGTTGTTGTGTCGTGCGCGGCCAGCAGCAGAAAGCTGATGTGGTGCACGATGTCGTCGTCGCTGAAGTAGTCGCCGTTCTCCTGGCGTTCGCGACAAAACAAGCTGAACATGTCCGTCTGGTCGCCATTTCGCTTGTCCTCGATCTGGCTACTTAAGAAATCATGCATGTAGCGATATGACTTGATGGCGCGCGCGTAAGCCGTGCCAGGTAGATTGTGGCGGAATATTGCGGTGCTTCCCGTCACAAGATCAATGAAGGCTTGGTTGATGCGATTTGCCTCTGCGCCCATTTCCATGCCCAGAAACACCTCTGAGCCTACCTCAAGCAGCGCTGCTTTGACGGCTTTATAAAATACCAGCTCGCCCTGTTGCCCCCACTGCTGGACGTGTTTGCGAATAATGGTATGCAATGCAGGCATGTAGCTTTCCAGCATCTGGTTCTTAAACGCGGTCTGCATGATGCGGCGGTGTTTTTTGTGGTCGGAAAAATCCCGCAGCAGCAGGTTTTGCGGGAAAAACTCACCCAGTGACGTTGCATAGCCCTTGCTGGTTGAGAAATTATTATGACTGTCCAGCATGACCATTTGCTGGGGGTCTGGCCCGACCAGGGTGAGTGACTCCATGGGCCCCAGGCGCATCCTAAATACCGGTCCATATTCGGCATACATGTGGTTCATATAGCCAAGCGTGTCGCGAAAAAAAGCCAGGCCGTCACCCACGACAGGCCAACCGTTGCGTCCAGGGAATGCGCTCAGGTCAGCCTGGTTGTCATCATCGAGCTGGTTAATCTGCTGTAAGGCCAGATCGGCGTCTACTCTGTTCATGCTGTTGCCCTGAATTATGGCTGAAGAGTCACCGTGTGTTGCGAATCAATTGCCACGGCTCGACCGCACAATTCATTCTCTTTTGCAAAGCCCAGCAATTGATCGTCCAGACTGGTGGCAACAGTGCGTCCACCAGTGGGCAAGTCGCATACTGTTACCAGGTGTTCCGGAAAGCCGGGTACGCAGTTAATAGTGTAACCCGCTACTTTGGCGCTGCCCTGGTAATCCGGCTGCAGTGGACTGGTATCCGTGAGGCTGGCAGTTTCGGCTGACACATCGGCATGCTGGTAGCCGGCCGCTGGCGGTTTGCTGGACCATATTGCAAAAGCCTGTTTGGTCAGCATGCCACTGACCGAACTGACCAGTCCACGGCTGCCGGGGTTGGCGCGCAGGGTGCGAGCCATCGCAACCGTTGACTGCAATACGAAATTATTCAGCGGGCCGCCTGCGAAAGACATACCACCGCTAATAACCAGCGGGCGTGTGGGTGCTACACCCAGTTCCTGAACGTAGGATTTGACAGCCGCAGGAAAGCAGCTGTACAGCTCCAGAAACTCGATATCCTCAATGCTTGCATCGATCAGATCGAGAGCTTTGTGGCCGGCAACACCAGCGCCCACGCAGCGATGCAGCTGAGAACGTTCCGAGACCAGCGTCATATACTCCGATTCGGTGCAGCACCAGGGGAACAGGCACAACTCCTCAGCGATGCCTAGTTCGCGTACCAGCCCAGCAGATGCAAACAAGAGCGCGCTTGCCTGGTCAACATTCCACTGGCTGTTCATGCGCTTGGTGTAAGGGAATGCCACCATACGATTGCGAGCAGATACTTGATAGATGTCCTCTGCAGAATAGGCGGTTTGATCCCAGGCATCGGGGTTGCTGGCGGCGATGCGGCTGAAACCCGCGTACAACTCGCCAAGGCTGGCGCGGTGCGCTTCGATTGATAGCCCGGCCTGATAACGCATCGCCGATTCCATCACGGCGTAGGCTGAGGCAGGCATGGCCATGCCGCGTTCCAGCTCGACAGGGGACACGATATCGTCGCTGATGGTCAGGAATACATCGGGTTCACTGTCCTGGTCAATCACGTCGTTGAGTTCCACGCCCTGGCGTTGGGCAAGGGAATCCCGGTACTTGGCCTCGCCTCCACAGACCAGCGCCAGCTGCTGTTCACCGTTGTGTATCGCCTGGCAGGCCTGATTGAACAGGCTCTGTTGCAGAATGCCAATATTGCCCAGAACCGATCGTGCAGCCGGGGCACCCAGCTCCCGTGCTATCTGGCGACCGGGGTCTGAATAAGACCAGATCCCCTTGGGTACCCAGATACTGTCGAGCTTCTTCCAGATGGTTGGTTGCTTGCAGTCCGCTGCAGCCTGCTCTGCGGCCCTCTGCATAAGCTGTAGCGCGGACAGGCCTTCGCGTGGGTCTTGAATCCGCTGAATCGCGGTGCCTATACCAATCAGTACTGGTGTGTTCGCGGCAAGTGTTTCGAGGCTCATGGGCAGTTCAGGCCAGTGTAGAAAAGGTGAATGCTATCAATTTATGGTAGCTCAGAGCTGCCACGATGGAGGTTGCGGTCCGTTAAGGAGTCTGTAAGATTGGCAGTCCAAAAGACAGGAGTTTTATCATGTTTGATCCGGTCAAAGTCGAAGGCCAGAAAATTCTTATAACCGGTCCAACCGGTCAGGTTGCCGCTCCAATCATTGATGCCTATGGCCCGCATTGTGAGCTGCATGCGCTGGCCCGCTTTTCCAATGCCGACGATGAGCAGGCCCTGCAAGCCAAAGGTGTTCACACCCACAAAATAGACCTGGCCAATGGCGATCTGGCGGCGCTGCCGGATGACTTTGATTATGTGATCCATCTCGCGGTGGTGAAAAGTGGCGATTTTCAATACGACCTCAAAGCAAATGCCGAAGGCAGTGGACGGCTGCTGAAGCACTGTCGAAATGTTAAAGGGTTTCTGCACTGCTCATCGACCGCGGTTTACGAATATGCAGGGCATGAGCCGCGTAAAGAAGACTCGCCGCTGGGGGATAATCACAGAAGCATGTTCCCAACCTACAGCATTGCCAAAATTGCGGCCGAGTCTGTTGTCAGATTTGTGGCCAGCGAGTACTCGGTGCCAACAATCATTGCGCGCCTGAGTGTGCCCTACGGTGATAACGGCGGCTGGCCTTTTTATCATCTGTTAATGATGCAAAATGGTGTTCCAATCGATCTTCATCCCGAGCAGCCTAATGTATACAACCCGATTCACGCAGACGATTACATTGAAAAAATCCCGCGCCTGCTGGCTGCGGCTAACCCGGATGCACCCACGCTGAACTTTGGCGGTTCACAGCCTGTGTCGGTGGAGGACTGGTGTGCCTACATCGGCGAGCTGACAGGGCTCCAGCCGCAATTTAAAATGACTGACAGCGCGTTTGGCAGTTTGCAAATTGATCCCACTGCGATGCATGAGGCCATTGGCGAGACGCAGGTTGACTGGCGGGACGGCATTCACCGCATGCTAAAAGCGTTAGCACCTGATTCCCTGAGTTAACCTTGAATCCGACGGCCAATCTGGCTTGAAAACGCGCGACCGGATTTTATTATGCAGCCTCACGCTGTTTAATGGCCGTGGTGAGCCAAATGTTACTACACTCGACGTTTCTACCGAACTGGATATCAGTCCGGGTAATCTGTATTACCACTTTAAAGGCAAAAATGAAATCATTGCTGAGCTGTACGAGCAATTTGAAGCGGCAATGCTTGAGCTGCAGGTCCAGTCTTTGGAGAGTGACTCAGCACTGCTCGACATGTGGACTTACCTGCAGTTCAGCTTCGAAATTATGGCGCAATACCTGTATTTCTATAGAGATGTGTCGAATCTTCTGGGTCGATACCCGCTGATCCGCAAGCGCTTCAACAGACTCCTCGGCCGGCAGCGGAAAAGCCTAGAAGTGCTTAGTCAGGCCTTATTGCTGGAAGGTGTTTTGCAAGCCGAGCAGAATGATATCGCCAGCCTCGTTGAGCACATGACCATGGCCATGACCTTCTGGCTCAATTATCAGCGAGTGCAAGCGCCTGATATGGAACACTTTGATCCAGATCTGGCGCAATGCGCTTATCAGGTCATGGCCTTGCTCATGCCTTATCTCGATGTTGCTGCCCGTGAGGAGCTCAGGTTGATCGCCGACTCTTACTTGTAGACTTTTTTGCAGTTTTCTTTGCAGTTGTTTTTGTTGTGGCTTTCCTGGCGGTTTTTTGTGCCGGTCCACTTTGCTTCTTAAGGTCATTGACGGCTCGTTGCAGCTTATCAATTTTTTGCTCCAGCGCGTCGATATCAGACTTGGATGGCAGGCCCAGACGGTTATAGGCCTGGGCAACCCGTTTGTCGAAGGCCGATTCCAACTTGGAGGCACGTGCAGTAGTGGTTCTGCTGACCTCTTCAAAGCCACTCTCAACCCTGCCTCTTAAGTCCTCCAGTTCCTTACGTGCGCGCTCTTCGATATTATTAATCGCCTGTTCGATAAAGTTGTCACTTTTGGTTTGCGAAGGTTTTTTTCGCTTTGCCGCCATATTGCTTACTCGGATCTGATGATTGTTCTCATCTTAGCACAGCGATTCCGCGGTGCTGATGATCAGGCTGCGCAACCATTTATGGGCCTGGTTATGTTGCATGATTGGGCCCCAGGCCAGTTTGAGTTCAAAAAGTGGGATGTCAAAAGGTGGTGCCAGCAGTAGCAGCCCGGCGTCGCTGCTTTGCAGCTCAGCCGCCTTCCGGGGCAGGGTAGCAATCAAGTCCCGCTGTGCAGCCAGTAAACTGGCGACCATATAGTGCCGGGTAAATACGGCGATACTGCGGCGCTTGCCGGTGCGGGCAAGCGCTTCGTCCACCCAGCCGAGTCTCTGCGTACGATCCGGGCTCATGCCCATGCCGACCCCCATGCCGGTTTTGCTGACCCAGACATGTCGGGCTGCGAGATAACTGTCCAGGCTCCACTGCCGGGCGATCGGATTGTTTTTGCTCATCAGGCAGGCATACTCGTCCGTCCAGACGAGCTTTTGGTGCAATGATTGTGGCATATCGTCAAAGCGGTTGATGGCCATGTCCACCCGGCCAAGCTCGATGTCGTCGAATTTGACATCACTGGGCGTCAGCACGTCCAATACGATATTCGGCGCTTGCTCCCTGATCGTGCTCATCATCGTGGGCAGCAGAGTCGACTCGGCGTAGTCGCTGGCCATAATGCGAAACACGCGTTGGCTGCTCGCGGGATCAAATTGATCGGCAGTTTGTACAATTTGCTCGGCCTGGCCCAGTACCGAGCGTAATAAAGGCTGTATTTCCAGGGCGCGCTCTGTGGGTTCCATGCCATTACTGGTTCGAACCAGCAGTGGATCATCGAGCAGGCTGCGAAGGCGGCGCAAGCCATTGCTCAGTGCCGGTTGGGTAATGTTTAACTGTTCGGCTGCCCGGGTAACATTGCGCTCTCTGAGCAGCACATCCAGGTAGACGAGCAGGTTGAGATCCGCTTTTGTAAGGTTCATTGGCCGTGTCCATTATTTTTATGGCTAATGGTGCTGATTATTGTTATAAATTTCAAGAATAGTATAGACATTGTTAGTCTTATGAGAACTCACCAGGAGAGAAAAAATGCAATCCACCCCCGATCTATGTGACCAGAATCCGGAAGACACCGCGGTATGCCTGCTGCAGTTTCGCCAGTACGGCCGGATTGAGCGTTTCAGTGGGGTGATTCGCACGGTCAAGTGTTTTGAGGACAACTCACTGGTTAAGGAGCGACTGGCCCAGCCTGGAGATGGCCAGGTCTTGGTTGTGGATGGGGGCGGTTCATTGCGACGCGCCCTGCTTGGGGATCAAATTGCCGCATCCGCTGTCAAAAATAACTGGGCCGGTCTGGTTTTCTACGGAGCGGTAAGGGATGTGGACGAAATCAACCGGATGGACATTGGTGTAAAAGCGCTTGGAAGCTGCCCACGTAAAACCGACAAGCGTGGTGAAGGGCAGCCTGATATTGCATTGGAATTTGGTGGTGTGCGCTTTGTTCCAGGGCAGTTTCTTTACGCTGACAATAATGGTGTTATCGTGAGCAGCGTAGCGCTTGATGAGCCAACTGAAGGCTGACCTTGAGAATATCGATGGGAGCCTCTTGTAAGCAGGGCGAACCAGCATGACAGGCAACAGATATGCAACGGAGCTGATTAAGCTTCTCCAGAGTAAACAGGTAAGTCCGGGCCAGGCTTTGCTCGGTACAGGGCTTACCTGGGAACGCGTTCAGTCCGGAGAACAGATTGTCCGCAAACCGCATATGCAAACACTGGTGCGCAATGCCCGCCAGCTCTGTCCGGAGCCGGACCTAGGGCTGCAATACGGCTCACGCTTGAACACCAATACCCACGGAATTCTCGGTTTTGCATTGTTGAGCTGCTCCAACCTTCGAGAAGTGGTGGGGGTATGGCTCAAATATCATTCGATCATCCATTCTGACCTGCGACTTGATCATTGGGAAGAAGACGGCACATCTGTGCTGGCCGCGACGCTCAGCGCTGAAAGCCGAAGCGAACAGGTGTTTGCCAAAGAAGTTTTGTTTGCCAGCGTCTATACCACGGTGAGCTTTTTATTGAATGAGCCTCCGGACTGGGCTGAGCTGTGGTTTGACTACCCGGCACCGGACTATGCGCAGCGGTACGCGGAAGTTTTTCATAAGCTGCCACGGTTTGCCCAGGCGCAGTGTCAGCTGCGAGCACCACTGGCCTTGCTGGATAAATCCCTGCCATCAGCCAACCCTGCCGCAGCACGCATGTATCAGCAACAATGCGAGGAGATGCTGCGTACTATGACCCAGCGGCACGGCCTCTCCCGGCAGGTGCAAAAGCTGCTGTTGGAACACAGTGGCGAATTTCCACGCATTGCTGATGTGGCCCGCATGCTGCACATGAGTGAGCGGACTTTGCGACGCAAGCTAACCTCTGAGGGCACTTCTTTTCAGGAGGTATTTAATGATGTCCGCTTTAAGCTGGCCGCTGAGTATCTCGATGCGACCAGCCTGAGTGTTGCCGATATTGCAGATCTGTTAGGGTTTGCTGACCCGTCGAATTTTCGGAGAGCCTTTATTCAGTGGGCCGATGTTTCACCTGCACAGTATCGTAAAAACAACCGCGTTCCAAAACCCTCTGGTTTGGAAGGTGAGGTTTACATTCCGGGCTCAATATATTCCACAACTTCGAGCTGATAACCGGAGATCGCGTTAACCCGTACCGGTGAGCTTAACAGCTTCATCTTACCGACATTGAGATCACGCAAAATCTGCGACGCGGTGCCCACTACCCGGTAAACGGCCATACCTTCTTCGCTGGGTGGGCGCAGAGTTTTTGGTATATCGGGAAACGCGTCAATCTGCGCGATCAGCTCAGCATGTGAGTCCTGACGACCGACAATCACGAGTACACCGGAACCCTCCCGATTGATCCTCTCCAGTGCGGAATCAACGGACCAGCTGCCCGGAAAGCCTGGACGTACCGTACCGATAACATCGCGCAGCATATTAACCGGCTGTACCCGAACCAAAGTCGGTGAGTTCTGATCAATCTCGCCTTTTACCAGCGCCAGGTGCGGTTCCTGATAAATATTGTCTTGGTATGTGACCAGACGGAAGCTGCCGTGCTGCGTTTCCAGATCACGTTCTGACAGTCGTTCTATCGTCTGCTCATTCAGGGTTCGATACTGAATAAGATCAGCGATAGTGCCGATTTTGATATTGTGCTGTTCGGCGAAGCGCTCGAGCTCGGGGCGCTTGGCCATGGTGCCGTCCTCGTTCATGATTTCGACAATCACGGAAGCTGGCTCATAGCCAGCAATGCGCGCCAGGTCACAACCGGCCTCGGTGTGCCCCGCACGGGTTAGTACGCCGCCTCGCTTGGCAATAATTGGAAACACATGGCCAGGTGTAACCAGGTCTTCAGCTTCCGCGCGCTTGGCAACGGCGGTGCGCACGGTACGAGCACGGTCTGCGGCAGAAATACCGGTGCCGATGCCTTCAGCGGCCTCGATTGAGACGGTAAAGTTGGTTTCATGCTGCGAGTTGTTTTCCCGAACCATCTGATTCAGCTTGAGCTGCCGGGCCCGCTCCTCGGTGATGGTCAGGCATACCAGTCCGCAGGCATAACGGGCGAAAAAGGTGATGTGCTCGGGGGTTACCACGTCAGCGGCGATAATTAGATCGCCTTCGTTTTCCCGACTTTCATCATCCATCAGAATGACCATTTTGCCCTGTCGGAAATCGTCAATTATTTCTTCAATCGTATTTAGTGCCATGTTGCGGTTTTACTTCAGCCTGCAAACGGGGTAGTTTAACCGATTTGCGGGCTTCGCGGTGACACTCGGTCGAGAGGGGAGGCTATGTGCGGCAGGTACAATGTAATAGATGACCCATTTATGCAGGGTTTGATGCAGATGCTGGAAATTGATGCGTCACTGCCTACGCAGCTCAATATTGCGCCCACGGAATCGATTCCAGTCGTGTGGCGGGATCACTCTGGAAATCGACTCAGTTACATGCGGTGGTGGTTGGTTCCTGCCTGGGCAAAAACGGTGGACACCCGCTATGCCATGTTCAACGCGCGCTCCGAAAACCTGAAAAAGAGTCGGGTATTTTCGAAGCCGTTTCGCAAACAGCGTGCGATTGTTCCCGCTTCATCTTTTATCGAATGGCAGCAAGTGGACGCGGGGAAACAAGCCATGCTGATCGAGCGGGAACAGGCGGCCCTGGCATTGGCCGCAATTTATGAAGTCACGGTGATCGATGGTCAGGCGTTGCAGTCCTGCGCCATTGTTACGCGCGCGGCGGTTCCAGAAATGGAAGCCTTGCACAGCCGGATGCCAGTATTGCTTCAACCTTCGCAGTTCAAGCTATGGTTGGATGCAGATACGGAAATAGAGCTTGATTTTCAAGCCTTTACTGCAGGTCTTTCGGAACCTCTGCGGGCAACACCGATCTCTTCGCAAGTGAATGATTCGCGAAACAAAAGTGCTGATGTTATACAAGCGGTTGCAGAGCCGGAAACCCTGCACTGACATGAGTACCCACGATTCGCCGAAAAACCTCAAGCACGTAATTGTATGCCTGAGCATTCTGCTGCTGGGCGCAATAGCGATAGTGTTGATTTATTGGCAGAGCCAGCAACCCATGCCGCTGTTCTTCGTTGCCTTGCTGGGTGGAGTCGGCCTGCTGTTTGCGTACGTTATATTTATGTTAAGGCGGATCCAACAGTCTATCCGTCGGGAAGAATTGACCGCCAGGCAGAGTCGTGAAACCCTGATCACCTATGTGCGGGTATTGAGTCACGAAGTTCGCAACCCCATCAACGGGATATTGAACAGTCTGGATCGTTTGCGTGAGCAATTGAGTTCCCCGGAACAGTTGAGAGAAGTTGCACAACTGGCCCGTGCCGCCCGTTCGGCAAGCGATGTGGTGGAAAATATTGTCACTCTGAACAAAGGCGATGTGCCCGTTGAAGCAGCCGAAGCACGGCGTACCAACCTGCCTGATACGGTAGAAAGCTGTTTTCGCATTGCTCGTTTCTCCAATCCGGATGGAGTGCAACTAAAGTATTCAATTGACCCGGATGTGCCTAGCCTTGTGCTTGCTGATTCATTGCGTCTATCGCAAATTCTATTGAACCTGCTGGGTAATGCCGTGAAATACACGCGCGACGGGGAGGTCGAGCTGCTTGTTCGCAATGCTGAGTCGGTCGGCCAGCACGCGCTCATAGAGTTTACGGTCGTGGATCAAGGACCTGGCATTGCTGAACACGAAATAGACGGGCTTTTTGCCGCGTATCAGCAGGGCAGCTCAAATCCAGCCAGTCGGCACAGCAGTACCGGTCTGGGCTTGGCCTATGTAAAACGTTTTGTAGACGATCTGCAGGGCACAATAGAAGTGCAAAGCCGGCTTGGGGTGGGCAGTGCATTCACTGTTCGCGTGCCTCTGGAGATAGCCGAAGCACAAGAGCGCGAGTTCGCGGTGGCGCAGCGGCCGGAACGGGAGAATCGCTCGCAACCACATGTTTTGGTTGCCGAGGACAATGAGATCAATCAGCTGGTTGCCTCGAGAATGCTGCAAAAACTCGGTTGCCAGGTCAGTCTGGCTGCTGATGGAGCGCTGGCGGTTGAGTTAGCGAAGACAACCGAGTTCGACATGATCCTGATGGATTTGCAAATGCCTGGAGTTGATGGTCTTACGGCTACTGTACAAATTCTTGAATCGATTGACAGCGCGCCGCACATTGTTGCCATGACAGCGAATGTGCTGCAGGATAAGCGCCAGCACTGCATTGATGCTGGCATGTCAGATTTTCTAGCCAAGCCGATAAAACTGAACAAACTCCATAGCTGTTTGCGGAAGCACGGGGTGCTCCCATAGGCTTGCAGCCGCAGCCTAAAACCACTAGGCGGTTTTTTGTTGTGAATTAAACTCGCTCAACCAGGCTGCAAATTTGCTGGGGTTCAGTGGCGGACTGAAGTAATAGCCCTGGGTCGCATCGCAACCATGCTCTATCAGCCAGTTGAGATGCTCAGCTTCCTCAACACCCTCGGCGACCACCGACATGCCCAATCTGTGTGCCAGGCTGATGGTGGATTCGACGATGGCGGCATCCTGTGGCTCCACCAATAGATCTTTGATAAAGGCCTGATCAATTTTCAGTACATCAAGCCAGAACTTTTTGAGATAACTCAATGATGAATAGCCGGTGCCGAAATCGTCAAGGGCAATTGCTACTCCGATACTTTTAATGCGGGCCAGAGTTTCCACACTCCGGTCAACGTCTTCAATCAGGCTGCCCTCGGTGATTTCCAGTTCAAGGTATTCAGGCTCCAGATGGAATTCGGTGAGTAAATCGCTGCAGACTGCCGGTAGATTTCCGGAATACAATTGTTGCGGAGCGACATTGACGGATACGATCAGCTCATGTCCCAGGCGACGCCACTCGGCACACTGTTTTATGGCCTCGCGCAGTACCCAGGTACCAATCTCGTTCATCAAGCCCATCTCTTCGGCGATGGGTATGAAAGTTGCCGGCGAAATAAAGCCTTTGTCCGGGTGAATCCAGCGTATCAGCGCTTCAGCTCCGTAGGTGCTTAGGTCCCGATTTCGTATTTTTGGCTGGTAATGCAGTTCAAACGGCATTTCTCTAACGGCGCTTCTCAGCTCGCTCTCCAGAGCAAGTGTTTCCACAGCACGTTCGTTCTGCTCTTCACTGTAAAAGTGATAATTGGCGGAATTCAAATCCTTTGCCTGTTTTAGTGCGACCGAGCAATGTGTTAGCAAAGTCTCTGAATCCGCGCCATTATTCGGATAGACGACGATTCCGGCCTTGGCGTAGAGGAATATGGTGTGTTGCAGAATCTCGTAGCTGTCGGTCAGTGTGTCAACCAGGCGGTCGGCCAGAGAGGCTGCGTCTGAGGGCCGTCGTAGATCGGGAAGCAGCACTACAAACTCGTCTTCGGACAGGTGCATGACACTGTCCAGCCCACCCCAGGAACCATCTTCCAGGCGCGCGCAGGTGATCTGGTCGGAACTGCGGACGTCGGCTTGCAAACGGTCAACCGCCAGGCGAATCAGCTCGTGCACAAGGTTGGTGCCGTAGGTGTCGCGAATCCGCCGGAGCTCGCAGAATTGCAATGTAATGATTGCAAAGGAGCGCTCGTCACGGGAATAGCGATTGATCAGTCCGGAAAGCTGGGAAACCAGCCAGTTGCGGTTGGGCAGCCCGGTCACCTCGTCCAAATTGGCCAGGTCGAAAATACGCCGCTCGGCCAGTTTTTTGTCGGTAACATCCAGCACAGTGCCCAAGATAGCTTCGCCGTCATTGACGATTTCAACCCGTTGCTGAAAATGACGCAGTTCGTTTTCTGCGGTTTGTGCTGAGAATTCAACAAATGGATTGTTGCTTTGTGGTGGTTTGCCAGCAATCAGATCGCTAAACAGTGTTTGCATGTTAGGATCAAGCTTATCAATTATATCGGCAATATTTCCGTTGAAGTCATGCGGTTCTATGCCCAAAAACTGCAGTAGCTGATCGCTGCAATAAAATGTCTTCCGGTAGCGGTTCCACTCCCAATAGCCAAGTTTCGCGATACGCTGCGCCGACGCCAGGCGTTGTTCGTTTTCCCGCAGTCCAAGAATCGCTTTATGCGCGCGGTGAATATACAGCGCGCGATGACACAGAAGTTCCGCTTGAATGGGCTTGGTCGTGAAGTCTGTGGCGCCGGCTTCGTAGGCTCGGGTTACTGCATTCACATCGTCGCGACCGGTCATCATCACAATTGGCGTATGATGGCGTTCGGGCATTTCCCGGATTTCCCGGCACACTTCAAAGCCGTCCATTTGCGGCATTTCCACATCAAGCAGGATCAAGTCCACGGCTTGCTCTGCCAGCAGATCGAGGCATTCGAAACCGTCACTGACGGCAAAAACGTGGAACTTATGGCGCAATGCTTCGCTGGCGATGAATCGCATACTGTCATCGTCGTCAACCACCAGTACCGAAGGCAGTTCGCCGCTTGCCGGTGCGCTTTTGGTAAGCTGTTCCTCTGTTTCTTCAGCGCTTGATTGTGATTCGCCAACGCGCTGGGTCAACTCTGCTGCAACAACCGCAAACTCTTCCTCAATGTCCTGCACCAGTACTGAACACCCGGCAATGCTACCTTCCCGGCAGGTGTCATCAAGTTGTGTCAGCAATTCAGCGAGCCGGGTGGCACCCACGGTCGCTGCCGTGGACTTGAGTGGATGGCTGTGACGGTGAATGCAGGCGGCATCTCCATCGATAAAGGCTTCCTGAATGTCAGCCAATGCCAGTGGCAGGCTGCGTAGAAACTCGTTCACTATCTTGTGGACAATGTCCGGCTGCCCCGGGCGTTGCAGTTTTGCCAGATTTTCCAGTGCGGCTTCATTAATGGATGATTCCTTGCGTCGCAAAACAGTCTTTTCCTCGGCGGAGGAATCATTGGCAATGGCATGCAGATTGTGTTTCGGTAGCCAGGTATTGATGACCCGCAGCAATTCTTCGTGCTCAAACGGTTTGCTTAGAAAGTCGTTCATCCCGGCAGCGAGGCATTTCTCCCGGTCACCTTTCATTGCATTAGCTGTCAGAGCAACGATCGGAATCGGCTCGACCCCTGAAAGTTCTTCTCGCTCTCTGATTGCTTCTGTGGCGGCGTAGCCATCCATGATGGGCATCTGGCAGTCCATCAGGATCAGGTCGAACTCCTCGGTAAAGCGATGATCCACCGCCTGTTTGCCATCGGCAACCAATTCCAGCTCGCAGCTGAAGCCGTCCAACATGCCAAGGACCACTTCCTGGTTAATCAGGTTGTCCTCAGCGATCAGGATGCGTGTTCGCCGGTTTGCCGTGGGTAGATTGTTTGCTGCGCCAGGCACAGGTTCATGCTCATGCTCTGTGCGGGCTTCATCGGCGTTGCTCTGTGGCTTGCACACCCTGGACAGAGTGTGAAAGAGATCAGTATGACGTACCGGTTTGGTTACTGCGGCGACCACGCAGTCCAGTTCAGCTGTTTCGTCGGCCACTCCATCAATCGACGACAGCATGACGACTGGCAAATCGGGGCGGTGTCCGGCAATCCAGCGCGCAACACTCACCCCGTCGACCTTAGGCATGCTCTGATCGAGAAGCACCAGCTGCAGATAACTCCCTGAAGGACTGGCCAACAGTTCAATGGCTTCTTCACCGTCTACGGCGCAGGCGAAAGACATCTTCCAGGTGCTGAGCAGGTGGGACAGAATGTCGCGATTGGTCTCATTGTCATCGACAATCAGTACATGGCGATTTTCCAGTTCTGCGGGGTCCAGTTTAAAGGTACTGTCGCTGTCTGCCACTGGCAAACACAGCTCGAACGCAAAACAGGAGCCGACACCAAGTGTGCTGGCGACTTCGATGTCGCCGCCCATCAGCTCAACGAGCTGGCGAGTGATGCTCAGCCCCAGACCTGTGCCACCATACAAGCGCGTTGTTGAACCATCGGCTTGCTGGAAAGACTCAAAAATTGACTGCAGGGCCTCGGGGGCCATGCCAATGCCGGTGTCATCAATTTCACAGCGGACTGTTTTTTGACCTTCTACGGAGCTCAGGGTCTGCAGGCTGACAACAACCTCGCCAAGCTCGGTGAACTTGATGGCATTGCTGAGCAAATTGTTCAGTACCTGTCTGAGCCGGTGCGGATCACCGTGCAGGGTAAAGCTCTCATCAGCGGGAATTCGGGTAATCAGCTCAATGCCTTTGGCATGAGCCTGACTGGCGAGAATCATTGCGCAGTCTTCAATGAGCTCTGCAAAGTCAAAAGCGATGGACTCCAGCGTAAGCGAACCTGACTCTATCTTAGAGAAGTCCAGCACATCGTTGATGATGTTCAGCAGTGATTTCGCCGAGTTGTGGACAGTGTTGGCAAAATGATGTTGCTTGTCTGTTAACGGTGTGTCCTGGAGCAACTCGGTCATACCCAGCACGCCGTTTATGGGGGTGCGAATTTCATGGCTCATGTTGGCCAAAAACTCGCTTTTCGCACGGCTCGCAGACTCGGCTTCGTCTTTAGCAATGCGCAGTTCTGCTGTGCGCTGGGCAACCCGAGATTCCAGCTCTTTTTGATGTTGGGCAATCGAGTCGTCACGGGCCTGTATGTGCTCGAGCATCCGGTTGAAGTTATCAACCAGATCGCCGGTTTCGTCCTCGCTTCGCTTGCTGGCCCGCAGGGAGAAATCCTCTGCATTGGCTATGTGATTCATTTCGTCGGCCAGCGCTTCAATTGGCCTGGTAATAGCGCGTTCCAGGCGACGTGACATGAGGATTGCCAATAAGCTGACAATCAATAAGGTGGCGATTGCCAACCGGAGGTTGGCGTGTAGTATTCGGCGGAAGCCTTGCAGGCTGCCCTCCAGGTAAATTCGCCCAACCCTGTCGTCGTCGAGCTGAACCGGTGTGGAGTAGCGGCGATCTATAAATCGTGCCAGTGGAGCTGCGGGCGTGGAAAGTTGAAACTCTTCATCGTTGGCGGCTTCATCTGGTCGAATATACTCAGCAATAACGTTATTGCGTGTGTCATACAGGATTGCGCGGTGGATGTAGGGAATGTTGTTCAGGTTACGAATGGTCTCGGCCGCGTGCATGTGGTCGTTGAAAAACAGGGCCACTGCTGTGTTGTCTGCAATCAGTTGGGCGGCTGAGCGCAGACGGCTCTGCAAATCTTTCTGTTCATTGGCGCCATCCAGGATTAAATTACTGAACAACACAGCGCACAGCAATGCGGCTGCCGTAAAGAATACAATACGATGCAATTTGGCAGCGATTGAGCGATTCATTTTCATGAAGAGGCTCATTGTTTCGCCACCTGTTCGGAAAGCGGGCTGGTCTTACCAACAATGTGTGCCAGTTTCAGCAACGGCGACTGAATAGTGATGTCAGCGGCTTTCGCGGCCGCGATATTGATTTTGAAAGCGACGCGGTCATGTTCAACAAGCAAGTTGATCATGCCGCCATTTTCGGCAAACAGTTTTTCGTCGCTGATGGTAAGTACTGCTTGTGTGCGAAGCGTATCCAACCATTGCCGCAGTGGTTGCGCGGAGCCACTGGAACGGAAAGCCACATCACACCCTTCTTTTTCAGCGAGCGAGCTTATGGCCGCCAGCCGTACTCCAGCCGCATTGGTTTGACGCGTTGCCATCGCCTCAAAGAGCGGAAAGTACGGGTCTTGTTGTGATACGCACAATCGAAGCTCACGCTGCCGGTGTTCGTCTGGCCAGGAAACGAATCGGAACAGTTTGAACACGATGGCGGTTTTGAGCGCTCGCTCGTCCGTGCTTGCTTGTGTATTCATACTGAAAGCGAATAGCAGCAACAGGCACATAATTCGCCCGGTCAGCTTCAACGGAGGGTGATCGAGGATGAAGTAAGCCAAACCGCTATGACCTCAGAACACCAGCTGCAGGCCGAAATGTATCGAACGCGGGACCGGTAAATTGCGCACATCGCCAATGCCCTCACCAAATTCCAGGTGGTCAGCGGCATTAAGGTTTATGCCGTCAATGGAAAGAGTCAGTTCGGGTGTGGGTCGCCATTGGGCTCTCAGATCCAAAGCCGTATAGCTCGGTATGTGTTGGCCCAGTTCCGGTACTCCCGCAATATCACCCGCATAACGGAGCCATAGGTTGCCGGAGAGCGCTATTGAAGGGTGATAACTGATGCGCAGATTGGCCAGTCTTCCAGGGTTTTGCAGCTCGGCAACTTCATTGAGGTACCCAGGGCTGGCTGAGTGCAAGGAGTAATCGACCCAGCTGACATTGATGTCTGCGCTCAGCTCGCGGCTCAATTGCCAGCGGGCTGCCAGTTCCCCACCACGGGTGTGGCCATGCACTTCGTTGTTCATAGTCAGAGGAGCAACGACATGAGTTGAGTTCAGCAGGCATGCAGGAGAGATTGCCAGAAGCTCTCCACCGGGTGCGCAGGTAATGCCGGTAAACTCAGTGCCATTCAGGCGGGCATAGTCGTTGTGGAATAGAGCCGCATCAAATTGCCATGTCTTCGAGTGATCCAACCGGTAACCCAATTCATAAGCGATCAGTTGTTCAGAATCGAGTTCCGCATTGCCAACCAGTTGCGCCACCATTGGCCTCGGCAGTGGGTTGCTATTCGTCCCGGGTGGCAGCAACAGGCTTGGGATATTCATCACTAACTGGGTGCCGGCGCGATTGGGGGTGCGTACCGCTTTTGCGACTGAAGCCCAGTACTGTTGGCGGGTGCTTGCCTGCCAGCTGAGCTTCAGACTGGGCTGAATTTCCAGGTCGCTGAAGCTGCTGTCTTCGAGTTTGATGCCCAGCAAAGCGGTCAGCCCGTCAGTGAGCTGCATTTCATCCTGTACAAAACCCTGAGCAACACGCACAGTAATGTTATTGGTGCCCGCCAGCAGGATATCAGTATCCTGCATGTCATCATGTGACTCGCGGTAACCCAGGCCCCACACCAGATTGTGCCGATGGCCGAATTTCAGTTTCTGTTTAAGGTCTAAGTCGTAGCTGTTTCTGTGCAGCCGGAGTATGTTTGAGTCGCGGTTTTCATGGTCGACATAAAAGCGCAGGCTGAGCTGATTGTCGGGGCTGAACTGTCGAGTCCACTGAGTCATTATATTGGCGCTACCGACCCGGTTGCTGGTGATCATGGCGCGCTGTTGCAGTTCGACAAAATCAATACTGTGAAGAATTTCGTCAGGATGCGTTTCCGACCACTCAGCGCTCAGGCGCCATGAGTCGCTCTGCGTGCGGCTGTCCATGCGAAAGCCAATTAGGCTGCGCCGCCATTCGTCATGTTGCCCCTCGCCGGCTGGGTCACGATACTCGGCATGCTCAAGATGTTTGGCATACACGCGAGCATGCGTATGGTCGCTGAGCTGCCATCCGAAGCGCGCTGCGATGTCACTATCAACCTGGTTGCCGCCATGCACATCGAGCACGCCACCCCGAGTCAATTCAGAGCTTCTGGTCACTATGTTAATGACGCCATTGACCGCGTTTGAGCCCCATAATGAAGCGCCGGGCCCACGGATGACCTCGATGCGCTCAATGTCGTCAATGATGGTATCAATATGGTCCCACAGCACGCCTGGCATGGAGCGCGAGTACAAGGCTCGACCGTCAAGCAAAACCAGAACTTTGCTTGCCGTGCGGCTGTTCAGCCCCCGAAGGCCGACCGCCCATTTATTGCTGGTGACCCGCGCTACATGGACCCCGGGAGCCATGCGGAGCAACTCAGGAATGGTGCGGCGGCCGCTCTGTTGGATGGCCTCGCGACTGATGACGTATTTAGCGCTGGCACGGCCGAGCGCCTGGTTGGCCAGTTGGGATACTGAGCTGATTCTGACCTCCAGCAACTCCTCCAGGCTTAGGTCGGCCAGTTTGTCGATGGTCAGTGAATTGGCGAGTAAAAACGCTGGCCACAGCGTCAGAAAAGTGGCGCTGGCCCAGGCCGCCTTGCAGTGAGTTTTTTGAAGCGTGTACGAGCGCATACGCCAGTTGACGTCCTGTGTTCGGTTCATGGCGGCCTTCCAATGGCACCTTAGCTAATTAGTATAGACAGTACGGTTCACTCCGCGGTTTTGAAACGCAGTTCCACCTCGAAATGCGAGTCACCGCACATTTTTGCTGGCCTAAACTGACCTTACTTTATTCGCCCTTGCTGCGATAATCCCATCGCATGGATCTGGTGGTTTATGCAATTCCATTATTTGTTGCGGCGATGTTGCTGGAGTGGGGCTACGGCACCGTGTCGGGTCGGCAAACCTATCGCCTAAATGATACGGTGAACAGCCTCAGCATGGGGTCTATCCGAACCCTGAGTAAACTGGTGTTTTTTGACGCCAGTATCTACCTGTTTGCCTGGCTGGCGCAGCAGCTTGAGCTGATTCAGTGGTCCAGACATTGGTTGGTGTGGGTATTTGCGTTCGTCGCTTACGATTTTTTCTATTACTGGTTTCACCGAATTAGCCACGAGCGCAGCCTCTTCTGGGCCTCGCATGTGGCGCATCATCAAAGCGAGGAATTCAACCTCAGCACGGCGCTGCGCCAAACCGGCACCGGGTTTATCTGTAGTTGGGTGTTCTATGTTCCACTGTTTCTTATTGGTTGTCCGCCGGAGATGTTTTATACGGTGGCAGCTCTTAATCTGATCTACCAGTTCTGGGTCCATACTGAGCATATCGGGAAGCTGGGCTGGCTAGAATATGTGTTTGTCACTCCGTCTAACCATCGCGTGCACCATGCTCGCAATGCTGTCTACCTCGACCGAAATTACGCCGGCGTATTTATCCTGTGGGATCGTTGGTTCGGGACTTTCCGAGAAGAGAGTGACACTGAGCCCTGCCGCTTTGGCATTAGCCAGCCATTACGAAGTTGGAACCCGGTCTGGGCCAATGCGCATGTTTATGTGGCTATGTGGCAGGCCGCAACGGCCGCGCGAGGCTGGCTCGGTAAGCTGAAGGTGCTGCTCGCATCGCCCACGCAGCTTAAGAACCTGCTGGTTCAGGGCGGACATGAATCGGCGGACGTGACCGTGGCTGACGACAAATATGATCCGCCACAGGCTGCGCCGGTGAAGCGCTATATCGCTATACAATTTTTACTCATTTTGGTTCTGGCGGGAGCTTTATCGTACCCGGACCTTGGTTTGGAATACTCCGTTCAGATCCTTGGTTTCGCCTACTGTTTGCTGGCTTATGTGGGCCTGGGGTGGATGCTTGAAAATCGCACAATCGGTTTTTACAGCGAAACGCTTCGCTTGCTGGTATTTTTTGGCATAATTGGCGTGGCGATGATCAGTTCGGTCACCCTGCCAGGCGGGTGGCTGTTGTTGGCGAGCGTCTATGGCGCGTTATCGCTGGCCTGGCTGATGCAATTGTATCGTTGTCCATTACCCATACAGAGTTAAGCTCTTGGCTTTATTTGCTACCCATAAAAAGCTTGAAATGCCCAGTCAGGCCGACGCTTTACCCGGACGTGATCAGCCAATGGCCGTTCCCGATCGCCACTTTATCAGTGGTGCCCCTCTGCAGGGGCCATTCCCGGAACAGATGCAGCAGGTGCTGTTTGGCATGGGCTGTTTTTGGGGTGCAGAGCGCAAATTCTGGGTTCTGCCTGGAGTGTACACAACGGCGGTTGGTTATGCGGCCGGCTTCACGCCCAACCCGACCTACCAGGAAGTCTGTACTGGACAGACCGGCCACAATGAAGTCGTACTGGTCGTATATGATCCTGCCGAATGCAACTTTGGCGCACTGCTGAAAGTGTTCTGGGAGTCGCATGATCCAACCCAGGGTATGCGCCAGGGCAATGATGCGGGTACTCAGTATCGCAGCGGCATCTACTGTTACACCGAGCAACAAAAAGCCACAGCAGAGCAAAGTCGGCACAGTTTTCAGCAACAACTGGCCGAGCGGGGCTACCCGAACATTACCACTGAAATACTCAGTGCGCCTGAATTCTACTATGCCGAGGAATACCATCAGCAGTATCTTGCAAAAAACCCTAATGGCTACTGCGGTCTTGGCGGTACCGGGGTGTGTTTGCCGCTTGAGAATACCTGAATAATCTGCGAGCTCGCTGAGGTACGCGGGCGCATTCACCGACAACTGGGTAACAAGGAGAAACAGAATGAACGATGAGAGCAAACCTGAGGAGCAAGCCTCCAGCCCGGCAGACGACCTCCAGAGCGCCCCGCCCGAGCAACCCCCGGAGCAGGGCTTTAGCCTGGAAAAAGTGATCGCAGACGCCAAGGCGGTAGTAACTGACCCAGGCGGGTTTTACCGAGCCATGCCACACTCCGGTGGCTATGCAAATCCGGCCATTCATGTTGCGGTTATGGGCCTGGTCATGGGTGTTTTGATGGCCGTTTTATCGGTATTGGGTGCCAGCGGCGTTGGCTCCATGCAAGCCGGCTTTTTTGCGATTATCATGATGCCCATATTTGCTGTGATTGGCAGCTTTATAGCCGCGTTGATCATGTTTGTCATCTGGAAGCTGATGGGCTCTGACTGTGATTATGAGGCTTCTTACCGCTGCGTCGCCTATGCCGCATCAATCTATCCGGTCATGGGTATTCTCAGCATTGTTCCTTATCTGGGTGCGATCGTTGGTGTGTTGTGGGGCAGTTATCTGATTTATTCGGCCACCGTGGAAGTTCACAAGATCAAGCAGGAAACGGCACGCATTGTGATTGGCATTATCGCGGTGCTGATGCTTTGGAGTCAGCTGTCGGCGGAATACGCTCGGCGCCATTTCGAAAGCCGGTTTGAAGAAGCGGCGGAGAAAATTGGAGTCAGTGTTGAAGACAGCCTGAAAGACCTGGAAAACCTCGATGAAATGACGCCGGAAGAAGCCGGCCGCAAATTGGGCGAGTTCTTCAAGGGTATGAATGAGGGTATGGAACAGTTTGAACAGGGTTTTGAGGAAGGTGCTCAAGAAGGCTCTGGTTCGCAGTAAATCGCCAGGCGGTGAGTAGCGAATTCATTCGCCGGCTTGGCCGAACAAGCCTGCCAAAAAGGGCAGTACAGTGTCGCAGCGTAATACGCGCCTACCACAGGAAAAGGCCTGAAATCCGGCTTTCTGCAGCATCTCTAGCTCATACTCAATGAAGCCGCCTTCTGGGCCGATAGCAAGGCTCAGGCGGCGATCAGGAGATACTTGCAGCTGACTACGGTCGCTCTTGGCATACGGGTGAGCCAGCAAGGGTACCGTGTCGCTGATCAGTTCCACCAGCCTGTCCTGGACAAAGGGCTTGAAGCGCTGTTCGAGTTGAATGGTAGGCACAATGGTGTCACCAGCCTGCTGCAGTCCCTCAATGCAAAACGCCTGCAGCCTGTGCGGGCTGAGTTGAGCGCTCTGCCAGTAGCTTTTTTCTACCCGATAACTATTGAAGAACACAATGTTCCTGATACCAAGCTCGGCACAGCTGCGGACCATTCGGCGTAGCATCTTCGGGCGTGGAAGCGCGCACAGCAGCACCGCAATGCGGTGTGGTGGTGGTGGCTGCTGAGTTAACTCGGTCCGTAGCACCAGCGCTGCATCCAGCAGCTCTTCGACCACCGCTGTGCCGAGCAGACCGCCGATCATGCCGCAGCGCAAGTGGTCGCCCGGTTGCAGCTTTAACTGCTTGATCAATGCGCGTGCGGCGCCACCAGAAACCTGAGCCCGATTGCTTGCCGTAAATTCATCCGGTGCCAGCAACAGGCAGTTCATGGCTGCTTGTCTGCAAGACGCGCATACAAATCGTAATCATCGGCTGCTGTAACCTCTACGGTCAGCAAATCGCCTATCTCCACAGTTTGATCCGTGCTGACGTAAACCAGTCCATCGATCTCTGGCGCATCACCATAGCTGCGCGCACATACTCCTTGTTCGCTGAGCTCATCGACCAGAACCGTCAGGGTTGAGCCGACCCGCTTCTGCAATTTGGCTGCGCTGATAGCTGCCTGGGTTTCCATAAACCGTTCGTAGCGCTCCTGCTTGAGCGCCTGGGGTACGGCATTTGGCAGATCATTTGCGGCCGCCCCGGCTACCGGGGAGTATTGAAAGCAACCAACGCGATCCAGTTGGGCCGCTTGCAGAAACTCCAGTAGCTGTTCGAAGTCTTGTTCGGTCTCGCCCGGGAAGCCAACAATAAAAGTGCTGCGAATGACCAGCTCAGGGCAGATGTCACGCCAGGTTTGCACGCGCTTCAAAATGTTCTCGGCATGCGCCGGACGGCGCATTGCTTTGAGAATGCGGTGGCTGGCGTGTTGAAACGGAATATCGAGATAAGGCAGGACTCGGCCCTCCTGCATCAACGGAATAATCTTGTCCACATTGGGGTAGGGATAGACATAATGCAGGCGTACCCAAATCCCAAGCTCGCCCAGTGCATACGCCAGATCCGCCAGGTTGGTCTGGTACATGTGCCCGTTCCAGCCTGCTTCCTGATACCGCAGGTCAACGCCATAAGCGCTGGTATCCTGCGATATGACCAGCAGCTCCTGCACACCGCTGGCGGCCAATTGCTCGGCTTCTTCTAACACTTCATTAATGGGCCGGCTGCGCAGTTTACCCCGCATGGAGGGGATGATGCAGAAGCTGCAACTGTGATTGCAGCCTTCGGAAATTTTAAGATACGCGTAGTGCGCCGGGGTCAACTTGATGCCCTGTGGTGGTAGCAGATCCACGAACGGGTCGTGCCTGGTTGGCGATGGCGCGTGCTGCTGTACCGCGGTCACTACTTCCTCGTAAGCCTGCGGCCCGCTGACCGCAAGAATGTCAGGATGCGCACTGCGGATCGTCTTTTCCTCCGCGCCCAGGCAGCCGGTTACAATAACCCGGCCGTTCTCCTGAATGGCTTCGCCGATGGCCTCCAGGCTTTCCTGCTTGGCGCTGTCAATGAATCCGCAGGTATTAACCACCACCACATCAGCGGACTCATAGTCTGGCACAATAGCGTAGCCTTCCAAGCGGAGCTGAGTCAGAATCCGTTCGCTGTCTACCAGGGCTTTTGGGCAGCCCAGGCTGACAAAGCCGACTGTTCCGGGTTTATCGGGTTGGCTCATTCAATGTTCACGCCACAGTTGGAGGGTGCGCATTGTAGCGCAAGCCGGGCTATCCTGACTTCAAAAGCTCTGCCGCCCCGCCTGGCCATGGGTTCGTGTTGGCACGCCCAGTGCTCGCAGCTCGCCGAGCAACTTCTTGCAGTCTGCCCGGTTCAGAAACTCTCCCAGCACGATCAGCTGCTGGCGGTGACGGATTTTTATGCCGGGGCTGGACCATGGGTGGTTTTCTGTTTCGATGCTCAGGCTGACCTGATCGCGCTCGAAACGCCAGCTCTGTCGGGGACGATAGACGCCTTTTTCCAATAACAACTGCTGAGCGCTGAGCGTCAAAACCTCCTGATAGCTGAGCTTCCAGGAAACGTAATACAGAGCGCTGCCTAAAGCGGCCATCTCCAGGCCGGCGAACGGCAGAATCACCCAGGCGCCCATTAGGGCGAACCCGGTGCCGATCAGTCCGGAAAGCACAATCATGCTCAGCAGAAATAGCTGATTGCCCCGCCAGCTCATGGAACGGTTTGGGGTTAATACAATGCGGGTCTGTTCGTTGCTGTGATCAACGGCAACCATAAGAGCTTGTTACCTGAAACGGAGCCGGGCTTTCAATAATAACGTGTTTGCCGCTGCTTGGGTGTCAGAATCATGGCTGCGGCCGCTCGTTACGCTGCCGCTTTGCACGTCGCGCTTGGCAGTGCGCTTTAGGGTGCTGGAACCAGCTTGTCAATAATCAGCCCGAAAAAGTGGGCCCTGGAGTCGCTGTCTGCATCGGTTTGCTCGTAGTACCAGCCAAGGTGCGCATCACAATTCAGACAGCGCGCATATTGCCAGCTAAAACCGGTAAACCAACTGTGTGCCCGGGACGGCAGACCGTGCATGCCACAACCCCAGGCTTCAGCGAAACAGGCCAGATTAAATTCCTCGCCGGTCGGGTTGACCACATGAAAGTTGTGATGGGATTGAATGGTGGTTTTTTGCTTGGCAGTCGTCACCGCTGACTGGCAGTGCATACAGCACAGTTGGTCGCCAGGGTCGCGGTGCGCTTCCTCCACCATTTCCAGCAGGCGGGTGACGGGGTTGCGGGTGTCCAGCTCTTCGCTACTCATCGGTTTGGCAGCAACATAAACGGTAAGTGCTTGATTCAAGCACATGCGAGGCCAAAAAAATATGATCTTATACCGAATGTCCGCGTGTTAAAATGAGCCGAAAACCAGTGAAAGTAGACAGTTATGAGTGAGCCCCCGCGCCATGCAAAGCTAATTATTGTTGGTTCCGGGCCAGCCGGATACTCCGCTGCGGTGTACGC
>JAUIHW010000098.1 GCA_030431775.1 Gammaproteobacteria bacterium
TTTGCCAGAGTCTTTATGCGCGGCATCGGAATGACCAGTATTGATATCGGGGGCGAAGGCGCTGTGTCGTTTTTGCAGGACGGGGCGATTATACCCAGACCGGCTGCGCAGCTCGTTGGAATGTTTGATCTGGAGCAGGTCGAGGTACTTCGCGGACCCCAGGGCACGTTGTACGGGCGTGGTGCTACGGCTGGCGTTATCAATCTGGTTACCACGAAGCCCGGAGATGAGTTTGGCGGCTACCTAAGCCTGAGCGCCGGGAATTTCAGCTCGACGACTTTTGAAGGCGCGGTTGATGTTCCATTGTCATCTTCGTTGAGCATGCGACTGGCAACCAAAATTGAGAAGCGCGACGGCTACGGTACAAACCTGTTCACAGGGGAAGACGTTGACGACAGAGACGCGCAATCCTACCGGGTGAGCTTTGCCTACGATGCCGGCGGCAGTTGGAACGCAAACTTGTCGTTTCAGTATTACGAAGAAGATGACCACAATTTCGCGTTTCACTATTTCGGCGCGTCTGAAAACAACCCTCCCGGCGCATTAGCTGTACCGATTCTGGGCGGTCGAACCGTGAGTGATGTGGGCGGAAGTATTTACGACAACAATTCCGACCAGGAAGCCATTAACACGCGAGATTCCTATAACGTTACCCTTGGATTGAATTTCGAGCTCAGCGACAACATGAATCTGCGCTCCATTACTTCGGTACAGGAACTCGACCGATTCCTGCGTGACGACCTGGATTCAACCGACGCCGATTTGTTTGGCCAGAACAACTACGATGAAGAAAGCGAATCCTTCGGGCAGGAATTCGTTCTTAACTGGAGTGGAGACAGCGTCGACGTACTCGCGGGTGTCATGTATTTCCAGGAAGAACTGTTTGGCAATGTATTCGTGCCCCTGCGAAACATTTGCTTTCTTTTAGCTCCGGATTTGTGCGGCACCCCTGTGGGCGATGCGATCAACAGCGGGCGTTACGAACAAAATGGTGAAATTGATATTACGGCGTACGGTGCGTTTGCGGAAGCGACCTACGCATTCAACGATTCTCTTTCACTGATTGCCGGTATTCGTTATAACTATGAAAAGCGTGAAGGCACAGGCTCATTTGTGTTTGATCCAATACCGCTGGATGTCAGAACAGACCAAACTGAGAGTTGGAACGACGTCACGCCGCGTCTCACTCTTGAGTATCGCCCTAATGATGACACCTTGTTGTACGCCACCTTTACCCAAGCATTTAAGTCGGGCGTGATAAATACTGGCAGCACCAGTCCTCCTCTCGACCCTGAGACGGTGGATGCATTCGAAGTTGGATTAAAAGGTGGCTCAGAAGCCTTCAGGTATTCAATAGCTGCGTTTTACTATGACTATCAGGACCTGCAGATTTCTTTCGTTGACGAAACCAGCACAGTATCGACCGTCAACGCAGCAGAAGCAGAAAACTATGGTCTGGAGTTTGAGCTTGATGCACAGTTAAGCGACCATGTTGCTATTGATCTATTCGCCACATACTTGAGTGCCGAGTACAAGGAGTTTTTCAATGGTGATTATGCCAATGGTTTCGCGATCACCGACTTGAGCGGGCGAACCCTGCCCAACGCACCGGAGTATACGTTCAAGTTTGGCATCAATTATGAGTCAGAAATCGGCGCAGGGCTGCTGCGTGCCAGAGGTGAAGTGTACTATCAGGATGACGTGTACTTTACAGAATGGAACCGTTCAGACGCCTTTCAAGAGGGTTACGCTTTGCTGAATGCTAATGTTGATTATGAGTTTGCTGGCGGTTCATGGTTGCTTAGCATTTGGGGGCGCAACCTGGCAGACGAAGAGATCATCTCAAACAACATTATTACAGCGCCTTTGTACAACTCGGTCAGGGTCGGTTCATTGCTGCCACCGAGAACCTTCGGGGCGACAGTAGCGTTTCAATTCTAAGCTCAGACGCGGCAGAATTGCGCACCTTGGGGGCGGCATAAGGTACATGCCGCCCTTTTTTCGTTTGGACTCAGCCAGAAGGTTGAAGGAAGGAGCTGCCGCGTTATAACGCACAAATTGCTGGACTCGGCGGACTGTTGCCTGTTCTTTTCTGCGTCCAGATTATCCGAAGACCATCATACTGACGGCCGACAGTCCGGTCATGAAAATAACAAAATAACGATAGCTTGTCTCAGGAATCAATTTGACAACCTGTAGACCAATAAACGCACCCAACGCCACAGCCGGAAACGCCACAGCACTCAGCAGGCTGCTATTGATTGTAATCGTTTCCCATACAATCACATGGAATGGCACCTTGAGGACATTCACCACCAGAAAAAACCAGGCGGCAGTACCAATGAACTGGTTTTTTGGCAGGCGCATGGCAAGCAGATACAGCGCCATAATCGAGCCCGCAAGATTGCCCACCATGGTGGTAAAACCGCCAGCCAAACCGATGAAGACGACAAACCAGCGGGAGCTTGGTATCGGCTGTTCACCCCGTTCACGCCACAGCATGATCCCCAGGCTGATAAAAATTGTTACCGCCATAATCAGGCGAAAGCTCTCATCGTCGATGCTATTGCCTACCCAGGTACCCATGACAATGCCAACAAAAGCGAGTGGCAACAACTTTTTCAACAATGGCCATTCGGCGTGCTGGTTGTAAAACCGTACGGCGAACAAATCGGCAAATATCAGCACCACCAGGAGTACACCGGTTGACTGCTTACCACCGAAGGCGATGGCGACCAATGGCATGGCGACCATGCCCAGCCCGTTTACACCCGTTTTTGCCATACCTATCAACAGGCTGGCGACCAACAGCAATACCAGGTCCGAAAATTCGAGAGTGTAAGTAAACAGTTCGATGATGAAGCTCTAACGCCAAAAACTTTTACGCAACAGCAAAGTTTAGTATTTCTTTACCAGCAATGAGTCAGTGCCGGTGACTTGTTTTCGAGCAGCTGCCGACAGAGCCGAGTAACAGTGTAATGCAAATTGGCTGCACAGTGCGCGTTATTGCAGCATAGCTTGCAATGGCTGGCGCAATGAATCTCCCCGGGTTTGTAGGAGACTGCAAATCTTGAGACTGTAGTATAAGTAAATCCGATATTCGCCGAAGGTGAGAGAGCAAGCAGTGGAAATTCCTACATAAGATGGCCGTTGACGATGAAGTGTGCCCAGATACTTGCGGCATATCCCAGCGCGATCGCCCATGTCCACTTCAGGTGCGCAAAGAAGGTGTAGATACCGCGTGCCTGTCCCATCACAGCGACGCCGGCCGCCGAGCCGATCGACAGCATCGACCCCCCCACGCCGGCAGTGAGCGTGACCAGCAACCACTGGCCATGAGACATATCCGGCATCATCGCCAGTACCGCGAACATCACCGGGATGTTGTCGACAATAGCAGACAACACGCCGACTAGTATGTTGGCGCCGGTCGGACCCATCTGGCCATACATCAGCTCTGAGCCAAGCGCCAGGTAGCCGAGCGTACCCAGACCACCGACGCACAGGATAATCCCGTAAAAAAACATCAGCGTATCCCACTCGGCACGCTCCAGCGATTTAAAAATGTTGTACTGCGGCTGACTGGCATGCGGATCGGGTTGCAATTCAGTCTGCTCCAGGTCGAGCTGGTGCTCGCCCAGGTTGTTCTCGCCCACCTCAAGCATCTCATTCGATACGAACCCATTGGATTGCCCCGCTGCACGGTGTGCGCGACGCTTCAGGTAATAGCCGAAGAACTTCAACAGGCCTAGTCCGGTCATCATGCCAAGAACCGGGGGCATATGCAGAAAATTGTGTGCCGATACTGCCATCACGATGGTCAGAATGAATAAACCGACTACGAACCAGGCGCCGTGTTTTAGTTCTGCCGCTTCGTTGAGCGCCGCAGGCTTCTCGCTAGGCACCGTGAACGACATAATCAATGCAGGCACGAGCCAATTCACAACCGACGGGACCATAAGCGCGAAGAACTCCGTGAACTCGACGATACCCTTCTGCCAGACCATCAGAGTTGTGATGTCGCCAAACGGGGAAAATGCACCGCCGGCATTAGCCGCGACCACAATGTTGACACAGCAGACCGCGATGAAACGGTGGTTACTGCCACCCACGGCCATGGCGACGGTCGCCATTAACAGTGCCGTTGTCAGATTGTCGGCCACCGGCGAGATTACAAAAGCCAGCATTCCGGTTAGCCAATAGATGGTGCGCAGTGAGAAACCGCGAGTGACCAGCCAGACGCGCAATGCATTGAACACTCCGCGTTCCTCCATCGTGTTGATGTAAGTCATCGCTGCCAGTAAAAACAGGAATAGCTCAGCAAACTCCAGTAGATTGTGGCGCATCGCAATTTCGGCGGTGTGGATGTCACCGGACTGAGCATACGCGATAGCAGTCAGCGCCCAGATGATGCCTGCTGCCACCATCACCGGCTTTGACTTGCGCAGGTGCAGGGTTTCTTCTCCAATGACCATTGCGTAGGAAAGGACGAACACGAGGAGGCTGATCCAGCCGGCCCAGTGACTGGTGAAGTCAATCGGGTTGGCGCCTACGGATGCGTTTACGGCAAACGGCAGCAGGGCGGCCAGTAGGGCCAGTATCCACAGGCGCGGTGACTTCCAGGAAGTTGGCAGCCTGCCGTGATGAAGGCGGTCGTAGCGGTTGTTCCCTGACTTAACCATGGTCTATTATTTCCTTAACTAACAGTGCGAAGAACCGCGTGTTAGCTAAGTTAACGGCAGCACGCTTTAGAACTTAAGCGTACCGGAAAGACGTCGTTTTTTTGACGTGTCTTCAGTAATTTCCCTTCACAGCCAGCACCGACCGTAATTCAAAAACTCCGTCTACCAATGACATGGGCTATATGCTTGCCATACTAGAACTGCTGGCTCTAACCCTTCGGGCGCCGCAACCTGTGCCGTCACACTAATACAACGATTCGGCTCAGCGTTGAATCTCAATATTCCCGATAAGCGAGGGCGCGATGCAAGCGCTTCATGTTTTCGCTGCCGCTGTCTCCACCGGAAGATGAAAAAGTCCCTGTCAAGGTATTTGAGCAGGCACTGGAGATGATAGAGAAAAAGCGGAATATGGAAGACCAGCCAAGAGTGCTGGTTTTCCATGAAAAGGAAGGCAGGCTATTGGGGGTTAATTCTGAATGCAATTCAACACCGTGACTTTGTTTGTCTCGCGCTTCGCGCTCGGCTCGAACCGGCTGGGTCGAACCATATCAACACCACCCTTCAAAACCAAAAAGCCTCCGCGAGGGAGGCTTTTTGGTTTTGGTGGGCCGTGCTGGATTGATTCGATCGGCCTAGGGGCCGCTCTCACCCTGCGGGCGCCGTCGCTGCGCTCCAGCGTCCAAAATGCTCCTGTGGTCGCATTTTGTCGAACCGGCTGGGTCGAACCATATCAACACCACCCTTCAAAACCAAAAAGCCTCCGCGAGGGAGGCTTTTTGGTTTTGGTGGGCCGTGCTGGATTCGAACCAGCGACCAATTGGTTAAAAGTCGACCAGCCAATTTCCAAGCGATTGATTTAACTTAACTTTTATCGGTGACGCCCGTTGCAGATCGCACCGAAATGCACAACAAAGCAGGACTGATCCCGGCAAAAGTCCGGCAGTAGCGACCTATTGGTTAGTGACCATAGGGTCTTAGGCAGAAAATATAAACTTGGTCTAGCGCGAGCTGGCGGGGGTAGAAAAGGGCTAAATCCGTACCCGTCTGAGACGCGCAAATCAGCCTGAAAAAGTGGCGCCATTATGCCGATCATGGGTGTCTCCAGTAGGGCGATCATCGACACTAGATGACAACGATTGCAAAATGCCACAGTTTTCTACCGTCTGCTGGTCCGAGCAATAACTACGTAGCGCTCTTAGCTGATCGTTTAACTCCATCAGATCGTTAATCCTCGCCTCTACCTGCTGTATATGGGCCTCCATCATGTAATTCACCTCATCACAGTCAGCACCTGGAGAGTTCTTGAGTGACAACAATTGACGAACCTCCGATAAGCTGAGATCCAATCCGCGACACAGCCTGATAAAGGAAAGTTGTTCTATGTAACTCTCATCGTAGAGACGGAAATTCCCATCGCTGCGCCGGGTAGAGGGCAGTAAGTTCTCTTTTTCATAATAACGGATGGCTTGCACTGAGCACCCTGTACGTTTCGCGAGTTCACCAATCTTCATTGGGTAGGCCCCTTAGCTATTGACTCTATAGTCACTATAGAGTTTAGACTGCAGCGCATGAACGTGACAAGAGGCCTTTATGACAGATCAGAATGGCAAGTGTTGTCAGCGTAATGCAATGAACAGCCGTTCTGAGGATTCAGTGAACGGCGAGCTTCCAGCGGCGGGCTTTGTCAGCGAATACGACGTGCCCAAAATGGACTGCCCTTCAGAAGAGGGGATGATCCGTCTGGCGTTGGAGAGCGCGGAACCAAGCGTAGTTCTAGAGTTTGATACTCCCAACCGTAAAGTGCGAATCTTTCATGGTGTTGACATAGACACCATAGAACAACGAATGCAATCGGTAGGCTTGGGCGCCAGGCGCGAGAGAACCATGCCGATGTCCAGCGAAGCAATTGACCGTGCTCAGGGAAAGTCAGAGAAGGAAACCGGCGTTCTCAAATGGCTGCTAGCGATAAACGGCGTTATGTTTTTGGTGGAACTAGTGGTTGGCTGGTGGGCACAATCCACAGGCTTGATCGCAGATTCTCTGGATATGTTTGCCGATGCGGCTGTCTACGGTGTCGCGCTCTATGCTGTAGGCCACAGCGCACAGATGAAATTGAGGGCGGCGCATTTTTCAGGCTGGCTGCAGGTGATTCTGGCTCTAGGTGCATTGAGTGAGGTCGTTCGGCGATTTTTGTACGGCAGTGAACCAGACTCTAACTTAATGATGTCCTTCGGACTGGTTGCTCTGGCGGCCAACGTGCTGTGTCTGGTACTGATCACCAAGCACCGCGAAGGTGGAGTGCATATGAAAGCCAGTTGGATATTCTCGGCCAATGATGTCATTGCCAATTTGGGTATCATTCTTGCCGGGGCCCTGGTTGCCTGGACGGGGTCTCGCTATCCGGATTTGATCATTGGCTTCATCATTGCAGGGATCGTTCTGAGCGGCGCCTACCGTATCTTGAAGCTCAGATAGGGAGCATGTAAATACGATGAAAACTTCCAATGCCCAATCGTATATTCCAGCCCTAAAATATCATGTGTTAACGCGGTATTACGATCAGGTAGTTTCCCTGACAACACGAGAAGCAACATTCAAGTCTGCACTGGTAAATCAGACTGCCCCACTCGCTGGACGCCACCTGCTCGATATTGGCTGTGGAACAGGCAAGTTGACTCAGATGCTTGCCGAACGAGAGCCATCATTGATGATTACGGGTCTGGACGCTGACCCTAGCGCGCTCGATATCGCCAGAACCAGGCTTGCGCCCGCAGACTACTGCGTGACTCTGAAGCAGGGCTTCGCCCAGGACATGCCTTTCGAATCAGCAACGTTTGATATCGCAGTGTCTAGCCTGTTTTTCCATCACTTGAATCAGCGGCAAAAGCTCCAGGTGCTAAAGGAGACCTGTCGGGTACTGGAACCGGGAGGACAATTACACATCGCCGATTGGGGTAAACCGTTATCACTGATTCAACGGGGGCTATTCTTATTGGTTCAGTGTCTCGATGGGTTTGAAACCACCCAAGACAGCGTGGAGGATTTGCTCCCCGACTTGATTGAAGAGGCCGGGTTTGTTCATGTCACCCGAGGCGCATGCATACCTACCACTTTAGGCACTATCCGATTGTTACAGGCAAGGGTGGGCTAATTCAGTGACTTACTCGAATAAGAGCCCAAACTCTCGAAACACGACACACGCTGAAGTCATGCGTTTCGAGTGTACAACCGTGTTTTTTCCTGTCCCGTGTGCTACGGTATTTCGGTCTACAACTGTTGAATATATGATCTCACTACAAGGCCATGCTTAAATTTCGTCGTGCAATAGCCATATGTATATTGGCGCTGTTGACCAGTCAATCGGTCATGGCAGGGCTAGGCGAGCACTTCGCGGTATTATCTGGCGATGAGGCACTGCACTCACAATCTTCGGATACCGCAGGTCATTTTTTTGACAGTCACCTCGATCATGGACAACCTGACTCTGAAGATATATTCGACACAAATTGCTGCCACGCCCATGGCCACTGTCATGTCCTGGGTTTAGGCACTGCGGTGCATGCTGCAACAACACTGTACGGGCGGCACTTCGTTACCTCCCCCTCCCCTTCCTATCACTCCCAGCACCACGACCCCCTTTTGAGACCTCCAGCGAGGGCCTGATCTCGCCATTCCCGGCGAGAACGCGCGCTCTACCAAGCAAACTCTGTACCTGATACACCTCGGGATTCAGCAATATCCCGGTTTAAGTTCGTATCCGAAAACAGAGCGCTTCGGTAGGTGCGTTGTCTTGAGCTTGTGTTTCGCCTCGGCGATCCACGTAGAGACGGGTAGACCCAAACCAGGGGCTCATAAGATGAATCAATCTATATGCGGGACAGCAACTCGCAATTTCGACGGGTATCGGCGCTTTATACCCACGTTGATCGGCTTCCTCCTTGCAGCCGTGCTGGCATTGACTGCAAATGCCGTTGAGCGCAGCGAAGCAAAAATGACGCTGGAATCCGCGATACAACTCGCGCTGTCCCAGAACCCGGGCCTCCAGGTTTATCGTTTCAGAGAAGACGGCCTGCAGGGCCTGGTGCAAAATGCTGACTTGGCGCCGCCAATTGAGCTGAGCGCGGAGGCCGAAAATATTGGTGGCAGCGACGATTTCAACGGAGTCGATAGTGCCGAATTCACCCTTGCTCTTTCGTCTGTTATCGAATTAGGAGATAAGCGGAAGGCGCGAGTAGCCACTGTCCAGGCTCAACGGCAGGTCATCGCTGGCGAG
>JAUIHW010000027.1 GCA_030431775.1 Gammaproteobacteria bacterium
ATCGATCCAAGGTGCACAGCGCCAATACAGGCAGCTGGTTTGGCCCTTGAAATGGAGGATGACTACAATCTTCGGTCGAAAAAAGCCAACCCTGACTTCAGTGCGTCAGCGTCATACGGTGACCGCTTTGAGCTAGAGAGCATGGATGTAGGGTTTTATTCTGCATTCAACTACAAACACTCAACCGGCGATCGCGGCGTTGCAGTGATTAGTGACGAATTAAATGAAACAGGTACTTACGTACGCTCAAAAGAAGTGACACGTATTGACGGTTATCTCGTTGGAGGTATCGAATTTCGTGAAGCGGATGAAATTTTAAGCAAGACTATCTTGTTGCGTAGTACTGACGATGTTACTCGACGCGACGATGTGGAAGATCAGGAAGGTATTACTGTTCAGGAGACGATCCTTGAGTTTGTTGAACGCCAGTTCTTTTCTCAGCAATTCACTGGCTCACATGAAATATATTTAGCTGATGACGCGTCAACTTTAGAATGGTATGTTGGCTACGCGGAGACCAAGCGGGACAACCCAGACCGGCGCACTTATCAGTACCGAAACGGTAACTTCGCTCCCTCAGAGCTGGAACGACGTTGGTCAGAGCTTAGTGAAGACAGCGTGGACTTTGGCCTGGATTACACGCTGCCGTTTACTTTAACTGACGAAGTTTTCTTGGATCTGAAAATTGGTGCCCTATCCTCAGACCGCTCACGCGATTTTGAGTTGTTCCGAATCGGCGTTCGTCAACGCGATATATCTGAAATAGATATTAAGGCGGACCTGGAACAAATATTGAGTTACGAGAATTTTGTTCGTGACCGCTTCAGAATTAACCCCGGCCGCACGGCGGACACAGACTTTTACAGTTCGGACGAAGAAGTTCAAGCTGCGTACATCAACACCACCTTTGAGATTGGCGAGCAATGGACGGTTGATCTTGGAGCGCGTTGGGAAGACTTTACCCAGAAAATTCGCTACCCATTTGATGAAGATGCCAATGATGAGCTGACCTCAGATGAGGTACTTCCGGGTTTGAATATCTCGTATCGACCCAATGATGAATGGCAATTCAGATTAGGATACAGCCAAACTATCTCCTATCCAGGCCTCATAGAGCGGGCGGAATCCTTGGTGTTTGATCCTGAGACTGACGATCCCATCCTAGGCAACCCTGACCTAGAAATTGCCACGATCGACAACATCGACCTTCGCGCAGAGTACTACTTTTCAGATGATGAGAGTATTTCAATCGCAGTCTTCCAAAAGGACATAGACAAACCGGTGGAGCGCCAAGTAGCAGATTCCTCTGGATCGGCAGCTTCAAGCTCAATCACTTTCAGAAACGCTGAAAAAGCCGAGCTGTTAGGTGTTGAAATAGATGCCTACAAGAACCTGCTGGACCTTGATGACTCATTGCTTTTCATTTCAGGAAACATCTCCTGGATTGATTCTGAAGTAACTCTGGATGAAGATTCGTTGAGATTGGAGGGTGAGAACGCCCAGGGTCGCCAATTGCAAGGCCAGTCAGAATGGCTGGCTAATCTTCAGCTAGGTTATGATCATTACGATACCGAGCAGAAAGTGACCTTGCTGTTCAATTATTTTGATGACCGAATTTTCCGGGTCGCTCGAGGCGCAAATGCGCAACCCGAGATTTTTAAGGGCCGCATGCTAGTTGACTTGAACTATGAAAAGCTGTTTGGAGAGAATTTCACGTTTAGTGCCTCTATTAAGAATCTGTTCAACGAGAAAATTGAATACGAACAAAATGATCGAATTATTGAGAGTTTCGACGAAGGAACGTCTTTCTCTTTGAAAATTGAGTACGAGTTTCTGTAGGAGGAAACATTCCATGTCTAAGACCCGACTATTGGCCGCCCTGATTGCCGCTAACACAGCTCTTGTGGGTTGTAGCGACGGTGACGAAGGTGACGCTGTATCGATTACCGTTAATGAGGCGCCGGCGCCCAGTCCGACACCGACGCCAACACCAACACCCACTCCAACGCCTACTCCTACTCCGACACCCACCCCGGATGCCAATTGTGATCCTGTGCCGGATGCGAGTTTTGCTTCCTGTGATAGCAACACCGGCGTTGTGACCTTAACTGGCACGATCGATCAGGATTACACGCTGACTGCAGACCGCGAATGGCGTTTGCAGGGCGTTGTTCAGGTTGGTGAAGGTAACCAGCAGGTCAACAGCACAGCCGACGTGCAAGCGATTCGCGACGCGGGCGTCACTCTGACAATAGAGCCAGGTACCAATATCCGCGGTTTTGCCGACGGTACATTGCTGGTAACTCGCGGCTCCATGCTGATGGCCGATGGCACGGCGATGGAGCCCATCACTTTCAGCAGTCTGGCCGACTCGGATTTCGATGGCCTGGGCGAATGGGGTGGCGTTATTGTGCAAGGCTTCGCTCCGCAATATGGAGCCGGTGGCACCGGAGCCTGCTTTGGTGCTGGCGATGTGTGTAATGTCGAGGGCGAAGGTGGAACTGCTGTTGCGGTATACGGCGGCAATGACCCGGCCGACAACAGTGGTGTGATTCGTTACGTCCGTATCGCCGAAGGCGGCCTGATCGACGGCCCGAACAATGAAATTAATGGTTTAACACTGCAAGGTGTCGGCCATGGCACCACGGTGGAATACGTTCAGGTGCACAACAACCTGGACGATGGCGTGGAATGGTTTGGTGGCACGGTTAATGCGCGCTACCTGGTCCTGACCGGTAATGATGACGATGACATCGATTACGACGAAGGTTACCAGGGGAATATCCAGTACGCGATCATCCAGAAAGACCCGAACAAGGAAGACCCCACCGGTAGTAATGACCCGCGGGGTATTGAAGCCAACTCCAGCGACGATGAGTTCGTTCCTGAAACCAATGCGGTATTGGCTAACGTGATCGTTGTGGGTAGTACAGTTAACAATGATCCCGGCGGCTCTGAGCCGGGCATGCGCTTGCGTGGTGCGTTGACGACAGCTGTCTACAACTCGGCGGTGCAGAACTTCGACACTGGATGTATCCGTATCGACGATGCGGATACTGATGGCGACGGAACGAACGATCAGTTCTCAACCGTGACCTTGGTAAACGTGCTAGGCGATTGTGAAGACGGTTTTTACGACCGCCGCGCAGCGGACACGGAAACCGGCGTTGGTGTTGGCCAGAACACAACGTTTACCGTGAACGGCGCCTATGCCATCAACGAAGCTGAGGCGGTGCTGGCATCCGCGCCTACCATCACGGCTGTGGACAATGGCTCCGGTTTTACCTTCGACCAAACTGCGTACATCGGTGCGGTTGACCCTGCAGAAGCCGCCGGTTGGTGGGAGGGCTGGACCATCCCCGGTTCCCTGGCATCCGCCGACCCGGATTCGTCGCCGGATTTCGTCAGCTGTACCGACGACATGGGCAGCACTATCTGTACTCTGACCGGGCGCATCGATGAAGATTACACCATGGTGCGCAACGTCGAGTGGCGCTTGCAGGGTGAGGTGATCGTGGGTAACGGTAACGTGACCGTGTCCAATGACGCTGACGTGCAGGCGATTCGTGACAACGGCGTGACGCTGACCATCGAGCCGGGCGTGGACGTTCGGGCATTCTCGGATGGCTCATTGCTGGTGACTCGTGGCTCCAAACTGGAAGCCGTTGGTTCCGCAGCAAGCCCCATCACCTTTAGCAGCTTGGGTGATGACGACTTCGACGGCGAAGGCGAATGGGGCGGTGTAATCGTCCAGGGCTTTGCGCCGCAATACGGCCAGGGTGGCACTGGAGCCTGCTTTGGCGCCGGTACCGTGTGCAACGTTGAAGGCGAGGGCGGAACCGTTATCGGTAACTATGGCGGTAATGACCCGGCTGACGACAGCGGCAGCATTCGCTATGTGCGAATCGCCGAGGGCGGCCTGGTGGCCGGACCGAACAACGAGATCAACGGCCTGACTTTGCAGGGTGTTGGCTACGGCACAACTGTTGAGTACGTTCAGGTGCACGGCAATCTCGACGATGGTGTTGAATGGTTCGGTGGCACGGTCAACGCACGCTACCTGGTGCTGACCAACAACGACGACGATGACATCGACTACGATGAGGGTTATCAAGGCAATATTCAGTACGCGATTGTTCGCAAAAACCCGAATAAGGCCGACCCGACGGGTAGTAACGATCCGCGCGGTATTGAGGCTAACTCCAGCGATGATGAGTTCGTGCCCGAAACCAACGCGACTCTGTCCAATATCCTGATTATCGGTAGCGATGTGAACAACGATCCGGGTGGTAGCGAGCCAGGCATGCGCCTGCGCGGAGCGCTGACTACCGCGATCTACAACACCGCAGTAGTCGACTTCGACACTTTCGGTTGTGTTCGCATCGACGATGCCGACACCGATGGTGACGGCACCGATGACACCCTCTCAGATGTGACGTTCGAGAATGTGATCGGTGACTGTACCGCAGGTTTCTATAGCCACAATGTGGCCGACAGCGAAACCAATGCCGGCCCGGTTACGCCGATAACTTTTGATGCGGCGTACGCACTGGATGTTCCGGAAGGTGAAGTGGCTAGCACTGATCCGGCCGAAGTGGCCAACGGCTCAGGCTTTACCTTCGACAATACCGATTACATCGGTCCGGTCGACCCTGGAACGGCTGCAGCAGACGCTTGGTGGGCTGGCTGGATTATTCCCGGTTCGCTGGATTAAGCCCCCAGGTAGTCACACTGCGGCGCAAGTTGTATCCAGCGCCGTTCGGCAAAGCCCCTGCTCATCAGCGGGGGCTTTTGCTTTGTCGGCCCCGCTCTAAAGGGATACTTGTAACAGCTCCCAGCGGGCTTCGGCACCACGGTGCTCACGGCTGTAGCGGTATTCTACTGTTGCCCCTGGACGTACCTTGATGATGTCCGAGGCAACTGAGCTGTCAACCTCGAAATTACGCTTGCGAAACCGACAATTGCTATTGGCGCTGTAGCGCTTGGCTGAATGAAAATCGATGTACACCGATTTTGTGCCGTCTCGCGTTACGGTCTCTTTTACGGTACCCTCCAGAATGCAATCCTGTGCAGCGTGGGCGGGGCCAATAAACCCCAGGGTTAGAGCGACACTTCCTATGGCGGTCAATACTTTTGCGTTCTTCATGTTCAATCTCCTGTTTTCGTCCACCAGTGGCCAGTTAGGCTGGGTGGGTGACAGACTGCAGTTCGCTGACGATCATGGCGCATCTGGCCGAGAGTCATTAAACTGTCATAATTATATGGTAGCTGTAACGGAGATGAAATATGTTACGTTTATGTGTATTTTTGATAACTTTTAGTTATATGTGAATTGTCCCATTATACGCAGGTTTGCGCAGAATGCTGTCATTAAATTGCCATACATCGCACCTAATATCTTATTTTTAATGACAATTTTGCTTCTTTTAAATGGCTGTGAAGAAAATACTGATTGTTGAGGATGAACTGGCGATTCGAGAAATGATTCGCACGGCGCTGGATATGGCCGGATTTCACTGTTTTGAGGCCGGGGACGCGCATGAGGCGCATATCCAGGTGGTTGATTATAAACCGGATCTGATTCTGCTGGACTGGATGCTGCCCGGCAACAGTGGGTTGGAGCTTATCCGTCGTCTGAAGAGGGAGAGCATCCACTCTAATATACCCGTTATCATGCTGACTGCGCGTACTGACGAAGACAATAAGATTCAAGGCTTGAATACCGGCGCGGACGACTACGTCACCAAGCCCTTTTCCCCGCGCGAGCTGATCGCGCGCATCAATGCCTTGCTGCGGCGAACCGCACCGGATATGGAGTCCGGTCGTCTGACGATGGGCGGCCTGGAACTTGACGACAACAGCCATCGGGTGTTCATTAGCGATAAGGCCATCGATATTGGCCCCACCGAATTCAAACTGCTGCGTTTTTTTATGGCCCACCGCGACCGGGCATTCAGCCGCAATCAGATCCTGGATCATGTCTGGGGTGGTAATGTTTACATCGAAGAACGAACTGTCGATGTGCACATCCGCCGTTTGCGCAAAGCCCTGCGGCAGCTCGGTACCGATCCGGTTGACTACGGTAGCTTCATCCAAACAGTGCGCGGCACGGGCTATCGATTTTCCGAGCTAGCGCCTCAAACGTAATTGCCAATGCCAGATGATTCTGCGATTTCCTCAGCAACGGGCTTACCGGAAACAGCGGGGCTGATCAAGGAGCTCAGCAACGAATTGCGCGCGCCAATCACTGTCGTCGTTGGTTATCTGGAAACCATGCTCGGCAGCGCTGACGACAATTGGCGGCCCGCCATTGAGCAAATGCTGCGGCAGACACACCGCGTAGACCGTATTCTGAGCAGCCTGCTTACCCTGATCAGTCTGGAGTCCAGCACCGAAGAGCCCGAGAATACAGAGCTGGCCATTGCTCCGATGGTGAATATGATTTTTGAGGAAATCAGGCTGGTCAAGCCTAAGCAGACCCTGGAGTTCACCGACCATTGTTCTGCTCGATTGTGCGGCGGCGAGACGGAGCTGTATACCGCCCTGTATAATGTCATTGATAACGCCAGTCGTCACTCTGGAGACGATGGCAACATTCAGGTAACCTGGCAGCTTGAGGGTGGGCTGGGCTACCTAAGCGTTATCGATAATGGTCCCGGCATCGATCCGGACCAACAGGCACGGCTTGGGGAGCGCTTCTACCGCACTGACCTGAATTCAGTGGGTGCGGGGCTTGGCTTGGCCATTGTCAAACAGGTGCTTGGTCGCCATCAGGCCGAGTTGCAGATTGAAAGCACAGCTGGCCAGGGCAGTACCTTCCGTTGCGTGTTTCCGGCCGAGCGCATTGTCAACAAATAATAGACTCGATTAGGCAAGAAAAAATGGCTGGGAAAATCAGAGTGAACCGCCCGCTGGTTATCCTGCACGGGGATGAAATGGCCCAAGTGGCATTTGAATGTCTGTTGCAAAAGTTTGTGCATCAGCGTCTGGATATCGAGCTCGTCGAAGTGGATCTCACCGCTGAGAACCGGCTGTTAAGCAATGGTCAGGTCGTGCTGGACGCGATCGCCGCGCTGCAAACTCATGGAGTCGGTATAAAAAATGCCGGCATGACGGTGAATCGTGAGCAGCTCGATGAGCTGCTGCTTAAACACCCCGGTATTAAGGAATCTGACTTGCATCGCCTGGCCACGAAGTCACCGAATGGAGCGATTCGCAAAGGTATTCACGGCAATATCATTCGTGAAGACATTCCTTTTCGTAACCTGGAATTACGAAAACCCGGGTGGGTTGGCCGCGACATTGTGGTGGACACGATGGAAACCGGCGGGATTAAAGACAGCTACAACGAGCTTTCCAGCGCCACCGGTGTACTTAAGCTGCTGTTTGTCGGTGCCAGTGGGGACCCGGTTGAATTGCACCGCAGGATAGTGCAAAAAGGAGACCCTTGGCTGTTGGCCACTAACAGCATTGAGAAGGTTGTCGAGTGGGCGCATCGATTTTTTCAAAGGGCGATTGATGAGCGCCGCGACGCCTATCTGGGGCTTAAAGACACAGTCATCCCTGGGTATGACGGTAATATGCGCGAGGCCATCGAAAACCTTTATGAAACGCAATATCAGGCTGAGTTCGAGCGCCTTGGGCTGTCTTATCATTACGAACTGATTGATGCTCAGGCCGCACGAATCGTTGCCAAGCCTCCAGAAAAAGCCTTGTGGGGTGTGCCGGACAATACCACCGGGCGCAAGCTCTACAAGCTGGTTGAAGAGTTGAAGCGCTATGGGATTCCGGAGCGCAAGGCGCACATCTCGATCGCGCGTATGAGCGCAGGTGGGGGAGATCAATACGGTAGTTTTAATGCCGCGATGAAAGAGGGCGGCATTCTGAAAGTGGTCGTTGATGGCGAGGAAAAACATGCCCGCTATGTCGATCAAGGAGACCCTGTACTGCTGATGTCCAATGACCGTGGTGCGATTATGGACTGGGTTCTACAGGTGTTTCGGGATGCCTCTTTGAACGATAAGGAAGTGTACTTCGGGCTTAAGCGCGAATACATGGAATACGATGAGGTATTCAGTGATGTGATCCGTGAGGTTCGCAGCCAGTTGGTTGAGGCTGACACGCCACCGCCATCCTTCATGATTATGCGGCCCTCCAGCCAACTGAAAAAAATGATCACCGACCCTCCTCGTAATGCCTTGTACCCGGCGCAAAATCTTGATGGTGATATCTTTTCCGACATCTCGGCTGCGCTGGGTGGCAGTCTGGCCACTGCCAGCTCAATCATTCAAAGCAAGGATGGCACCATGCTGTTTGAGGCGCCCCACGGTACCGCGCATGACCTGTACTTGAAGTACCTGGAGTCGGACGGCAAGCTTGCGCTGTTTAACTCTTCAGCCCTGTTGTACGCCTTGGCAAATGCACTGGCCACCTTGGGAGAACGTGAATCCAATCAAGCCTTGCAGGATTATGCCGCGGACTTGAAACGTGCGCTGATCGATACTGTTGATCAGGGCATTATTACTGCCGACATAAAGGGCAAAACCACTGATCCCAGCACCGAGAAAGTGGTCGATATGTTCGGCTTTCTCGATGCGGTTGAGGCCAACCTCCAGGCAGCGCCTAGTTAATGATGCTTTCTGCACTCACATAATCACGACCTTGTGCTTCGGCAACGGCGCGATAAGTCAATTGTCCGGCGTGCACATTCAGGCCATCCATCAGGTGATGATCTAATTGCATGGCCTTGCGAAAACCATTATTCGCCAGATTAAGCACAAAGGGCAAGGTGGCATTGTTCAATGCATTGGTAGAGGTGACCGGAACGGCGCCCGGCATGTTCGCAACGCAGTAATGCACCACGCCGTCCACTACGTAAGTTGGGTCTTGGTGGGTGGTTGCGTAAGATGTTTCAAAACAGCCGCCCTGGTCAATCGCCACATCAACGGCGACCGAGCCCGGCTTCATGCGTTTGACGATATCAGCAGTCAGCAGCTTGGGTGCCGATGCGCCGGGCACCAGCACAGCACCGATGACCAGGTCCGCTTCAAGGGCGTATTTTTCAATGGCTTCCTGAGTGCTGTACACGCAGTTTACCTTGCCGGTGTAATCGGCTTCCAGCTGGCGCAAGCGTGCCAGAGACTTGTCTAACAAGGTTACATTGGCGCCCATGCCGCGGGCGATATAGGCGGCATTGTCACCCACAACGCCGCCGCCAATGACCAGAACTTTGCCCGGTGCTGTGCCGGGAACGCCGCCTAACAATATGCCTGAACCGCCCTGGGCGCGTTCCAGGCAATGTGCGCCTGCCTGAGCTGCCAGGCGGCCCGCTACTTCGCTCATCGGCGCCAATAACGGCAAGGATCTTTTGGGGCCCGTGACCGTCTCATAGGCGATAGCAGTCACACCGGACTCAAGCAGCAACTCGGTTTGCGCGGGGTCCGGCGCCAAATGCAGATAAGTGAACAAGGTCTGCCCTTCACGCAGCTGACGGCATTCCTCGGGCTGAGGCTCTTTGACTTTGACGATCATCTCGTTGCTGGCATAGATGTCTGCTGCCGAATCCACAATTGTAGCACCAACTCGTTTGTAGTCGTCGTCTGGTACTCCGATACCGGCTCCGGCGCCAGTTTCCACCATCAAATCATGGCCATAGAGGCGCAGCTCTTTGATGCTGGCTGGCGTCAGACCAACCCTGTATTCGTGGTTCTTTATTTCCTTGGGCACACCAATTTTCACGGTCCGGTCTCCGTCGTTGCGAATTTGTAAGAGCTGTGCCGCCCCGGATAGCCAGGGTAGCCCCTCTGTAAGTCATCAATAGTAGCTCGCGCTGTTATATAGAACACGACAAATCATCAAAATATTCGGTTTATTGCGATATAAAATACTTTATTATGAGTTAATAACGGTAAATATATATTTGAAAATAGAATATGACGGAAAAATATGCTTTAAGCAATCTGGACCGAAAAATTCTCCGTACTTTACAAGGCACGGGTCGCATCTCCTTTACCGAGCTCGGAAAGGCGGTGGGTTTGACCACAACCCCTTGCATTGAACGGGTTCGCAAACTGGAGCGAGCCGGCTTCATAAACGGCTATTCAGCGCTGCTGAATGCCGACCAATTGGGTGCAGGCTTGATCGTATTTGTGCAAATCCGCCTGAACCGCTCCAGCAAGGCCAATTTTGAAGGCTTTAAGCATGCGGTGGTGCAACTGCAGGAGGTTCAGGAATGTTATCTTGTGACCGGTAGCTTCGACTATCTGATCAAGGCGCGGGTCAGCGATATGCGCGCGTACCGGGACTTCCTGGAGGATACTCTGTTGGGCCTGCCGGGCGTTCAGGAGTCCACCAGTATCGCGGTGATGGAAGCCGTCAAGGAAACTCTAACCATACCGGTTTAAACCGGGTTAGCCCATCAAATTAGGAACGTGAATGGCGCGCGTTGATTCGCAGCAAATTCTGTCTGGTGACATTGTCGGTACGCTCAGACAAATGACTGCGCCCATGATCTGGGGTTTGCTGTCCACCTTTCTGTTTGGGGCGGTCGACACCTATTTTGTCAGCCTGCTTGGCACGGTTGAACTGGCCGCTATCAGTTTTACTTTCCCCGTGACCTTCACCATTACCAGCACCCTGATCGGCTTTGGAATCGCTACGTCGGTTGTACTTGCCAGGGCGCTGGGTCGCCGCGAAACTGATGAGGCGAGATTGATTGCCAGCAGTAGTATCTTGTTAGGCGTACTAATGGTTGTGGTGCTGGCTTCCATCGCCCGTTTGCTGTTTATACCCTTGTTTTCGGCGATGGGCGCAAGTCAGGAAGCCATGCCGCTGATATTGGATTACGTCGGAATCTGGATGCTGGCCGTTCCGCTGATGGCGGTCCCCATGATCGGAAACGCCGCCATCCGGGCCACTGGTGACACAAAATGGCCCAGCCTGCTGATGGTTTTCAGCGGTCTGGTGAACGTTCTGCTGGACCCGATCCTGATCTTTGGCTTCGGCCCGGTACCCGCCATGGGAGTAAAGGGCGCTGCTCTGGCCACCGCCATAGCCTGGCTGCTTGGAATGCTAGCCGGCCTATACATCCTGGTGGTACGCGACAAGCTGCTCACACTGCGCCTCGGTGGTTGGGCGAGTTTACGCCGGCAATGGGGCAGAATCAGTACCACCGCGATGCCGATCGTTGCCGCGAATATGCTAACACCCATTGCCAATGCTGTTCTTACTGCCCTGGTTGCCCGTTATGGCGATGTTGCCGTGGCCGCTTTCGGAGCAGGCAGTCGTATTGAATCCATCTCACTGGTAGTTTGCTTTGCGCTGACCTCGGCTCTGTCTCCGTTTTTGGCTCAAAATCTCGGTGCCAATCAATGGCAGCGCGCTGATCGGGCACTGTCCGTCGCGATTCGCTTCGCACTGTGCTTTCAGTTCAGTATGTATGTGTTATTGGCGCTGGCCGCCCCGTGGCTTGCCGGATTATTCAGTGAGGACCCCGAAGTCATCCGGTTAACGCGTTGGTATCTCTGGTTGATGCCGCTTGGAGCCTGCGCGTACGCGGCGATCATGATGATGAATACCGCCTTCAACTCAGAGGGTCATTCCAATAATACGCTGCTCAGCAATCTGGCCCGCCTCGCAGTCTGCGTGATACCCTGCGCCTGGCTGGGCAGCTCCTGGTTTGGCGTTCTTGGATTTTTCGGCGGCGCTGTGATCGGCAACTTTATTGCGCTGTCGATTACCTATAAACTGCTGCGCGCCATGCATTCACGGCGTCCAGTTTACTCTACCACCGTTGACAGTTTATGAGCAGTACTCCCGGAGAACAGGCCTTTTTACAGATGATTAACTCCGGCGCGCCGCCGTGCTGGCGCGCGCTGGGAGCTGATGTCAGACACGTTGATTCAGAGGCGGGTCTGGCAGAGGTGAATTTCACCATGCCGCTCGACTACTGCCACAGCCGCGATGTTGTGCAGGGTGGTTTCGTGACCGGCATGCTCGATGCGACAATGACGACCGCTGTGTTTGCCATGTTCCAGAAGATCATCACCCTGTCATCACTGGAAATCAAAGTCAGTTTTTTGCGCCCCTCGCGGGCCGGCTCCTTCACTTGTCACGGCAAGGTCTTGCGGCTCGGCAAGTCTACAGCCTTTCTGGAAGGCGAGCTTTTTGGCAGCGACGGCGATTTGACCGCAACGGCCACGTCCACTGCCAAGATCGTTCGCCCGAAGTGAAGTAGTAGCCGATCGCTGTTACTTCATGATCTCGCGGGAAATGATCAGCTTCATGATCTCATTAGTGCCAGCGTAGATTCGCATGATGCGTGCGTCGGCATAGGCTCGGGCAACCGGGTATTCCCACATGTAGCCGTAACCCCCATGCAACTGCAGGCACTCATCGACAACCCGGCATTGCAGATCGGTGCTCAGTAATTTAATTTTTGCGGCGGTTGTGGCGTCCAGCTTGCCGTCCAGATGAAGCTCCAGACAGCGATCGTGGAATACCTCGGCGCTGCTAACTTCCGCAGAGAGCTCGGCGAGCTTGAATTGGGTGTTCTGAAATCCAGCGATGGGTTTGCCAAAGGCCTGTCGGTCCTTCACGTACTCAATGGTTTGCTGAAGAATGGACTGGCTGCCCGCCACGGCTGCCGAGGCCACAGACAGGCGCTCTTGCGGCAGGTCCTGCATCAGGTACACGAAGCCCTGGCCTTCCTCGCCCAGCAGGTTTTCCTTGGGCACGCGAACATTGTCGAAAAACAGTTCAGAGGTATCCTGCGCCTTCAATCCCAGCTTTTCCAGGTTTTTGCCTTTATCAAAGCCCTCCCAAGCCGCTTCCACCAGGAACAGACTGGTTCCTTTGGCGCCGGCCTTCGGGTCAGTTTTGGCAACCACAATCACCAGGTCAGACATTTGTCCATTGGTGATGAAGGTCTTGGAGCCATTAAGAATATAGTGGTCACCGTCCCGGGTGGCCGTGGTCTTGATGCCTTGCAGGTCTGAGCCAGCGCCGGGTTCGGTCATCGCAATGGCAGTGACGCATTCGCCGGACACGCAGGCCGGCAGATAGCGCTGCTTTTGTTCCTCGTTTCCGTAGCGCACAATGTAGGGAACGGCGATGTCCGAGTGTAAGCTCCAACCCAGCCCGGACGCGCCAGCGCGGCAAACCTCTTCATTGACGATGGTGTTGTAACGAAAGTCCGCGGCAAAGCCACCATAGGCCTCCGGAACAGTCGGTGCGAGAAAGCCCTGCTCGCCGGCTTTCAACCAGACGTCGCGACTGACCATACCGTCCTTCTCCCACTGTTCGTGGTGTGGCATGGCTTCTGTTTCTATAAAGCGGCGGACTGACTCGCGGAACAGATCGTGCTCGGCCTCGAACAAATGGCGTGGGATCATGGGCAGACTCCTGATAGAAAGCGGCCGCTATTTTACTCGAAGCCTGGATAAAAATAAGGTTATTTTCGGCCACGGGGCAGACAGCTGTTATCATGGCCCGCTTTTTTAATGCGGTGCGATTCGCGTGATTATTTTTCGTGAGGTCAGTTTACGGCGCGGGCCCAAAGTGTTGCTCGACAGGGTGAATGTCACCATCCAACCGGGGCAGCATATCGCGCTGATTGGTGCCAATGGCAGTGGTAAGTCCAGTGTGTTTGCGATGTTGCTCGGTCAGCTGGCGGCTGATCAGGGCAGCGTAGAGGGCTTGCACGCTTTGCGGATTGGTTGCATGGAGCAGGAAGTTCAAGCCAGCAAATTGTCGGCATTGGAATACGTCATGTCCGGGGACGTAGCGCTGTTTGACATCCATCAACAGTTACAGGTCGCCGAGGCGAACCAGGACTACGATCGTGCGGCGCAACTTCACACCCGCTTGGATGATGGTAATGGCTATGACATAGTCTCCCGCGCTGAGAAGCTGTTACTGGGCCTGGGCTTTCAACAACCGGATTTGCGGCGGCCGGTCAGCGATTTCTCCGGAGGCTGGCGAATCCGCTTAAATCTGGGTAAAGCACTGATGACGCCGTCTGACCTGCTGTTGCTCGACGAGCCCACTAACCATCTGGATCTGGACGCGAGCTTTTGGCTGAAGCGCTGGTTACAGAATTATCCGGGAACCTTGCTGCTGATTTCCCATGACCGTGACTTTATTGACGCCTGTTGCCAGCAAGTGCTGCACCTGGAGCACCAGACACTGACTGCGTACAAAGGCAATTATTCAGCTTTCGAGCGGCAACGCGCCGAGCGTCTTGCACAGCAACAGGCGAACTATGAAAAACAACAGCGTCGAGTCGCGGAAATCGAAGATTTTGTTCGTCGTTTTCGCTACAAGGCGACCAAAGCTAAGCAGGCACAAAGCCGGCTCAAGGAGCTGCAGCGCATGCCGGAGCTTGCTCCCGCCCATATAGACTCCCCGTTTTCTTTTCGCTTCCCCGAACCGCGGCGAGCCGGAGACCCGATCTTATCTTTAACGCATGCGGCCTGTGGCTACGCAGATGTTGCGGTGCTGGCTAAGGTCAACCTGCAAATTCATAGCGGAGCCAGACTGGGTTTACTGGGTAAAAATGGTGCGGGCAAATCGACTTTGCTGAAAACTCTAACCGGGCAGTTACCGCTTATACGTGGGGATCGGGTGGAAGGTGCGCACTGTCAGATCGGTTACTTTGACCAACATCAGCTGGAAGCGCTGGACCTGCAAGCCAGTCCCGCGCTGCACTTACAACGTATCAGCCCGGATAGCCGCGAGCAGGAAATATACGACTTCCTGGGCGGCTTTAACTTTCGCGGTGAGTTGGCCAAAGAAGCGATACGCGATTTTTCCGGAGGAGAGAAGGCACGCCTGGCACTGGCTATCACCGTGTGGCAAAAACCTAACGTACTGATTATGGATGAACCTACCAATCACCTGGACCTGGAAATGCGACACGCGCTGACCGTCGCGCTGCAGGCCTATGAAGGCGCCGTTGTCCTGGTGACGCACGACCGCTACTTGTTAAGCAACACCGTGGACGAATTGGTGTTGGTGCATGACGGTGTCGTCGAGGCTTACGAACAGGATCTGGAGCAGTATGAGCAATGGATACTCAGCGGCCAGACCGTCGCTCAGGCAGCGACCACCGCCCAAGTTGCGGCAAGCAAAAGGGACAAGAAGCAGCAGCGACAGCAGGCTGCACAGCAGCGCGCACAATTGCAACCACTGAAAAAACAACTCAAGTCCATTGAACGGCGAATGCAGACGGTGGAGGAACAGCTTGGCTGGCTTGACACCCGACTGAGTGATACCGGCCTTTACCAGGAAGTGAACAAGCCGGATCTGAACGAGCTGCTGCGTGAGCAGGGTGCCCTGCGAACGGAGCAGGAAGCGTTGGAAGAACAGTGGCTGGAGTTACAGGAGAAGCTTGAACTGCTCAACTGAATCTTTTTTCCATCCCGCAAGCTTTCGCTCAACGGGTGGTTTCCATCCGTTTTCGGTAATCCCAGCTGTACAGCCGGTGCGGTTCAATCCGAATCATCAGTTCTTCCGAGCTGCGTGCCAATAGCCAGCGGGAAAAATCGGAGTCGGTGTTGCCAACATAGTTCTGCAAGAGGTTCTCCAGCAAAGGGCTGTCACCCAGCGGCTGCATGTCGGCGCTACCCTGGCCACGCAAACCAAAGTAAGGCGGGGCGTTGGGTGAAATCTCAAAACCCACTTTGGGGTTGTCTTCGAGGAGCTTCGCGAGCTTGGAGTTACGATGGGTAACGCAGTAAATACAGGGCTCGGTGAACTGATACCACAGCGAAACGACCCGCGGAAACCCGTCGCTGCCAACACAGGACAGTCTTATTGGGTATTCCTGGCACAGCAGATAGTCCGTGATCTCCTGGTAGGTCCAGGGGCCGGATAGTGAGGCGGCCATCAGTTTTGCACCGCCTTGCCGCTATCCAGCATACTGCAGATACGGTCACGGGTTTCCTGGGTGCGCACCAGGCGCAGGAAGGATTGCCGCTCAGCATCCAGAAAGTCCTGCTCGCTCCATAACGTGCCTGGCTCAATGTCGCCGCCACTAACAATACGGCCAAGCTCTGTGGCGGTTACCACGTTATGCGGTGTCAGTTTGCCAGCCGCAAGGGCATCGGCCAGCCAGCTTTGCATTTTTTCAAACAGCGGCGCGCCCGGCATCGATAGAGGTTCACGTTGCAACGGTGTTTGTGTACCGTACTCGGTGCTGCCGTTAACTGCGGCAATTGCGGCCGGTAACAGGCGGTCACGGTTGTTCAGGTAGTGGTCATTCAGCCGCAGCATGGCCTGTTCTCGCGCCAGAAGGGGCGACGAGCAGGTGCGCCCGTAGCCCAGGTTCATAAAGGCTTTCCATGACGCCTCGCTGATATCGCTTTCCAGTTCAAGCTGTTCCACCCAGCGGTACAGAGTTTCCTTGCAACCACCGCCTCCCGGTACCAGGCCGACCCCGGATTCCACCAGCCCCATATTAGAATTGGCGTGACAGATCACCTGCTTGGCGTGCAGTACCACTTCAAAGCCGCCACCCAGTGACATGCCGACCGGTGCGGCCACCACCGGAAACGGTGCCCTTGCCATGCTCAGCACGGTTTGCTGAAAATGGTCAAGAAAGCGGTCCAGTCCTTCCAAATCGTCGGCTTCGAAGAAACCGCGCACGGCACCCAGATTGACCCCGCAAGAAAAATGCTGCGCGTCGTTATGCACCACCAGGCCACGCATGCCTTTGCTGCTCACTGCCGCAATGGCATCAGCCAGGATCGCCATAGAGTCACCATCCAGCGCATTGGCCTTGCTGTGAAACTCCACCATGGCGACACCGTCCAGATCGAACCAGCTGGCCACCTCGCAGCTGTTTTGAGGCTGTAAGGTGCGTCGATGTTCATTGAAGCGTACTACGCCAGGAGCGCGCTGCAGGGGTTTCCAGACTCCGCCGGCTGTTCGCAATTGCAATTCACCGCCGTGCACTCGGTAGAAACTGGACCCTCTGGCCGAGTCGAGAAAGGGTGGCACTGCCATTCCATCACTTTCTAGACGCGCTATGAAGGCGTCCACACCTATGTCGTCAAGCAGTTCAAACGGGCCTTTGACCCAGTTGTAACCAAGCTTCATGGAATCGTCCACGCCCAACGCCGTATCGCCAACTTCGGGAATCAATGAGGCTGCATAGCTCAGCACCCGCGACAACACCCGCCAGGCGAACTGCCCATATTTACCGTCGTCGGCAAGTAGCACTTGAATTCCTTCCTTCTCCGCCTGGTCAGCCAAAGGAATAGCCAGCCGGTGCGGTATCGGTTCATACTCGCCCGTTGCCAGATTGATCGCTTCATTGCGGCCATTTTGCCGGCGGTAAAAACCCTGACCCTGCTTTTGCCCGGTATGCCCTTGGCTGATCATGGTTTCCATAAGTGGGACCGGTGCAGCCTCGTTATGGAAGGCGTCTTCGGCTGGCAGGGTGTCGACCAGGCTTTTGGCAACGTCCGACATCAGGTCGATGCCGATCAGGTCGTACAGGCCGAACACTCCGGTTTTAGGAATGCCCATTGGGCGGCCATAAATGGCGTCGGCCTCCTGTGGACTTAATTGCAGCTCGATGGCGGCCTGGCGGGCGGTTTGCAGGGCAAAACAACCTACCCGGTTGCCGAGAAAGCCCGGAGTGTCGACGCAGGGAATAACCCCCTTACCCAATTGCTTATCGCAGAACTCATCCAGAACCTGTATAACCTCCGTGGAGGTGTGTTCACCACGGACCAGTTCCAGCAGCGGCATCTGCCGCACTGGGTTAAAAAAATGCGTGATCGCGAAGCGCTTTTGAAAACTTTCCGGCATGTCTTCGATTAACAGCCGAATGGGTATCGTTGATGTGTTAGAGGAAATGATGGCCTGTTCCTGGCACACTTCATTCAGCTGCTGGTACAGGGCTTTCTTGACATCCAGCCGTTCGACAATGGCTTCCACCACCCAGTCACAATCGGCAAGCTGTTGAAAATCATCACGGGTATTGCCAAGGTGAATATGCTCGGCGGCGGCCTTGCTCATCAGGCCTGGCGAATTTGAGTCAGAGATGCGTTCCAGTCCGCGTTCGGCCAGGGCGTTTATACGCGCTCCCTCCGATGGCAGGTCCAGCAGCCAAACGTCGATTCCGGCATTAGCCACCTGGCCCGCAATACCGGAGCCCATGGTGCCGGCACCGATTACGGCAACTTTCTTAAAACTCATGTGATTTGTCCTTCTATCTCAACAATGAAATCCTTACACAACTGCAACACTTGTTTGGGCGCTTCCATAGGCAACATATGGCCGTAGCGTGTCAGTACGCTGACCTTGGCATTGAGGCTGACGGCCAGTGCCTGCCCGGCTTTTAATGGCGTCATTTTATCCAGTCCGGCCAGTATCAGTTGACTGGGGCCCTGGAAAGCCTGCGCGGCTGCTTCGCCACCACTGTAATTGGCGCAGGCCTTAAGGTCAGCCGCCAGTGGGTTGTTGGCCATAATGCGGTGGCCAATCGCAATCGGTTGCAAGCCCGGCGTGGGTGAAACACCGTTGAGAATGTCGGGACCAAACCCCCACTGCAGCATAAACTCGGCCGCTTTTGCCGCCGAAACTTCAGCGGTTTCCAGCAGCGTGGGGTTAACGGGTATAGCGGCCGCCGTACCGATGCCGGTTAAAGATTTCACCCGGCCAGGAAACTGGCGGGCCAGTTCCAGTCCACTCAGAAAGCCTTGCGAGTGCCCGACGACATGCGCGTGTTGAACGCCCACGGCATCCAGCAGAGCGTCCAGCCATGGCCCGCTGTCTTCAATGCTTGCCAGTGCGTCACCCTGGGACAGGCTATGCCCTGGAAAATCCGGTGCCAGGACCGAAAAACCATGAAACGCAAACCAGCGGGTTTGCAATGCCCAGCTGCGGTGGTCCAGCCCACTGCCGTGCAGAAACAACACTGTGGGCAGGGCCGCGGTAAATTCCTTGCCGCCGGTCGCTATGTGGGTTTCCAACCCATTAAGCATCAGTTTCATTGCAACGCCTCCGCCTGCTGCTCGGTTACCTTGCTGGCGGCGCGCAAGCCTTTGCTGAAATCAATCTGGATGTCTTTTATATGTTCCAGCCCGACCGACACGCGAATCATGTCTTCGCTGATGCCGGCGGCCTGCATGGCATCGGGCGTCAATCGGGAATGGGTGGTACTGCCTGGGTGCAGCACCAGGGTTCTGGCGTCGCCCACGTTCGCCAGATTGGACGACAGGTTTACCGAGTCGATAAACGCGGCACCGCCGGCTCGCCCGCCCACCACACCAAAGCACAGCATGGAGCCGGCTCCGCCAGGAAATAGTGCAGTCGCGACTGGCTGGCTGGGGTTGCTTTCCAGACCCGGGTGATTAACCCAAACCACCTCGTCTTGAGCCTGTAGCCACTCCACCAGAGCCTGGGTATTTGCCATGTGCTGCTGCATGCGCAGCTGCAGGGTCTCTATACCTTGCAGAATCAGAAAGGCATTGTTCGGGGCCAGGCAGGCGCCCAGGTCGCGCATCGATTCAGCGCGTATTTTCTGCGCCAGCGCGCTGGGGCCGAATTCCTCCCAGAAGCGAATACCGTGGAAGGGTTCATAGGGCTCAGTCAACTCCGGGAAGCGGCCGCTGGCTTCCCAGTCGAAATTGCCGCCGTCGACTATCACGCCACCGATGGCCGCGCCGTGGCCGCCCATCCACTTAGTCAGCGAATGCACCACCACATTGGCACCGTGCTCGATCGGCCGGTTCAAGGCTGGCGTGGCGAACGTGGCGTCTACCACCACTGGGATTCCGTGTGACTCTGCCTGCTTGCTGATGGCGGGCAGATTGGCCACTTCCAGGCCGGGGTTGCCGATGGACTCGCAGAACACCAGTTTGGTGTTGCTCTGAATGGCGTCATTCAGAGCCTGCTCATCATTAATGCTCACAAATGTTGTTTCGATGCCAAGGCGTTTGAGGGTATGGCGCAACAGGGTCGCTGTGGAACCGTAGATCTGTGCCGAGGACACTATATGATCCCCCGCCGAGCACAGGGTAATGAAGGTGGTAAACAAAGCGCTCATGCCGGATGCGGTACAAATGGCTGCGCTGCCTCCCTCCAGCGCTGCTACCCGTTGTTCCAACACAGCCACGGTAGGGTTGGAAATACGGCTGTAAATATGGCCGCCTTGCTCGACGTTGAACAGGGCCGCGCCATCGCTGACGCTGTCAAACACGTAGGACGTGGTCTGATAAATAGGCACGGCTCTTGAACCGTGATCGCTTTCCGGCACGTAGCCGCTGTGCAGGGCAACGGTTTCCGGTTTGTAGAACGAGGATTTAGCCATGAATTACGCCTGTAGTGCTTCCTGGGAGAAGGGGAGTGGGGTTATTTGGCCTTGAACGCCGCCGTGCTCCAGCGTGGAATGACGGTGGGTGTAGGCGAATGGCAACATAACAAAAGCGAGGTGTTTTTGATAGCGCGGCGACCACACTTGCGAGCGGATTTCGCCCTGCAAGCCATCGCCCAGTTCTATCCAGGTGCTATCGCTTGTGGGCGAACTGGCAAAAAGTACACCCTGTAATTGGCGTGTTTGTTGCGTGGCGTGTGCGCGCAGTGCAGGAAGGCTCAGACTTTCCACGTCTGCATTCAAGTCTAGGTAACTGCCCAGACCACATTCAAACGGGGTGTCCTGGTCATCCATATCGCTGCCATATGACAATAGCCCGCCTTCCATGCGCTCAATCTGGTTTGGGCAGCCGATGCGTACGTTCAGATCTTTACCGGCAGCGAACAAGGCCTCCCATAATGGTACAGCCAGCTTGGCATCGTTTACATAGATCTCGAAACCGCCTTGCTTACTCCAACCGGACCGGGCGACATACATATCGCTCCCCTGGAAAGGCAACATTTTGCCCCAGAAAAAGCGAATGTCGCACACTTCACTCCCGAATACCCGTGCTACCAGCTCATCTGCCTTGGGTCCTTGAACGGCCAGAGGCGAGATATCCGGCTCGCTTACATCCACGTCAAGCCCGTAGCCTTGGGCCAGGCCGGCTGCCCATAATTTGATGTCGCTGTCGGCGATTGAGAACCACCAAAGGTCCTCTTCCACCTTGATGGCAATCGGGTCATTGAGAATTCCCCCCTGGGCGTTGCAGGTGGGCGCGTACTTGCCCTGTAGGGGCTTGGCAGTGCTCAGGTCTCGCGGGGTCATCAACTGTGCGAGACGGGCCGCATCCCGGCCTTTCAGTTGCACCTGGCGCTCACAGGCTACGTCCCATACCTGCACATGCTCGCAGAGGTGCCAATAGTCGGCTTCAATGGATTCAAACTCAGCCGGCAGTAACATATGATTGTACACTGTGTAGGTTTTCACGCCTGCTGCCGTGTTTTGCTCGGTCCAGTGCGTTCGGCGAACGCGTCTTGACGGAATAATGGTGGGGCGCATTTTGGAGGCCTCCTAAGTTGAGTCGGGAACTATTGGATACATCAGTTTTATTTGTGTGCCTTGGAAATATCTGCCGTTCACCTCTGGCCCAGGGCGCCTTTGAGCAGCAGCTGCGGCGGCGTGGATTGGCTGACCGGTTTCGCACTGACTCCTGCGGTACGGCTGCATTTAATCTTGGTAAACCGCCGGACCCCCGAGCCATTGCGGCGGCTCAGTCCGCCGGCTTTGATATCAGTCAACAACGCGCGCGGCAGATTCAAGATGAGGACTATCAGCGATTTACTCATATTGTGGCCATGGATCGCAACAACCTCAGCAATGTTCAGGCCTGGGCACCATCGACCTACAGCGGCGTAATGCAACTGCTAATGGATTACGTTCCGCAGCGCCAGCACGCCCAGGTTGCTGACCCTTACTACGCCGCGGCGGGCGAATTCGACCACGTTCTGGCCGAGATTTCAATAGCCACAGGACACCTGTTGGAACACCTGCTGGCGGGTGCTGGCTGAGAACGCGAGGCGGTACTTAGCGAGGTTCAACGAGCAGAGCTTGAAAGCCTGCATGTTCGAGCAATTCAGAAAATGCCGGTGCCAATGGCAACTGCCAGCGTTCCACCAGTTGCCCGGTTGCACTCTGCCGGCTCAGATTGCTAAGGGCATCGTCGTGGCGGCCAGCTAAAGCCAGCAATTGCGCCGAGTGCGATCGCGAATCTGGAATGCTGGGTAAGGTGTCGGTCAAGGCCATCCCGGCACTCAACAGCCGTTGCGCTTGTTGCGGCCGGGTTGGCTCCAGCAATTGCACCAGGGCAATTGCGGCGGCCAGATTATCCAGGGTGATCACAGGCTCGACTCGTAGCAGTTCCGGGTACAGAGCCGTCAGCTTTTGTATTGCCTTGCCCGCCTCGCCCACAGCCAACTGTGCGGCGTGATAGAGGGTGACCAGGTTGTAGCTGCTGCTGTGCAAGTGCGGCATGGTGTGCAGCAGGGCGGCCGCAACGGCGGGATTGCTTTGGTTGACCGCCAGGTTGTCAAATTGTTGCCAGAAGCGCGCTGCGTCGCTGTTACCCAGCAGGCTGGCCGCTACTGTTAACCACTGTTTGGCAGCCCGTGTGTCCTCATTGTCCAGATGGAGTAATGCAGCCAGGACGGCATTGCCCGGGGCTGTGCTGTCCAGTTCATTGGCCTTTTCGATGGCTTTTGTAGCAGCCTCGAAATCTCCACGTGCTCGGTGAATTCTGGCCAGCCAGACATAAGTCCAGCTGTACTCCGGATTAAGCGTCGCAGCATGTTGAACGCGCTGTAATGCGGCCTCAAGCTGGCCGCTGGCGAACAGCACCTGTGCCAGGCTGATGTTCACCCAGGGGGATAATGGGTCGAGACTCAATGCCTGTCGGGCAGCCGCCAGAGCTTGCTCAGTCTGAGCGGAAGCGAGTTCCACTTCGGACAGTAGAAAGTAGGCCGTAGAGCTGTTGGGGTTAATACCGAGTGCTGTCCTCAAGTGCTCGCGAGCCAGGCTGAATTGCGCGCCATTCGCAGCCAGCACAGCGCGGGCAATGTGGGCGTTGACGGCGGTCGGCTTCAGCGTCAACGCCTGATCAATTGCAGCTTGCGCGCGCCGGCGGGCCTCGTCTGCTGGCATATTGTGCGCAAAAAAATTGGCGCGGGCGTAAATGTAGGCAAGGCTCGCCTGCGCTTCGGCAAAATTCGGGTCCAGTTTGACAGCCGCTTCAAAAGCGTCCCGCGCCTTTACAAACCAGCTGCTGTTGTTGCCATTCATCCACCAATAGTGGCCCTGTAGGTAATAGCTGTAGGCCTGCAAGTTATTGGTATGCGAGACAGCCAGTGCTGTGTCTTGCTGCAATACACCAGGCAGGGCCTGGACTACTGCGCCGGCAATCGCTTCCTGCACAGCGATGACATCGCCCACGTTGCGGTCATATTGTTGCGACCATACCGTGCTGTCGCTATTCACATCCACCAGTTGCGCGCTGACGCGCAGAGTGTTGCCGGACCGGCGCACGCTGCCTTCCAGCAAATGGTTCACTGACAGCGCGCGGGCAATGGCCTGTGTGCCCAGCTTGTTATCCCGCATCGCGAAAGAGGAGCGTGGCGACGGCACCCGCAGACCCGGTACGCCGGCAAGCGCATTGAGCAGTTCCTCGGCAATGCCGGCGGCAAAGTATTCGGCGTCGGCATCCGCGCTGAGATTCCGAAAGGGCAATACCGCGACGGAAGACTGCCGGCTGTCAATATGGGCGCTATTATCGACTCTGGTATTGTTAAGGCCATCGTTGCGGCCATGGTGCAACACCAGCCAGGTGAGTAGGGCTGCTAGTAGTGCTGCGATCAGCCAGGCCAGCCACGCAGGCCAGCGCCCTGGCGCCCGCTGGTCTGATACGGACCCAGCTGGTTCGCCTGCCTGTGGCGAGATCGGGTGCGGACTCAGCAATAAGCGGTAGCCCTGTTTAGGAACGGTTTGAATCATTCTGGCCTGCCCCTTGCTGTCTCCCAATGCAAGGCGAAGCTGGGATACTGCGCGCGTCAGTGTTTCCTCCACCACAACCCGACCCGGCCATACCTGCGCCAATAGCGCTTCCCGGCTGACAGTCTGCCCGGCGTTGGCAGCCAGCACACACAGCACCGCCATGACTTTGGGCTCTACTTTGCGGGTTTCAAGCGGCCCGCTGATCTGGTTGGCGCCGGGATCGATGCGATGCTCGCCGAGCATAAAGGCGGTCTGCATTATTTTAAATCAATAAGTTATAAGAGTTTGTCGAAGTCATTTCTTTGTTTTAGGCAAGCCTTAGGAATTTCTTAGCCAATTATCAGGGGTTCATCAGGCGCGTCAGCCGCGGCTAGGACATTCTTGGTACCAACGCAGACACATGCGTTTGCCGTAACCCAAGCAACCGGAGGATTATCTCATGTTACCGACACGTTCACGACTCAAGCTGATTCTTGCAGGCATAAGCACTGCGCTAACCCTTGCCCTGGCAGGTACCGTTGCCGCGGATGCACCGCTAAAGCTGCGGACCCACGACATTGAAGTGGACGGCACCCGTGAAGTGGAAGCCGGAAGCTACCAGGCCGGTATCGCAAAGCTGGAAGCCGCACTGGAGCAAAAGGTATCTCTGCAGAATAAGGAGGCGATTCTGAACAACCTGTGCGTTGCATACATCGCCATTGAAGATTTCGGCAACGCGGAATACTACTGCGACCAGGCGGTGCTGCACAGCAAGCGCGGCCTCGCTTACAACAACCGCGGTGTGTTGAAAGTCGCCACCGGTCAATTGGTAGACGGCATTCGCGACTTCCATATGGCCAAAGCGGTGGGTTTCAGCCATGGCACTGCCAAGGCCAACCTGGCGCAGCTTGAGCAGTAAGCACGGCGCAAACAGGCCTTACAGTATTCAAAATACAGGGAGCCTCGGCTCCCTTTTTTTTATCTGTAGAATGTAGCTGCAGAGTGGACCAGCTTCACAACCAGCGCCGAACCCGCTGGCGGTAGGCCTGCCACTCTTTGGTGAACAGTTTCTCCATAGCCCGCTCTTCGGGTTTTATTTGAAGTTCGTTCATGAACGCCACAAATCCGCCCACCACCAACAGGTTTAGCGGGTTGCCCAGAGCGGTGGCACCCCCCAACAACAGCAACAACATGCCCAGATACATTGGGTTGCGACTTATGCTGAACACGCCGGAGGTGACCAGGCTGGTGGCCGATCCCGGATTCAGCGGGTTTACCGTAGTGCTTGCTGTGCGAAACTGCAGCACAGCCAGCGCAGCAAGCATAAGTCCGGCGAACACCAGTAGCAATGCCAGAACGGCTGCTAACACAGGGTTCAGGAATTGCACTGGGTAGGCCAGGTCCAGCAGCCACATCACCGCGCCGGACAGTAGCGTGACAATTATTGGTGGTATGTTGGTTTGCACCGCAATTACTCCATTCTCACAAAGCACAAGGACTACTCAACTGCGATAAACTTACCGTCTGGACCATAGACCAGGAGCAAGGAGAAAGCGATGAACGGTAGTTCATTGGAAAAATTCCCCGTACATCTCGGCCTGGGCAGCACCGCTGAACAGGAACCCGAATTCACCGGCGACCTGAGCTGGTACCAGGGCTATACGCAACGCCACGCCATGGATGGCGCCGAAGGCCGACTGGTGGCGATGCATAGTTTCACCAAGCCGTGGGATATGTGGGAAATGCATCCTGCCGGTGCGGAAGTAGTGATTTGCATTGCTGGCTCCATCATCCTGCTGCAGGAAACTGAGCCGGGTGAAAACAAAGTGGTTCATTTGAGTGCCGGCGATTACGCAATCAACCCGCCCGGGGTGTGGCATACAGCGGATATTGCTGAATCGGCGACGGCGTTGTTTATTACGGCCGGGCTTGGGACGGAGCATAGGGCTCGTTAGCGTCAGCTCTGCCGCCTTCCATTTAATAGCGTTGCTTTACCAAGGTGCATTGCCAGCAGCACAATGGTCACGCGATGCCGCGGCTAATATATAGGTGCGGCAGAAGATAATACCGGACCCGGCCACCATTATGCCATCAGGGCAGACTGGCCGATTGTCATGCCACTCCCCGAGCTGATGATCAGCACTTTATCGTTCTTTCTTGGTGGATACAAACTAAACAACGCAGGGATGGTGGCGCTCGCGATGTTCCCGGTAGTATCGACGATGCAAGGCGCTTTTTCTTTGGCCACTCCCGTGATGCGGCAAACCTGTCGATGCACTTTAGTACCAACTTGGTGGCTCATAAGGCAGTCGACATCTTCTGGGCGCCATGACAAGGAAGAGTAAGTCTCTTCGATTGAGTTTGCGTGGAAAGCCAGTGTTTCCTCACAAATTTCCTGCATGTGCATTTCGCCATAGATTTCGTCATTTGCGGCTTTGGAGTAAAAGCACAAATCTGCATATTGTCCTGCGCTTTCGAATTTGAACCGCTGGAATCCGCTGCGGTCTTCCGAACGCTGTACAATCATCGCTCCGCCCGCATCACCTGCAGTAAGCCCTCCTAACAGAAACTTAAGTTCTTCATGACTTAGATCAGGCTTGCAGAGTTGTCTCAAAATCGATTTACTCGCGCGAGAACCGACCTCTCCGGTGCAAACCAGACAGACACGCGCGGTACCCGAAGCGATAAACGCGTCGGCAACGCTAATACCGTTCATAAATCCATGACATGCATTCGTCAAATCAAAGCAGGTGGCTTTCCCTGCCCCCAGTTCAAACTGAACACGGTGGGCGGTTGCCGGCTCTTGCCAGTCTCTTTCAATGCCACAAAACAGGATGCAGTCGATGTCCTGAGGGTTAATCCCCGCTTTTTGGATGGCATCCCTGCTTGCTGCAATTGCCAAGTCCGATGGTAGGGTATCGTCGCTAGCCCAACGTCTTTCCTTTATGCCGACCAGGGCGGATAAGTAGCGTGGCGACAGTCCAAATCGTGACTCGGATCTGAACTCGTTCATCAGGTCTTCTGACAGAACAATTTGATCTGGTAGGTAATGCCCTACGCCAGTGATTCTTGAGACTCCAAGCTGTTGCATAGTGTTAGGTAGCCAGTTGACTGTGTTTTGTAGGTCTTTCCGCTTGTCCCACATCAATTTGAACGGTGATGGGGGTAAATTAAGAATAGACGGTAATCTCAGATACCCGGTAAAAACTTACAGTGAAGCCGGCAAAATTCTGTGAAAATTTCACCGAATCTGAGTTTTTGCTGCCAGGGTGGAGCATCTTAGGTTAATTGTTAGTCAATGGCGTGCCGCTGGCCTGGTGTCTCGGCCAGCGGAGAAGAATGTGTCTCAAACCAATTTCCAAATTTCCTCAAGAGCCTTGCGAGGCGAAGGCACTTCGCGCTCCTGATACTTCCCCGGTAACTGGCTTTTATCACCGAGCTTACCGATGGCGAATCCACAGATCACGCTGTCTTGCTCTGAGTTCAGTTCGAAGGCTCTCATTACAGCGTCGAAGTGAATACCGGCCATGCCGTGGCAGTGGTAGCCCAACGCGTGGGCTTGCAGATTCAGTGCCATCCATGCGGCGCCGCTGTCGAAGCGGGCGTGCGGGTTTGGCTGGTTGTTTTTGGCAAAATTCTGCTTGGCGATGAGAAAGCCCAATAGGCTGGCATTTTTGGCCCAGACCTGGTTCATATCCATTAACAGCCCCAGGAAACGGTCAAAGCTGTCAGCGCTAGAAGTAATAAAACGCCAGGGTTGTTCATTGAAACAGGAAGGCGCCCAGCGTGCCGCGTCGAACAGAATTCGCTGTTCAGCTTCGGGTATAACGCAGGGCGTAAAAGCGCGTGGTGACCAGCGCTGAGGGAACATATCGGCCACGCCGGGCTCTGGCTTGCGTTGGCTGTAATCCACGGTGTTGTCCATTGAAGTTTCCTAGGGTTGCGCGACTGAAGCGAGATTCTATCCTGTTTAGTCAGCAACTGCTGGGCTGGTTAAAAGATGAGCATGCGGTATTTTTTTTGCGACGAACGGTGGCATAACGCCAGATTTGAACCATACTTACTCCAAGTCTCTAACGGAAATAATAACTAGAGCATTCAGGAAGAGTGCGTAATACCTGAAACAATATCGTATCAACCGCTTAGCCGACAACCGCGCCAGGGACCAATGCTGAAACAAACGGTGCAAATATTGAGTCTGGCCGGTGTATTAGTAAGCGGGTCAACGGGTGCGATCAGTCTGGGCGCTGCCAAGTTTGAATCGTATTTGAACGAGCCGCTCAATGTCACTATTCAGGTTGCTAACCCGCACCAGCTGAATGCACAACAGGTGATTGTTCGTCCGGCCAATTCGGATGAGCTGCAACGGTTGGGATTGGATGATGATCAGATTGTCAGCAAGTTACAGGTTTCAATTGAAGCCACGAACAGCGAACAACTTCGTGTTCGGGTTTGGTCGTCGCAGGTTTTATCCGATCCAAACGCTCGTTTTGTTCTTTTCTATCGCTGGCCTACGGGTACGGTATTGCAAAAGTACACCCTCTTGGTTCCTGACCTGCCAAAGCAGCAGGAGCAAACAATAACAAGCGGTATGCTGGAAAGCGTTCAGGGAGATATGGAAATGCTGGAAGTAGAATGGACTCGTAGTGACAGCGCATCTGAGCCAGGAAAAGTCTGGGATGTTGATACTTCGGCAGCAGGTAGGTCGCAGTGGACCGTTGAGCCAGGGCAAAGCCTGTCCGAGATTGCTATTCATCTGCGCCCAGCCAATACGGTCAGCGTTGAGCAGATGATGGTGGCAATCATCAAAAAAAACACGGCTGCATTTGCTCAAAACGAAGGTACCCAGTTGGAGCCGGGGACCGTTCTGGACGTACCCGATCTCTCCGAAATCAAGCGGGTTGACAAGCAGGCCGCCAGTCGTGAGCTGGAGCGCCGCTCGGAGTTGTGGAATAAGTTGGCTATGAAAGAAGATTCGATAAAAGAACCGGTGCAGTCGCCAGTGCTTGCCCCAGGTTTTCTACGTCTTGGCCTCGCGCCCACCGTTGAGGAGGAAACCCAGGGCACAAACAGCATCGCGGTGCTGGACCTTCAGGAACGCCTGGATAACGCTCTTGCGCGGCTGAAAGATGCCAATGACGTGATCAGCAATTCAATGAATGACATTGAGCGGTTGAACGGTCTGGTGGAAGAATTGCAGAAAACTATCGCTCAGAAAAGCGCCCAGTTGACCAAGTTGCAGTTTCAGGTAGCGGCCAATGATGCGAGTCGACTGATTGCTCAGGAAACGGCCGAGCAGGCATCCCTACAGGAACCCGAACCATCGACGTTGTCGGAGCCGCTGCAGTCAAGTCGAGGCTTTTGGGGCACACTGGCGGCGGCGCTTAGTGCGGTGTTTGCAGTATTGACCTTTGCACGCTGGCGACGTCGCAAATCGGAGAGTGAATATTCTGAGCCTGATCAACTCGCCCTGGATAGAAACGACAAACGTTTGCAGGGGGTAGCCGAGAATGACCCTGCCGACGATCTGCCGCTAAGCCAGCGGCAGTTGCTGGAGGCAATCGCTGCGGATGACGCGCTGCCTGAGGAGCTCGCTGCGTCGGAATACGATGAATCAGCACCGCCGGCATGGACCCCGTCGCCCGGCCCTGCCGAGGCTGTGGCCAGTCCTCTGAAAGCCACGAAGAGCGGCATTGCAAGTGAAGCGATGCCTACAGTTATTGATAAACACACCAAGCCAAAACGTAACAAGGAAAATAAAACCATGGAAGATCTGGGAATGATTACTGAAGTTGAAGCGACTCCACTGGAATTGGTACAGGCTTATATAGAGCTGGACGACCCGGAAGGGGCGCGTCGCATGCTGGAAGAGTTACTGGCAGAAGGCGACAGCCGAGAGAAAGCGCGCGCTAAGGAACTGCTTGCCGAGCTGAGCTAAACCAGACCTTCCTCGCGCAGCGCGGGCAGAACTTTGTCCGCGAAGGTTTCCAGGTTTTGCCAGGCCAGCTCGGGATGTATGCCGCCACAAAGAGGATGTGTTAGCAGAGTCAGGTCCGGATTCTGAATACAGAAGTCGACCAGGCTCTGAGGGGTATACATGCGGTACTGAGGGCTGTCACGCAGTTCATCAATCGAAGTGTGGTGCGCGTAAGGGCTTGGTACGTCCGCTTCTTCGGCCCAGCGGGCATAGCTGTTACTTTCGTGGAGCAAATGTGGTGCAATTTTTTGCCAATAGGCATCGGCGTCGTCTGCCACGAAAAATACCGAGGTCGCTGTTTTGGGCATGGGCCCCGGATCTGGCTTGTCTAATTGCTGCAGCTCATCGCGATAAACGTCAAAAAACTCCAGTCTGGACGGAATGAAATAGTCCGCGTAGCGCGCTGCCCGGCGCGCGGCAGCACCGGAACTACCGCCCATGAACAACATGGGACGAGGTTCGCTGTGCGGTGTTGGGGTTACACGGATATTTTTTCCGTGGTACTGGAATTCCTGCCCGGACCAGGCTTGTGTCAATGTTGTAATGATGGCTTCCATATAAGCTTTGCGCTGGCCCAGGTCCGACCCCAGCATCTCGAATTCCGTCTGTCGGTAGCCCGCACTCAGAATGGGAATAACCCGTCCCCCGCTGATTATGTCCAACACGCTCAGGTCTTCGGCCAGTTTGATCGGGTTGTGCAGAGGCGCGATCAAGGCTGAAATCATGATCATAATGCGCTCAGTGCGCGCGGCCACGGCGCTGGCCAGTATTAATGGGGAGGGGCAGTAATTGTCTTCAGTGCCATGGTGCTCGGATAAGTGCACCTGGCTAAAGCCGTTGTTTTCGCCCCAGGCACATTGTTCGACAGCCGCTGAATAAAGCTCCCGCTTGCCAGCCGTACAAAATTCCGGCTGGCGCATGTCAAATCTTAGAGCAAAGTCAACCATATCTTTCAATTTATTGTTCTGGATCAGAATTGTACCAATACCTTCTGCGGAGGGCTATTGCAGCGGCTCCAGGAAAGGATACACTTAGCTTATTAGCCGCATTTTTTGAAACTGGGGGCCAGCATGGTAGGCATTTTTGGGGGGGTACAGTCTCGCCTTGATAAGCTTGAAGATGAGATGAATACGGCCACCAGTTATGCCGAATGGGAGGAGCTGGCTCGGGAGCATGACCGCTTGAGCGGCGCGGAAGACTGGCGGCATAACCCAAAGTCCACTCTGTACGATTATCGCAATATTAGTCAGCGTTTGGAAAATCTGCGGCAGTTGCGCAAGGCAGGAGACGACCACGCGCTACTGTTCACCCTGAATGAAGGGATACACGGCAATATGGGAGGCATGGGGAACCGTAATCTGCATGCACACGCCAAGTGCGGTACCAAGTTTCTCATTGAGAATTACATAGAGGAAATAGCCGATAGCCTTCAGTATCTGTCGCCTCACGATTTTCCGTCTATACCCCTGGCTGATCGCATTGAGTTTTATGAACGTGCCAGCCATTGCTACGGGCGTTCAGCATTGATGTTGAGCGGTGGCGGTACCCTTGGCTACTTCCATCTAGGGGTTGTGAAAGCGCTGATTGAGCACCAGATGATGCCTGCGGTCATTTCCGGCTCGAGTGCGGGCTCCTTTGTCGCAGCCATTGTCGGTACCCGCACTGACAAGGAATATCTGAAGTTGTTTGATGACGACATGGTGGCGCTGGCTCTGTCGGAAAATAACAGTGAGCTGGAGCTGGGTTTCGGCAAAAAAGACATTGATATGGAGATGGTCAAGGAGGGCATGGCCCGGCTTATCCCCGACCTGACTTTTGAGCAGGCCTATCGTAAGACAGGGCGCAGCATCAATATTTCGGTATCCCCATCCGAACCGCGTCAGACCTCACGTTTGCTGAATCATATTGCTTCACCCAATGTGACGGTGCGTTCGGCGGTTCTGGCAAGCACGGCCTTGCCTGGTGTATTTCCACCCGTGCGCTTGGAAGCGCGTAATGCAAAAGGTAAAACGCAGGCATACCTGCCATCACGCCGTTGGATCGATGGCTCGTTTTCCCAGGATTTGCCGGCCAAACGCTTGGCGCGAATGTACGGTGTAAACCACTTTGTGGTCAGCCAGGTCATGCCGGTTATTGGTATGGAAAAGAAACGCAGGTCTTTTATCAGCCAGTTGTTTGTGGATACCTCGGTGACGGTGTCCAAACAGATTGTGCGTGGCTCACTGGATTTCCTGCAAAGTAACGCCCGTCTCGGGCCAAATACTGCAACCGCGATGAATGCAATCAATGCCTTTTTAGATCAGAGTTTCACAGGCGATATCAATATTTTTCCAGGTTTTGGAATTTTGAGTGCCGGTAAAATTCTTAAGGCACTGTCCAAAGAAGAAGTGGCTGATATCATACTTGCCGGTGAACGGGCGACGTGGCCGAAGCTCAGTGCAGTGGATACCACCACAAAAATTGGCCGCACGCTGGATAGAATCATGCTGCAGTTCGAGTTGGAGCACGTGCATTGGCTGCGTACCGGCTCAGACGCTGGCAAACCGTCAGGGTCACGATCTAAGAAGGCGCCTTCGCGCGGCGTACGTAGTAAAAAAGCATTAAAAGAAAAGCCCAAAAAGCGAGCGGTCGCAAAGACCAGTGCGCGACGCACACCACAAGCGTCACGAGTTTCCCGCAACGGATCAGGGTCGCAACCGAAGAGTGCCTGACGTTTTACTTTTGCTGCGTCGGTTTCTGCTCGCTTGGACGTCGGTATTTCTTCTGCAAAGCCAATTTTTGCTGGCTTCTGCAGAGCCGCTTTCCGCCGAGCAGTTACGCACTGAGTTTAATCGGCGCCTGTTAGAAGGACAGATGCTGGTGCAGCTTGAAACCCAAGGGCAACCAGAGAGCCCTAAGTTTCTTGCCGCTTGGCAAGACAATACACACCATCGTAACCAGATTATCCGTCTGCGTTTGCACCGGGATGAGCTGCGCGTGGAACAGCTGCGCAATCGCGATAAAGGTTTCCGTTTGCTGGCCAGTACTGAATACGGAGACTTCACAGCGGCCGTTTGGGTAGAGCATGATGCTGGACGCAGCCGCTTTGCCCAGGCATTGAACTTCAGCGCTCAGCTTGAGCAATTCAGCCGGCGGCTACCTGGAGCCCTGGCGGTTGGCGCTTTGCAGGACGGAGATGTGGTGTTTAGCCGTGGCTATGGTGAGCGAACAGGTACCCGTGAACCCATTCATGCCAAAACGGTTTTTCCATTGCTGGATGCCAGTCAGGCTGTGGCCGGTGTACTGGCGCTGCGGCTCGAGCAGCAGCAAGTCACAACGGCCGGTGTGCCTTTTAATGTGTCATTGAACTGGAACACCAGAGATTTATTGCCGAGTATGCCCGCGAGACACACGCATCGGCCACTGGACTTACTGGCTCATACGGCTTGTCTGCGAGAACCCAACAGAGGGCACCAACATTCGAAATTGGGAGAGGGTCTGTTCGGTACCGCCCGCTATCTTTGGGACCAGCCTTTACGGCCCGCCTGCGTGCCCGGTGTTCTGAGTTTTTACACGCCAGAGGGCTTTGTATTGCTGGGCGCTTTTCTGGAGGCGGGGCTGGGTAAGCCGGTTGGTGACATTCTGCGTCAAGAGTTGAGCGAACCATTCAATCTGCCTGGCCTGACGGCAATGCCTGATGCAGTGAATCCGCTGGGACTCGATCTGCAGGCAAGTGTTGATGATCTAAGCCGCATGCTCGCCCTGATATTTAATGGAGAATTGTTGGGAAGGGCAAGGTGGCGCCGTTTGTGGAATCCTGCGAATGAGCACAATGACTATGTTCACGGTTGGCGAGTACAGGGAGCGCTGCGAGCGCAACAGGCCGATACTCCGTCGGGCTCAGTACGGTTGCTGGTTCACCCAACGAAGCGTAATGCCTTGCTTGTACTCTCCCAACAGAGCGCCAAACCGGCTGAGTTGGATGCGCTGGCTATGGAACTGCTGACGCAGTTGTAAGCTGCTGTGATCTGACGCACGGTAGTTATGTGAACTGAGTCACTTGCAGGATGGCGTTTTCAGTTCATCCAACTACGATTAACGGTAAAGCCATTGTCGCAGTCCAATTCGGCCGTCGTGAACCAAGCCTTACGTCAATCTGCAAATCAGTACAATCCCGCGAATGACCCCGGCGTGGAGTTTGGCGATTTGGTGCGCCATCGCCTGCTGCGAAATGCTGATGCCTTTGCAGATTTCGGGGAGGCATTGCAGTGCGCCCCGCACGATTACCATCGACTTAACTTGTTTCAAGAGTCGGCACTGATAGAGCTGTTGGACAAGCACCCCAGGCGTCGATTGCAGTGTTTCACGATGGGTGAGGACCCGACCCGGCCGGAACAGTGGAAGGCCGTGTGTATTCGGGGAATTTCGGGTAAAGAACTGTTTCGTGCCGTTCAGCATGGACGCCTCTGGGTAAATGTCACTAATGTCGACGAGTATGATCACCGTTACCTGGAAGTGGTCAAAGACATGTATGCGCAGATCGAAGCATACTGCCCGACGATCGAGAAGCCTGAGCTGGATTACACCACCCTGGTTTTGGCTGGGCCGGGAACCCAGTTTTATTACCATATAAACCCGGAGAACAACATGTTGTGGAACATCCGCGGTGATCTCAGGCTTAGTATGTTGCCGGCCATGGATTTTCGCTTCGTGCCACAAAGCCAAGTGGAAGAGATATTTGCCAGGGAAGCGTCGGGAAGCATCCCTTACCGTCGCGAGTTTGAGAATTTTGCTCGGTCGATAGCTGTGACCGACGGCGAGTGTGCCTGGTGGCCGCAATCGGCGCCAATCAGAATGCAATACCAGACCTTCTGTGTGTCATTGGTAACCAGCTTCTACTGCCCGATGCGCCACCGTCGTGAAATCGTTCAACTGGCGAACCGCTATTTGATGCGCAGTCTGGGCCTGCGCCAGCGAAGTATCGCAGAGGAAGGGGCTGCCTCGGCCGTCAAACGATTTGCTTTTCGCGCCTTGAGAAAATTTTTTCCAGCACGCAAAGCTTACGATTTTACCGACAGCTATGTGACCAATCTGCGAGTAAATATGCGCAAGCCGGGTTATATCGAAAAGCTCGATCAGGTCATCATTCCAGAATTCAGCAAATATTATGAAATGTTTGGTTCGTCCAGCTGAGGGCGGCTGGAAATTTACATTCGTTGATACATATTCGCCTTCTGTCGATGTATAACTGATTCTGAGAGGTTCGAAGAGAGTCGGCGTATGTTAAATATAGGTCTGTTTTTGTCAGTGTTTACGGCTGTGTTTAGTGCTTTGTGGCTGCGCGACCTGGTTCGTAGCCGGCAGGATGGTGCAGCGGCCCAGCTGTTGGCTAAGATCAGCCGGCAGCTGGACGAAACCACAACTGTACTGACGGAGATACGGCAATTTCTGAACGCTACCAAGGGCGCCGCTTCATCCACTTCGATGCTGGCAGAAGAGATTTCCCGGCACGTTCAGCAAATTGCCAAGCTGCGCGCCGAAAGCGAAAAAGGACAGAAGGCAACATCGGTATCTGCAGCGGGGCAGTAGCTCGGACTAAACCTGTTGGCAAATCCAGTAGACAGTGTCCTGACTATAGCTTAGCTCGCTGCCGGTGTTGTAGGGGTGGGTTCCGGAGCGTACATTTCCTGACAATGGTTTACCGTCGTCCAGTTCTTCGTCAACTGCTTGCGCATTGCTGCCCCGCACGCCACTCATGCATATTTTCAACGGACCGCTAGGCCAGCCATAAGCCTTGTAGTAACCGACTCCGGTGAACCCGCCAAAAGCATTGGACGGGGAGGCTGTGGCGGTTTGGCCGTCGGTAGCGCCGGACAACAGCCCAGCCAGGCGCAGATGATGCCAGAAGTGTCCTTGCTCCCAGCCTTCTGTAGTACGGTTTTGGTACCACCAATAGTGGTGTACCTGGCCATTGCCATCGCCACTGATCGCACCAGCCCAGCGTGCAGCAGCGCCAGGGTCGTCGCCAGGCAATGCGCCATAGCGCTCGCGATAGCTGAGAATGGCCGAGCTGATGCCATTGAACTCATTGATGGCATTCTTGATCTTGGCACGGTTGATGAGCTCCTGACCTTTCAGGATCCCGCCGAGCAGCAGACCTACAATGACCACGATAATAGAAATTTCGACCAGCGTGAAGCCTGAGTATCGAGTGGGTCGCATCCTAAACTCCCTGTATCCGCGTCCAGTCCCTGACGCTTTATAACCTGGCAGACAGATGAATTTGCCAGGCTCAAGCAACGATTGCTCGCACCATTCAGTATTGCTCAAAACCGCAAAAAGACGATGTGCCAAAACTGTTTTTCGAGCCGCCTAGATAAAAGGTAGTAGATAGCTTGGCTCTGCACAAATCAAATTTGAATGCTGTCACATTAACGCTAGCCACTTATTAATTGGCATGACGGACCGCAAGGTGTCGATAGAGCCGGGCACATGGAGTAATCCTCATATGTAAGCGCTTTACGGCCTGCGAGTGGTTCGTTAAGCTGCCTGCGCTCCAACGAGGGCATCATAAATACTGCGATGGGAGACTTATGTTTTACGGTTGGTGGATAGTGGTTGGGGTATTTCTCAGCCAAATGGTGGTTACCGGTTTCTATACCTACTCGTTTCCTTTGTTTGTTCTGCCAATAGAAGCTGAATTTGCTGCCTCGCGCACCGAAGTGATGGCTGGAATGTCTGGTGCCGGTCTGGTCGGGGTAGTGTTACCGCTGATCGTAGGCCCGCTGGTTGACAAGTGGTCTGTCCGCGGTCTCATGGTTATTGGGGCGTGTATTTTCGGCGCTGGTTTCATATGGCTGTCCAAAACACCCACACTGTGGTTGTTTACCGTGTCCTTCGCGCTGGTGGTTGCGAGCGCAAATATCCTTCTGGGGCCGGTCACCGGCTCCGCTGTGGTGTCGCGTTGGTTCAGCAAGCGTCGGGGAATGGCGCTGGGCATTGCTGCCATGGGTACATCTATTGGTGGCTTTGTAATGCCTATTCTGATTGAGCAGTCTATTGCCGCTTACGGTTGGCGTCAGACACTGCAGTACATCGCCGGTTTCGTTTTATTGATTCTACTGCCCTACCTGCTAGTGATGATCCGTAACCATCCGGCCGACAAAAGCACAACTGCTGATGGAGAGCCCCTGCAGGAATCAGGTGGCGCGGCCGATCTTGAGGTTTTGGGCTGGAAAGCCATTATGCAACACAGCAACTTCTGGCTGCTGGGCCTCAGTCTTGGTCTTTTTTTCGCCTGCTACTCGGCGACCATGGCCAATATCACCGCGTATGCCATCGGCCATGGTGTGGAGAGCGCTCTGGCAGCCCGACTGATATCGGTGGTGGCCGTTTTCGGCTTCATAGGCAAGTTTTTGTTCGGTTCACTGGCGGACCGAATGAGTTTGAAATTGCTACTTCTCGTAGCAATGGTGTTTACCACGGTGGCGCTACTCATTTTAGCAGCGCAAACAGAGTACTCATGGATGCTGGCTGCGGCCCTGTTAATGGGCCTCGCGGCCGGCGGGATGTTGCCGGTGTGGGGGGCAATCCTTCCAGCCCTGTTCGGTTTGGCCAACTACGGTCGGGTAATGGGTTTCATGATGCCTATTATTGCCTTGTTAACGATGCCTGGCTTTGTCATTCTGGCCAGTATTTACGATGCGACAGGCGGCTATCGCACCGGTCTTTTGGGTTTTTCCGGGGTCATGTTACTGGCTATGTTGCTGTTCTTTTTAATACGCATGCCTACGCCTGGCACTGCCAGGTGACCGCCTGGATGAGAACATACTGCGCTGATCGAAGGCATTTGAGAGTGGACCGAAGAGCTGTTACATCAGGCCATGTTGCTGTTTGGCCGCACGGACCGTGTTATGCATCAGGCAGGCGATGGTCATGGGGCCCACTCCGCCTGGAACCGGTGTAATGGCACCTGCTCGCTCTTCGGCAGCTGCAAAATCAACGTCTCCCACCAGGCGGCTTTTGCCAGCTTCTTCGATACGGTTGATACCGACATCAATCACGGTGGCACCGGGTTTGACCCAATCCCCCTGAATAAACCTCGGCCGGCCTACTGCGGCTACCAGAATATCGGCCTGGCGACAGACTTCATCCAGATTGCGTGTTTTTGAGTGAGCGATGGTCACTGTACAGTTATTCTGCAATAGCAGGTTTGCCATGGGTTTGCCGACAATATTTGAGCGGCCTACAACCACGGCATGCATTCCACTGAGGTCGCCCAGCTGATCCTGCAGCATCATCAGGCTGCCTAATGGAGTGCAGGGCACCAGTTGATTTTCCCCAATTGACAGTGCACCGACGTTTTCGATATGAAAGCCATCAACGTCTTTGGCCGAAGAAATGGCATTAATAACAGCTGCATCATCAATTTGCTCGGGTACCGGTAACTGAACCAGAATGCCATTAACCGAAGCGTCGTTATTCAAGTCATTGATCAACTCCAGTAACTCGGTCTGACTGGTGGCATTACTTAAGCGGTATTCTCTTGATTCAATACCCAGTTCCTCGCAGCGCTTGACCTTATTGCGGACATATACCTGGCTGGCCGGGTCTTCCCCCACCAGTACCACTGCAATGCAAGGGGTTAAGGAATGTTCGGTCTGCAGTTGCTTGATTTCTTGGGCTAGCTTCTCACAAAGTGTATTTGCAAATGCTTTTCCGTCGATTATTGTCGCCATTGTCGTATTCCTGGTCGTATCAAGACGCGCATTGTCCAGACCCAGGCCGTAGAGTCAACTTTTTTGCAAGATATAGTCGGCGTATCGTAAGTTTGCTGCGCGACGCTATAATGCACTGACAGTATGGGGTGATGCGATGTCTGACAGCAGTGTAAGCGACACGGTGCGCGAGGCGATTTTGGCGTTTCAAGCGGAGCCCGGTGGTCTGATGCCTGCACTGTGGGCGGTGCAAAATGTGCTGGGCTATATACCGGAGGAGGAAGTGCCCACAATTGCCAAGGCGATGAATCAATCAGTCGCCGAGGTGCACGGTGTGATCAGTTTTTATCACGATTTCAAAAGCCGGCCTCCCGCTGCACACACTGTGAAAATCTGCCGTGCTGAGGCTTGCCAGGCCATGGGGGGGCGCCGACTACAGGCTTTTGCGGAACAGCAATTGGGCGTCGAGTTCGATCAAGCCAGTAGCTCAGCCGTTGCGCTCGAATCCGTATACTGCCTTGGCCTGTGCGCCTGCGCTCCGGCTGCAATGGTGGACGGTAAGCTGGTGGCGAAGCTGGATGAAGATCGGCTCGCCACTATACTGGCTGGCCTGCATGGGAAGGGCGCTAACAATGGTTGAGGCAATTCGCTTTTATATTCCCGGTGATGCAGCAGCGGTTGCATTGGGTGCAGATGAACTCGCGGCCGAACTGAACAGCCAGTTGGCGCAACGCGGGCTGCACAGTGAGGTGGTCCGTAATGGGACTCGGGGTATGATTTGGCTGGAGCCACTGCTTGAAGTCGACTGGGGCCAGGGCCGCCACGCATACGGCCCGGTTGATTCAGCCGCGTTGGCTGAGATTCTTGAGCACTGCCTGGATAATGGGCCGCCACCCACAGTGTATCTGGGTGAAACCGAGGCACTGCCCTGGCTCAGGGCGCAGCAACGGTTGACCTTTGCGCGCACGGGGCTCATTGACCCGCTGTCTTTGAAAGACTACCTCGCTCATGAGGGTTTTATCGGCCTCCAGAAAGCCACAGCCATGGAGCCGCAGGCAATTGTTGAGAGTGTCGTCGAGTCAGGCCTGCGAGGGCGCGGAGGTGCCGCCTTTCCAACCGGGATTAAGTGGCAGACTGTGCTGGATGCCAGCGCCGGTCAGGCCGGTAAATACATCGTCTGCAATGCTGATGAAGGTGACAGCGGCACTTTTGCCGACCGCATACTGATGGAAGGCGACCCCTTTTCTTTGATAGAAGGTATGGCGATTGCAGGTCTTGCCGTTGGTGCTGACACTGGCTATATATACCTGCGATCTGAGTATCCGCATGCCGCCCAGACTCTTAAACGCGCCATTGGCCTGGCTCGTGAGGCGGGTTATCTTGGCGATTCGGTGGCCGGTTCCGGCAAGACTTTCGACCTGAAGTTACGGATCGGGGCCGGCGCTTATATTTGTGGTGAAGAAACCTCTTTGCTAGACAGTCTCGAAGGTAAGCGCGGTATGATTCGCGCCAAGCCCCCATTGCCGGCAATTGAAGGTCTGTTTGGGCAACCCACGGTTGTCAACAACGTCATTACCCTGGCGTCGGTACCCGTCATATTGGCGAAGGGCGCTGAGTACTATAAAAATTTTGGTACTGGCCGGTCCCGTGGCACCATACCAGTTCAGTTAGCGGGTAATGTGCTGCGTGGTGGGCTGCTTGAGTTGGCATTTGGCATGAGTATTCGTGAGTTGCTCGATACTTTCGCCGGGGGCACAGCCAGTGGCCGACCCGCCAGAGCCATGCAGATTGGCGGTCCCTTGGGAGCGTACCTGCCACCAACGCAGTGGGACACGCCCCTTGACTATGAGGCCCTTGCCGAAAGAGGAGCCATGCTTGGGCATGGCGGGGTGGTCGTGTTCGACGACAGTGTGGATATGGCCGAGCAAGCCGAGTTTGCAATGCAATTTTGCGCAGTCGAGTCCTGTGGTAAATGTACCCCCTGTCGTATTGGCTCGGTGCGCGGCGTGGAAACTTTGCAAAAGATTCGTCGCGACGAAAACCGGGCGGAAAACCTGCTTTTACTGAACGAGCTTTGCGAAACAATGCGTGATGCGTCATTGTGCGCAATGGGCGGCTTGACGCCATTCCCGGTCACTAGTGCGATTCAACACTTTCCGGAAGATTTCGGAGTGGAGGACAACAATGCTTAATTTCTATGATCCGGCAGAGCAACAAGAGGCTCCCCGCTGGGATATTGATTTCGGAACCCCGCGGGTCGCTTCGGATACCCTGGTGAGTTTGACGATAGATGGTACGGAAATCACGGTACCGCAAGGCACTTCAGTAATGCGGGCAGCTACTCAGGCGGGCTTTGCAATTCCTAAGCTGTGTGCGACGGATTCATTGCAGGCTTTCGGGTCCTGTCGGATGTGCGTCGTAGAGATCGACGGAATGAAGGGCAAACCCGCTTCCTGCACCACACCGGTAAGTGATGGTATGGTCGTGCGTACCCAAAGTGAGAGCCTGCAGCGCCTGCGCCGTAATGTGATGGAGTTGTATATATCCGACCATCCATTGGATTGCCTGACCTGCGCCGCTAATGGTGACTGCGAACTTCAGGACATGGCCGGCGTTGTGGGTTTGCGCGATGTGCGCTATGGCTTCGAGGGTGAAAATCATTTGCAGGCTGAAAAGGACCAGAGCAATCCATACTTTACCTTTGACCCTAGTAAATGCATCGTGTGTTCGCGTTGTGTGCGAGCTTGTGATGAAATACAGGGGACGCTGGCGTTGACTATTGATGGCCGCGGTTTTGAATCCAAGGTTGCGGCTGGTCAGAATGCTGATTTCATGGATTCAGAATGCGTTTCTTGTGGTGCCTGCGTGCAGGCTTGTCCGACCGCGACTCTGATCGAAAAGTCCGTCGAGAATATTGGCCAGCCCAAACGCTCCATTGTTACCACCTGTGCCTATTGTGGTGTGGGTTGCTCTTTCAAGGCCGAATTGCGTGGTGACCAGCTGGTTCGCATGGTGCCCTACAAAGGTGGGGGTGCTAATAAGGGCCACAGCTGCGTAAAGGGCCGCTTTGCGTTTTCCTATGCCAACCACCCGGATCGCATCACCAGGCCATTGGTACGTGACAGTATTGATGAGGACTGGCGAGAAGTTGACTGGGATGAAGCCATTGCATTTGCTGCCACCAAACTGAAAGACATCCAGGCTCGGTATGGCGTACAAAGCATCGGTGGCATCACATCGTCGCGGTGCAGCAACGAGGAAACCTACCTCGTGCAGAAGCTGGTAAGGGCTGGTTTTGGCAGCAACAACGTGGATACCTGTGCTCGAGTTTGTCATTCCCCGACCGGTTTTGGCCTGAAGACCACACTGGGTGAGTCGGCCGGCACCCAGACCTTCGAATCTGTGCAGAAGGCCGATGTCATCATGGTTATGGGTGCCAATCCAACGCAGGCTCACCCGGTTTTTGGTTCACAGCTTAAAAAGCGCCTCCGCGCCGGGGCAAAATTGATCGTCGCCGATCCGCGGGCCATTGAACTGGTGGAGTCTCCCCATATTCGGGCCGAGCATCATCTGGCGGTGCGCCCTGGAACCAATGTGGCGTTCATTAATGCGATGGCGCATGTTTTGGTGCGTGAAAAGCTGCTGGATCACGCATTCATGGAACAACGCTGTGATGATGCGTCGGTGGCGGCGTGGCTGGAGTTTATTCAGCAGGAGCGTAATTCACCGGAGGCTACGGAAAAGATCACCGGAGTGCCGGCCGCTGAGCTGATCGCGGCTGCGAAACTGTTTGGCAAAGCAGCGAACGCCGCAATTTACTACGGCCTCGGGGTAACCGAACACAGCCAAGGTTCTACAACGGTAATGGGCATCGCCAACCTGGCTCTGGCCACCGGAAACATTGGCCGAGAAGGTGTTGGGGTGAATCCTTTGCGAGGACAGAATAACGTGCAGGGTTCATGTGATATGGGGTCTTTCCCACATGAGTTTCCCGGTTACCGGCATGTGTCGGATGACGCCACACGTGAATTGTTTCAGGGTGCCTGGGGTGTTGAGTTACACAACCAGCCGGGTCTGCGCATTCCTAACATGTTTGATGCGGCGGTGAATGGCACATTTAAGGGCTTATACTGCCAAGGAGAGGATTTCGCGCAATCTGATCCAAATACGCAGCACGTCGAGAATGCGCTGCGCTCGATGGAATGTCTGATCGTGCAGGACCTATTCCTGAACGAAACTGCGAAGTTTGCCCATGTATTTTTGCCTGGCGCGACCTTTCTGGAGAAAGACGGCACCTTCACGAATGCCGAAAGAAGAATAAACCGGGTCCGCAAAGTCATGAGCCCGGCATCAGGCAAGGCCGACTGGGAAATTACTCAGGCCTTGAGTTGTGCGATGGGCTACCCAATGAACTACGGCCACCCGTCTGAAATCATGGATGAGATTGCCCAGCTCACTCCGACTTTCACTGGCGTCAGTTATGCACGGCTCGATGAATTGGGTAGTATTCAATGGCCTTGCAACAGCGATCATCCCCGTGGAACGCCGATCATGCACGAGCAGGTTTTCCCGATTGGTCGTGGACAAATGGCGGTCACTGAATATGTCGCGACGGAGGAGCGGGCTACTCGTAAGTTCCCATTACTGCTGACCACGGGACGAATACTCAGCCAGTACAATGTGGGCGCGCAAACCCGCCGCACCGAAAATAATCGTTGGCACGCTGAAGATGTTCTCGAGGTTCATCCGCACGACGCCGAAGAGCGTGGTATTAATGACGGCGACTGGGTGGGCCTGCGCAGCCGTGCTGGTGAAACGGTGCTGCGAGCCGTCATCACAGAGGCAATTCAGCCCGGGGTGGTGTATACCACCTTCCATCATCCGGTGACGGGTGCGAATGTCATTACGACTGACAATTCAGACTGGGCAACCAATTGCCCAGAATACAAGGTGACTGCGGTGCAGCTTGAAAAAGTCAGCTCACCGTCCCAATGGCAAGCCCAATACCAGCGCTTCTCTGAGCAGCAGGATGAGCATCTGCGCACTGCGCGAACAGGCTGAGCTGGCAGTGTGAACAGTATTGCAGGTGACAAGCCGGGCAGTCGTGGCGTTAAAGTACAACGTTGGGCCGAAGCGGATGGGCTTGGCGAGGCCGCCGATCTGGTGGTGGTCGAGAAGGCCATCGCCCTGGTGTATAACGGTATTTCCCATGCGGTAATGATGGCCAGTCCAATCGACCTGATTGATCTCGGCTGTGGATTTAGCCTCAGCGAAGGGATTGTTGAGACCGTTGATGAACTGTACTCGATTTCCTGCGAGGCCAGGCATAAGGGTATTGAAGTGGCCATGGAGATTTCGGCGCGACGATTTGATGAGCTGAAACGCTGGCGGCGTAGCATGATGGGAGTGTCAGGTTGCGGCCTATGTGGAGCCGAGTCACTGGCCTCAGCTGTCAGGCCCACCGAACGGAAGATTAATGCCTGTGACGCAGAAAGCATATCTCTGGCTGCCGTGCAGTTAGCGTTGGGCGAGTTTACTGCATACCAGCGGGTTAGAGCGGCCACAGGGGCAATTCATGCGGCAGCTTGGTGTGATGGTACAGGTAAGATTCTGTGCGCTCGTGAGGATATAGGCCGGCACAATGCGATGGATAAGGTCGTTGGGGCGCTGGCCGGGAAAGACTGGCGACCGGAGAAGGGCTTTTTGATGCTGTCCAGTCGGGTAAGCTTTGAACTGATGCAGAAAGCCGCCCGCTTGGGTATTGCCAATGTTGTTGCGGTATCGGCGGCCAGTAGTTTGGCAATTGAGCAGGCCAATGCTGCCGGGATTTGTCTTGTCGGCAGGGCTGGTCACAACAAACTTACTGTGTATTCCGATGCACTCAGGATAGAAGCGCCATGAGCTCTGCAATACCGGCTGAATTGAAGCACAATGTGAAAATGCTAAGCGATATTGTCCGTAACCTGGGGGCGGGTAAAAGCCAAGAGTCGGCGGTTGCGGCGGTCAGTACACACCTGAAAAAGTTCTGGTCTCCGTCGATGATCGAAAGCTTGCAGAAACACCGAGCTGAAATAGCCGATGAGTTACCCGCAGTCGCATTGCAGGCCTTGGATAAGCTTGAGTAACTAACGCCTTGATTTAGCGCAGTTCCGGAGCAGCGTGTCAATACAAGCGAACTGTCCAACGTTTCACGTCGGGCCGTGCAGTACTGACCCGGATAAGACAGCGTTTCTGTTATCCGGAAAGATCGGCTTAAGCAGGCATTGCGAAAGCGACTTTCAAGGCGCCGGCCGCGCGATTTGCGGCGGTAGCAAAGGCTTCTTCCGCTGCTTCCAACGGAAAGCGATGACTGATTAATGTCTCTGCCAACATTGGGCGCTGATGTAAAACCCGGGCTGCCTCAACAAAACTGCGCTCACCCGAGCAACGGTAGCCGGTAGCCGCCAGCAGCGAGATTTCTTTCATCTGCAACAAAAAGCTGATTGCAGTGCCGTCCCAGGCTGTACCCAGGAAGATAATCTGTGCCAGAGGGGCGGCCAACTCACATGCCTGATGCAGCGTTTCGCTGTTACCAACCGCATCCACAATGAGCGAATAATGTCCCTGTGAACCGCTGCGAGCGCCAAGGCGTTCAGCTGCTGCTGCCTGATGCTCATGCCTGGCAATGACATCGCACTGCATACCTCGCGCTTGAGCGGCGGCAATGGCCGCCAGCCCTATGGGCCCTGCACCAATGATGAGGCAGCGCGCAGGGGAGGCAGTCGTTATTCGATCGAATCCATGCAGGGCGATTGCCAATGGTTCGACCAGGCAGGCGTTCTGTATATCCATGCCACTAGGTAATGGCACCAGGCTGGATTCCGGCACCACCGCGTATTCCGCCATTCCGCCATCCAGCGACACGCCGATATGCTCTACACCCTGCTCACAATGGCTGAGATAACCATCGTTACAATACATGCATCGACCACAGGCCTTGACCGGCTCGATTGCCACCGCCTGGCCATTGGGGGCAATACCGGCGAATTCATGTCCCGGTGTGCGGCCTTCAAGCATATCCAGCTGCAGCAGGTGCAGGTCTGACCCACAAATTGAGCTGGAGACTACTTTGATTCTAACGCCTTCAGAATCTCCAATTGGACGCTCGACCACCTGCGGCTTTCCACCGCTAATTTGTACAGCTTTCACGGCTGTTTCTCCTGTGCGTTCGGCGATAGATTACAATAGGCGATCGGTTCTGGTAATTACGTAGTAGCAAATATGGCAAAAAAGGGAGTTGCACTGATCGGGATGCCGGGCTCAGGCAAGTCAACCATCGGGGCGCTGCTGGCTGAATATACCGGACGGCAGTTTATCGATGCTGATGATGCAATCGAGAGCGCCTATGGTGGAACCCTACAAGACATCATGGACAAGGAAGGTTATGAAACTTTTTTAGGGCGCGAAGAGAAGGCTCTTTTGTCGTTGAACCCGCAGGAGTCGATCATTTCTACCGGCGGCAGTGCCGTGTACAGCGAACCCGGCATGCAACATTTGGCGAAGCATGCACACATCGTTTATCTGCAGCTGGATCTTGCGACCATTGAATCCCGGGTGAACAATCTTGAGCAACGCGGAATCGCCCGCCAGGCTGGCGAGAGCCTGGCTGAATTGTATGCACGCCGGGTACCGCTTTACGAGAAATGGGCGGAGCTGACCGTTGACTGTGCCGGACTCAGCGCCGCTGAAACCGCTGAACGTATTGCAGAACACACCCGTTCGTAGACAGTTCGTCGGAAAAGCCAATCCGGTGCGCTTCAGGTGACCAGCGGCGCCAGGCGATTTTGCTTTAAAAAATAGTTATAAGGTGTTGATAAATCAATAGAAAAAATTTCCCTATCGGTCGGCGGAAAGGATTTTATTGACACTGCGCCCGGTTAACGAAATCGGCAGGTGGAGTTTGACAGTTCATCCCTTTACATCTACCGCGTTTGATCAAAAAATAACCTCGCCATAGGGTTTGGAATGACTGAGGTTACCAAATGATGATTAAGCTGAAGATTTGCACTCGGCTAACGATATTGATCGGATTACTGGCTGTGCTGGCCGCCTGCAGTGGTGGTCCACAGGCAAAAACTGAGAGCCTGAGCGCCAGGGCGGAGCAAGCCTACGTTGCCGGCGACTGGCAAACTGCGGAAGTCTACTACGCGGATTTAACCAAAGCCACGCCGGAAGACACGACCGCCTGGCTGCGAATGGGTAATATGCGACTGCGGCAAGCCAATTATTATGGCGCAATCGATGCATACCAAGTAGCGGCTGAGTCCGAACATACCGGTGCCAAAACGCATTTCAACCTGGCAACCAGTTATCTGATGTTGGCCAGGGAATCGTTATTGAAGGCGCGTGAGCAGCTGCCAGAGCAGGATGTGGGGCAAATGGTGATTGATGCCAAGTTGGCGCAATTCGACCGTATGTTGAGCAGCACGGTCGCTGGGGTGACTATGCCCGAGTCAGGCGTATTTCAGTAAGGTGATCAACTACTTGGGCGGTAGCCGCGTGTTGCTGCTACCGCCCGGGATGCCAGAAACAGTAGTCCTCCGACACAAGCTCCCCAGCGGTGAGCTGAGTCAATAACACGACCTCCCAGCCATAGATTCACCTGATCGTCTGCCTGGCCAGATTCCAGCAACAGCTTGATCAGCAGGCCGGCGATGAACAGCGCAGCCAGATGCGGTTGTTTGGCCAGCAGAGTTAACGAGTAGTACGCGAAAAAACAGTGCAGCAGGCCGGATAGCCCAACGTACCACACCACTTCAGGCTCAAAAAACCACAAGGCAAGACTGATCAGCGGTGCGCCCGTCAGCGCAACAGAAAGGAACGAGCTCAAGTGCCACTCGGGTGAGAATAAGGCGCAAATCAACAATAAAGCCGCCACATTCAACAGCAGGTGGCGCCAACCCAGGTGAACAAAATGCCCACTGAGCGCGCGCCAGATTTCGCCATTGCTGACAGCACCCCGTTGGTACTGCAGATTATTCTGAGCGTCTGCCGGTAAGCACTGTAATACAGCGCAGATCAAGACCAGCAGAAGGCTTGGCAGCAGCCAATTTTGTTGAGAGAACAAGCGCATTCCTGATAAATTTTTGAACACCAATAATAACAGCCTAGAAAGTACCGTAGAGTGCTAAAGCAATGCGGTAGTTGGTCGATAAAGGTAAATACGGAGTTGTGTTCTTGTGGGAAGAAGCATGGAAGCTTCTGAATACGGCGCCCAGATCGGGGTTAACCAGCCTGGTCGAAACTACAAGGGGTAAAACCCAGTGCACCTCGCGGCCTCTGACAAGGAAGTCGGGGGCAGCGAGGGCGCACTTAACGAGCACAATGGATTGTGCAGGCTTTACTTCGTCAGGAAGCGAATGCGGTTTCTGGTTCAGTAAGCAGTAGAACCGGAATCGTTTTTTGTGGAGCAGGATGCTCCAGTCGATAACCGCCCGACTTTCGGGCGGTTTTTTTATATACTATGGCTCCGCTCCAACGCTCAAGCAAGCATGCCCCATTTGTATTTATATTCTGCTCCTGATTGTCATTTATGTGAGCAGGCCGCGGCATTGATTTCCGCCTGTTGTGAAGGGACGTCGACATTGGAGCACAAAGATATTACGGGAGACAAATCTCTTTTGGTCAAATATCGGCTGAAAATTCCTGTGCTTGCGAACGCCAACAACAAAAACGAGCTTTGCTGGCCTTTCGATGAACAGGAACTGGAAAACTACCTGGCTGAGCTCAGGGATTGATAATCCATTCGTCGGGCTTGATGAAGACAATGTCCCTGCCCATTCGATAATTATAAATGGCCGCAAACATCAGCACGTTTTGTACATACTGCCGGGTTTCCTTGAACGGGATAGTCTCCACCCAGACATCGAATGCCATGGAGCGCCGAGTCCGTTTTAACCACTTATCTGATCGGGATTTGCCGGCGTTATAAGCCGCTGAAGCCAGAATGCGGTTTCCGTTGTAATAGCGCGCCAGTTCTCCCAAGTGGGCTGTCGCGATCCAGGTATTGTCGCGTTCATCCAGAAGTTGTGGGCTTTCCAATGGCAGGGAATTGCGTCGAATAGTGGCTTTTGCGGTGGCCGGCATGAGTTGCATGAGACCCTTGGCACCTGCATGTGACACCGCTTTCGGATTCATGGCGCTTTCTTGGCGCGCTATTGCATAAGCCCAGGCGATATCAATATCGGCGCGATGCGTACCACGGCGCATGTACTCTTGAAAATTCAGCGGAAAGCGCAAGGTCAGTTCATCCCAGGCTCGAGCCATAATGGTGGTATAGACTGCTTCGCTAGACCAACCCCAGCTGGATGCGATATGCCCAGCCGCGACAACATGGGTGTCCGGTAGGTTTCGCAGGGCATGCCGCCACTCACGCCTTGCGCTTACTTTCTGACCCGCAGCAAACAATTCCAGAGCCACCTTAACACCATGAATTTCTTCGATCTTCCGTCGAAAGTCCGGGCTGAAGCTGATTGCATGGTCATTAAAATCGAAGCTGCGCTCGAGTAGAAGAGCAGCCAGGAAACCATAGTAGTCTCGCTGTCCAGCAAGTTCACCGAAGGCGTCGTGCTTCCAGATTTGATCGAGTTTTGGATTTTCCATCATGCTGGCTTTAGCATGCCAGTACTGCCAACGGTTGGTGTCCTGCAGGCTGGCTGGCATCAGTTTTATAGCCTGTAGGACAGTACTCCAGTGTTCAAAATGCAGTGCGATTCGCGCTGCATACACCGCGACATCAGGGTCGATACCGTCGACCAGTTGTTGACGAGCCCAATCCAGGCCCTTGCGAGACGGTTCGCTAAGAATGTAATAAGCGATCCATTTCTGCGCCGCACTGAAGTCGACTGGGTCGAACGTGAATTGCGTGGCCAGTTTGTCAAGTTGGGCCGCCGCACTGATGGTGTCCGTGCGAGCCAAACGAATAATTGCATTTAAAGCCAGGTCGGCGTCCTGGCTGGAGCGGGGACTCAGGCGCCCTTTGCGTTTTACCAAAGCTGGCGAGTTGTGATAACGGATAAACTTTTCTGCGGCCTGTTTGTTGGGCTCTTGCATGGTGCCCATCAGATAGCGGGCAAGACCAAGCTGGCGTTTTTGCATGGCGAGTTTAAACCGCTGCCAGGTGAGAGCCGGCGTTTTTAAGCCGGCGTCTGCCCAGCGTTCAAACAAAGGGTCGCAGGCCTTCGGCTGGGATTTGCCTACCAGCCACAGACCTGCAATCGCTGGCCAGACTTCTTCCTCTTTACCGTCTTGCAGTAAGGCGCGTAGATAATAACAACGCAGTGTAGTGTCTGCTAGGCTGTCATCATAGTATTCAAGTAGCGCTTGCCAGTGTTTTTTTCGACCCAGGTAGGACAGCCAGCTGGCACGCAGACGATCGGCTACAGCGAGGTCGTGGTACTCCTCCAAAAAGGCTGTAACTTCCCGCTTGCTGTCCAGTTTCAAGCCGTTTCGTAACTCGGCGTATTCCAGGTAGGGGTACAAAGAGTAGTTCTTCAAGCCTCGTTTCAGTTGCTGGTAACGAGTTAATTCGCCGGCTTCAAAGGCTTTCTTTGCGCTCAGATAATCGGCTCGCTGTTCGGCCACATGGCGCTCAGCCGCGCTAGTTTGATAAGCCGCAAGAACCCACAGAAAAAGGACCATAAAGGCCGCAACCCGCGGCCGAGGCATTTGGATTATCATGCCTAATGAACACGCACTGCAAGCACATCACAATTTGCGCCATGCAATACACCGTTTGCCGTTGAGCCCAAAAGAAGGGCGAGTCCCCGACGGCCGTGGCTACCAACCACAATGAGATCTACCTCGTGTTGTTCGGCAAAGCGGTGAATTTCGCTTTCTGCACGTCCCAGCAGGATGTGTTGGTTGGCTTCAGCGATTCCGAATTGCCGGGCAAAGGCCAACAGCTGGCTGGTGGCCTGTTGCTGTATTTCTTCCTGTACAGAGGTCATGTCCATTGGTATGTCGCCGCCGTAAGTGAAGCTCAGGGGCTCAATAACATGCGCAAGGCTTAGTCTGGCACCGGAAACTTCAGCCAAGCGTTGCGCGCGTTGTGCAATCTGCTCTGCTTCTTCGCTTAGGTCGACACCCACCAGGATGTGTTTATAGTCCACCATATTCAGACCCTCTGATTGTGATCCGGCTCTGAGGATACGGCGAACAAAAGGGCGCGTCCAGCGTATGAAGCGGCAGAAATACCCGACCAGGCTGCGCGCCGAGCGAGCAGCTGGTCTGAATAAGGTGTGTACAAATAGCGAGCAAAAAAATATTTTTCTCCGGAAAAGTTCTCCAAAACCAAGCTCTTGATCTACTCTTGGGGAAAAGTGAAGGCCGGCCCGACTTGACCGGGCTTTGTTCTGCCCTTATATATGTCGCCCTTTGTGCGGCGGGCAGAATGTGCTCAGTACAGCAGTTTATGGTGTAAGTATTTGATGGGTAAGTCACTCGTTATTGTCGAATCTCCGGCAAAAGCTCGAACAATCAACAAGTACCTTGGTAAGGAATTTGTTGTGAAATCCAGCGTGGGTCACATTCGGGACCTCCCTACCAGCGGTTCGAACAATGGTGCGATCGACCCCAAAGCGCGCGCCCGTGCAGCGGCTGAAACCCGTAAACTGTCGCCAGAGCAGAAAGAGATTCATCGCCAGAAAAAGGCCAAGGAACAATTGGTTCGGCGCATGGGTATTGACCCTGACGCGGATTGGGACGCCAATTATCAGGTGTTGCCAGGAAAAGAAAAGGTTGTCAGTGAATTACAGCGCCTGGCTGATTCGGCCGACACGGTTTATCTGGCCACTGACCTTGATCGCGAAGGAGAGGCCATTGCCTGGCATCTGCAGGAAGTCATTGGCGGAGAGCCGCAACGCTTCAAACGAGTGATTTTCAACGAAATTACCCAGAATGCCATCCAGGAGGCATTCGCACAGCCCGGTGACCTGGACTTACAGAGGGTCAATGCACAGCAGGCACGGCGCTTCCTGGACCGCGTAGTGGGCTTTATGGTGTCACCATTGCTGTGGTCCAAGGTCGCCCGTGGATTGTCTGCCGGACGTGTTCAGTCTGTTGCGGTAAAGCTGATCGTCGAACGCGAGCGTGAAATAAAAGCCTTTGTTCCGGAAGAGTTCTGGGAACTGGATGCACATGTCCTGAGCGCGGATAAAGATGAGCTGAAGCTGGCTGTTAAGAAACACAAAGGCGAGAATTTTCGACCGGGTAACCGTGAGGCCATAGACCGGGTACTGGCCGAGCTGCAACCTGCTGACTATATTGTCAGCAGCCGAGAAGACAGGCCGACCCAAAGCCGGCCCGGTGCGCCGTACATCACATCAACTTTGCAGCAGGCTGCCAGTACGCGACTGGGTTTTTCAGTCAAAAAGACAATGACGATGGCTCAGCGTCTTTATGAAGCAGGCTATATAACCTACATGCGTACCGATTCAACCAACCTCAGTGCCGAGGCCGTAGCGAGTTGTCGGGATTACATCGAAAACAAGTTCGGCAGAAAGTACCTGCCGGATACACCGAATTCCTACGGCTCGCGGGAAAATGCACAGGAAGCCCACGAGGCCATTCGGCCATCCGATGTCGCACTTAGGGCGCATCAGTTGCAGGGAGTCGACAAGGATGCGGAACGGCTGTATGAGCTTATCTGGCGCCAGTTTGTGGCCTGTCAGATGCCACCCGCCCGGTTTCTCAGCAGCAAATTGGTGGTTAACGCAAGCGATTACGAATTGCGCGTTAATGGCCGGGTTATTCAGTTCGACGGCTTTATGAAAGTTCAACCGCCGCAGAGCAAGAAAGAAGACGATGTTGTTATTCCAGACTTAAAGCCCGGTGACCAGTTGCAGCTGCGGGAGCTGATACCGAGTCAGCACTTCACTAAACCTACGCCTCGTTACACCGAAGCAAGTCTTGTCAAGGAGCTGGAGAAGCAGGGAATCGGCCGGCCATCCACTTATGCCGCGATTATCTCTACGATTCAGGACCGTGGATACGCGAGAATTGAAAACCGACGCTTCTATGCCGAAAAAATGGGTGAAATCGTCACCGACCGTTTGAGTGAAAACTTTGCTGAGCTGATGGATTATGGATTCACCGCGAACATGGAGGAGGCGCTTGATGAGGTTGCCAATGGCGATCGTGACTGGAAGGCCCTGCTGAACGAATTTTACAGTGATTTCCTGATAAAGCTGGAAGCTGCTAACGATGATGATGGCATGCGAGCGAACAAACCGGTGGAAGTGGATCTGCAATGTTCGCAATGTGGCCGGCCCATGCAGGTACGAACCGCCAGTACCGGGGTTTTTCTGGGTTGCTCCGGCTATTCGCTGCCACCAAAAGAGCGATGCAAAAATACCATCAATCTAGTGCACGGCGATGAAGTGGTCAGCGCCGATGCGGACGATGATTCCGAACAGGAATCGCTGTTGCTGCGCAAGCGTCATCGCTGCACGTTGTGCGGTACTGCAATGGACAGCTACTTAGTCGATGAATCGACCAAGCTGCACGTCTGTGGAAACAACCCGGATTGTTTGGGTTCCGAGATAGAAAAGGGCAGCTACAAGATCAAGGGCTATGACGGGCCGGTCATTCAGTGCGATAAGTGCCAACAGGACATGCAGCTGAAAACCGGACGCTTCGGGAAGTACTTTGGTTGCACTTCTGAGACCTGCAAGAACACCAGGAAGCTATTGCGCAATGGTGAAGCGGCGCCGCCAAAAATGGACCCGGTACCCATGCCCGAGCTGCAGTGCCAGAAAGTTGATGACCACTACGTGCTGCGCGATGGCGCGGCGGGCATGTTTCTGGCGGCCAGTCAGTTTCCGAAAAATCGCGAGACCCGCGCGCCATTATTGTCGGAGATTCTGCCGCACAAGGGCGAGATTGACGCCAAGTATGATTTTCTGTTCAGTGGCCCGGTTGCAGACAACAAGGGCAACCCAAGCCAGGTGCGCTACAGTCGAAAGACCAAGGAGCAGTACCTGATGAGCGAGGTGGACGGCAAGGCAACCGGTTGGCAGGCGTTCTATGTGGATGGCAAGTGGCAGGAAAAACTTCCGGCGCCAAAGAAAAAGAAGTCCGCCGCGAAGAAAAAAGCACCGGCTGCCCGCTCTCGTAAAAAAGCCGTCACTGCCAAAAAATCAAGCGCAAAAACCGGACAAAGCCGCGCCAGCTGATGTCTTCACGGGGCCTGTGTAACCGTGAGTTGATGCTGGCAACCCGCCAGTTGCGGAACCTGGACAGTGCGGACGACTGCCGTATTGTGGCGCGTCAACTGGCCTTTGTTTATCGTTGTTTCCTGCATGAAGTGGCAGAAGCCTTTCAAGTACAACCGACCGACGATTATCGAGGCGCAGACCGGCTGTTAAAGGACCTGCGAGGGAAGCTGGGCGAAGATGTCACAATTGCCGAACTCGACGAGGTAGAGAAGACCCCCTGGCTCAGCGCCGTGCGTTCGGCTGAGTCTGTT
>JAUIHW010000001.1 GCA_030431775.1 Gammaproteobacteria bacterium
AGCGGGCTGCGCGGTTCTGCTAACCCGGTCACAGAATATTTTGTGCTTTGCAGGCCAGGTCTCAGTCACTTTTTTCGCGCTTGATTATACTTTAAGCAATAACGCGGAAGACCATCTGTCGATTTACAAACCGGCAAGGTCAACCGCCAGGGTCAATGGGTGTTAAACGCGGAAAGCGCACCAGGCAAGGGGTAAGAATGCAAACCGAATACACCGACGTGGTGTTGTTTTTCGAGGATCATCAGGTCAGCAAAACCATGCTGTTGCCCGAGTTTGAGGCGATTCTCGACCACGTTGTTACGGTGCCGGAGTGCGAAGAGCAGAATGCCCAGCTCGCCTATGTGCGGGTCGACCAGCACCTGGATATTCGCGCCATCGTGCTGTTTAAGCTGCAGTTCGACAGCAGAGGCTCGGCAGACCCCAAATGGAACCTGCCCTTAGACCACATGGCTTCCAATGCCAGTGCGGGCCCGGACCTCGGCGGCGGGCGGATTCGTCTGGCCTGCTACAGCCAGTGCCCGATACCCTGGCACCAGAAGCAGTTGTGGGACCCGGTGATGGCGCCGGCCAACAACAGCTTTGCGCAAATTCGTGAACGAATTGCCGAGAACAGCCTGCAATTGCCGCGTGTGCCAAAGCCGGCCGCTCCGAAAAACCGTGAGGCCGACCCGCCGGCGTTGAGCATGGACCAGGCCGTGCCCAGCAAGCGCTCTGTCGCCGCCGCCCGCCAGGCTGCAGGCCAGCCTCGCAGACGCCGCAACGATGCGCAACGTGACCGAATTGCGCAAATGGTCAAAAGCCAGCGTTTGCACATTGCCACCTTGAAAAACAAACGCAAGGAAGACGCCGCCAAGCTCAAGGCCGAGTTTCGAAAGCGTGTCGCGCAGTTTGAAAAGCAGTTTGCCGAATTGAAAGGCGAACTGGGTGAACAGCAAAACCGGGCCTCTCGATACAAGGCCTTGCTGGAAGAGCAGGTAAACAGTATTCGCCATGAGCGTGAGCGCTATGCGGCGCAGTTGCAGGAAGTGCGCAGCACGCAGGACAGCAGTGACCAGCTTGAAGAGCTGCAACAGAAATACGAGTTGGAGTTAACCGCGCGGGTAGAAGCCGAAACCGCCGAGCTCAAGGAAATGCTGGAGATGCGTAACGTGGAACTGTTCTACAGGGAAGAACAGATGACCACCTTGCGCGATGAGATTGCCAACCTGCGCAAGGAAAAGGTTCGCCTGCTCAACCAGAACGCCAACACCTACCTGGAACAACTGGCCGAAGCGGGCGTTGACTTCGTGGCACACCACCCGGGCGCCGGGCACCTGTCCATCCCACTGGCTGATGTTGGCCGCTACCTGGATGACCCTCAGGGTTTCGCGGCCAAAAAGTGCTATGTGGACGTCACGCTGTACCAGCAATGGCTGGAACACTACAATGACCCGGTGTGCCAGGCGCACGTTGAGCTGGACGGTGAAAGCTTCCCTTGCGGCCGCCACGTGGACCGGGTTGATATTCCCAATCAGTTTGTGGCAACGTTCAGCGACCGCTGCCCGGAGCACCAGAGGCAATCTTCTCTTGTCGACTCGCAAGCCACCAACGACGCCACCGGCAGCGAGCAGTTGCGCAGCGGCACTTAAACAATTTGCGCCGCGGCCGCCCCAGCCGCAACGGCTGTCGCTGGCACCCTTTCTGCACCGGCCGGACCTGACCCTGGATGTGCTGCGCCTGGACCTGATCGACCCGCAGCTGAGCGGTAACAAATGGTACAAGTTACGCCCGCATCTGCTGCAAGCTCTGGCCCAGGGCCACACTCGCATCGTCAGCCTCGGCGGCGCCCATTCCAATCACTTGCATGCACTGGCGGCCGCGGGGCAGCGCTTTGGCTTTACCACCATCGGGCTGGTGCGCGGGCCATTGGAATATCAGGGCCAGCTCACGCCGACATTGGCCGACGCCAGCGCCTGGGGAATGCAGTTGCACGCGCTGAGCCGAGCCGAGTACGCACGCCGTTACCAGGCTGACTGGCTGGCGGCCACGGCGCGCAGCCACAATGCCTATATTATCGGTGAAGGCGGGGCCGACGCCTGTGTATTGTCGGCGATGCAGGAGTTTGCGCCCTTGCTGTCACGCTATGACCTGGTTGCGGTTGCCTGCGGCAGTGGTGCAACCCTGGCCGCGCTGGCCAGCGCCGCTGCAGCGCCCACCGAAGTGCTGGGCGTTTCGGTGCTGAAAGACGAGGGCAGCACCGCTGCGCGGGTACAGGCCTTATTGCAGGCAACCCCGCATTGCCCGTATCGCATCGAGTCGCGCTTTCATAATGGCGGATTCGCCCGCCTGAACCGTACACTGCTCAAGTTCATGGACCGCTTTGCAGCTTGCTGCAAGATACCGCTTGAGCCGGTGTACAGCGGCAAGCTGTTCCACGCCCTGCTGGACGGTGCAGGCCAGGCCCTGCTGGCTGAGCGGCCAAGCGGTCAGCGTGTGTTAGCCATACATACCGGTGGTCTGCAAGGGGCCCGCGCCATGCAGCGAAAAATCAGTAATTTGCGCGCTACAGCACAGTAATCGTCCGTTGGTGGCGGAAAAATAGCCAGTTATCGACTAGTCTTTAAAACGGTGGTTTGCACGCGCTAACAATGAATCGACCTGCTTCACATCAATCGGCCCAGATGCCGGGCCAGTCTCCATCCTCCCGAGCGGAGCTGACGCCGGCTGTTAATGGAAAGGTGGCTGAATCCGAACAGCGCCTGCTGCAAGCCTTTGTACCGCTTAATAAACTGAATGCTGACCATCTGGCCAGCCTGCTGCGCGATGTGTCGGTGGAATATCTGTGCGCTGGGCAAACACTGTTCGAAGCCGGTGAGTGCGACAACCAATACGTGTATTTGCTGCACGGTGATCTGCAGCTGGAGACTCCGGCCGGGCAGGTGGAGAACCTGTCGGCAGAGAGCCGTCGCTGTACCTTTCCAATTGCTCATCGCCAGCCACGCGCGGTCACTGCAAAGGCCAGCAGCGATTGCAGCCTGATCCGTTTTGATGCCGACCGTCTCGATGGCATCGTCGCCTGGGAACAGGCCGTCAATTACATTCTGCTGGATATTTCCAGCCAACGGGAGCTGGACGCCGACGCGGAGTGGATGACGACCCTGCTGCGTTCCAATCTGTTTCATAAAGTACCGCCAATCAACATTCGCACCATTCTGCATCGCTTTACCGAAGTGCCAGTGGCCGCCGGCGACGTGGTGCTGCGACAAGGTGAAATTGGCGACTGCTGCTATGTGATTGCCGAAGGTGAGGCGGATGTTTTCCGCGCGCCGGACGAACGGTCTGCGCAGGAACTGGTGGCAAGGCTAGGCCCCGGGCGCTGCTTTGGTGAAGACGCGTTGGTGAATAATGCATTGCGCAACGCCACCATACGCATGAACCGGGACGGTCGTCTGATGCGGCTTGATAAACAGGATTTTTTCCTGCTGTTACGCGAACCGAATGTGGAACACCTGAACTTGCCGGCGGCCGATAAAGCATTGGCCGCAGGTGCGCAGTGGATCGACGTGCGTACCCAGGAAGAATTTGAAGCCGGGCACTGCAAGCAGGCCTTACATATGCCGTTGGAATACCTGCAGCTGAAAACCCGCCTGCTGGACCCGGCAACCACCTACGTAACGTACTGCAATTCCGGCCGCCGCAGTCAGGCTGCCGCGTATTTTCTGCAAAGCCTCGGCTACAAAGTGGCCGCGCTCGCCGGCGGTTTCAAACGCTATACCACCGACGCCGAGCGCCATCTGCAACTGTCCTTCTAGCGGCTGGGCCAATCATCCGGTACCACGAACAGGCGCTTTGAACGCCGGGTTCCGTGGGGCAAAACTTCCAGCATGGTCGGAAAGCGCGAGCGCTTAAAATAGTCGCTTAGAGCGCGTTGCAGCAAGGCTCCGGGAACCCCCCGGGTGAACAGCTCAGCGCTCGGCAGCGGGGTCAGCCATTGAGGCTTGTCCAGCAGCAGTCCGCGTTGCCAGAGTTGCGTTTGCTGGCAGGCGGCCTCCACGGTCATCCAGCTTGCCGTGTGCACCCGCTCAGGACAGGGCGCTGGTAATGGCAGCGGCTGCCCCGCGGGCTGAAATAACATGCCGTTAACCACACTGCGCTGAACGTGTGGGACGGGCAAGCCCAGGTCGCTCAGCGACTGCTTTGCCTGAGGGTGCTCGGAAAGGCGACTCTGCTGTGCGTCCAGCTTGGCAATCTTGCGTTCCAGCGAGTCATGGCTGGCCGGGCCCAGCCAACGATCAGTACTTCCGGGCGTCAACGGCTGGGGCACACCCAGGTAGAATTTAACGGCCACTTCGAGGTGAACCAGCAGCGGATCGTTGAGCGCGCTGCGGTCCCAATAGAGAAAGTCGAATTCACCCAGGGTATTGCCGCCGTGACGCACCGGCAGATTGCGCTGTGCCAGGCTCAGACTGGCATCGTGGGCAATGAAAAACTCAACCAGGTGCTCAAAATACACACCCAGCCGGCGGGTGGGCGCACGCTGCCACAGGTGCTGCTGCAGCTTGTCTGGCCGGCTGTCCAGGGCCTGCAGTTCGCTCAGGCGCTGCGCGGTGGGGGCGAACATACTGGTGCCATTCAGGGCGCCAGCTTTGCCTGTGGCCGGACCTGCTCGCTGCTCGCAGTACAGTGCTTGGGAGAAGCAGGCCCAGGCCAAATCGCGGACTAGGGGGCTACGCAGCTGTGTAATAGTTGATTCAAGCGCGGTGATCGGGTGCATCAGGCGGGACACTGCCAACTCGGTTCCCTATAATAGCGATTTTCCGGCCCGAGTAGTTTGCATGGAGAATTTTCGTCAAATAGGCCTGCTGGGTCGGGTGGCCGAAGCCAAGGTCCGCGACACCATCACCCATCTGGAGCGATTTCTCACCGAATTCGGTGTCGAGGTGTTGTTGGAGGAGCGCGTTGCGGATGCGCTGCCGGCACTGGACAGTCGTAGCGGCACCATCAGTATGATTGGTGAAACCTGTGATTTAGCGGTGGTGGTCGGTGGCGATGGCACTCTGCTGGGTGCGGCGCGTGAGCTTGCCCGTTATGACATTCCTCTGTTGGGGGTCAACCAGGGTCGCCTGGGTTTTTTGACCGATATTCTGCCCGATCATGTGGAGGAACGGGTTGGCGCAATACTGAAAGGCGAGTACAAGCTGGAAAAACGCTTTCTGCTGGAAGCGGTATTGGAGCGCGACGGCCAGCCGATTGGTAAATCCCAGGCGGTAAACGACGTGGTGCTCGATTCCGGTAAGTCGGCTCGAATGATTGAGTACGAACTGTATATTGATGATTATTTTGTTTACAGCCAGCGTGCCGATGGCCTGATTGTTTCAAGTCCTACCGGTTCCACGGCCTATGCGCTGTCAGCCGGCGGGCCGATTATGCACCCGAGACTGGACGCTCTGGTTGTAGTGCCGATGTTTCCGCATACCCTGAGTACCCGGCCCATTGTGGTTGATGGCAACAGTGACATCAAAATTGTCATCGGTGCTAACAACCCGGTTAACCCGCAACTGAACTGTGACGGACAGGTGAACTTCTCGGCCGCGCCGGGCGATGTGGTGCGAGTACACAAACGGCGGCACAGTTTTAAACTGGTGCACCCATTGGAACACAATTATTATGCCGCCTGCCGGGACAAACTGCGTTGGGGCGAAAGCCTGGATAGGGAATGTTATGACACTTGACGACATACTCAAAGAATTGACCCCGGAGGGTGCTGTCAATTTACGCCATGCCGTGGAAACGGGAAAATGGCCGAACGGCCAGGCCCTGGCCAGCGGGCAGCGGGAACTGTGTATGCAGGCTCTGATTGCCTGGGAAGCCCGCAGCCTGCCTGAAGACCAGCGCAGCGGTTACCTGCCGTCCAGTCACTGCAAAAGCGGCTCAGATGTGGATACCGTGCGGGGGCCGGAACAATGAGCGCCGAGCAGACTCCGCTGGGCGGGCCCATTAAAAAAATGCGTTCCCGACTCGGTCAACCGGTGGATTACGAATTACCGCTTGGTGATGGCGCGGTGGCCATGAATCCGCTGATCGGCGAGGAAATTGCACTGCATTTCACCGGGCGTATTTTTTGCACCCATTGTGGCCGCAAAACCAACAAGAGTTTTAACCAGGGGTACTGTTTTCCCTGTATGAAACGTTTGGCGCAATGCGATAGCTGCATCGTCAAACCCGAGCAATGTCACTTTGCCGAGGGCACCTGCCGCGAGCCGGACTGGGGCCAGGAAAATTGCATGATTGAGCACATTGTGTACCTTGCAAATGCCTCGGCGCCCAAGGTGGGTATTACCCGGCATACTCAGGTACCAACCCGCTGGATTGATCAGGGCGCTACCCAGGCACGCCCGGTGCTTGCGGTGGATACCCGCCACCAGAGCGGCCTGGCGGAAGTGCTGTTCAAAGACCATATCGCAGACAAAACCAATTGGCGGGCCATGCTCAAGGGGCCGGCCGAACCCTTGGACCTGGCTGCGCTGGCTGAGGAGTTGCTGGTCAATATAGCGCCCGGTCTGGAGAATTTGCAGAGCCGTTTCGGCGTGCAGGCGCTGCAGGTGCTCGAAGATCAGGAGACGGTTCAGATCAACTACCCGGTGCAGCAGTACCCGGAAAAGATCAGCTCGCTGAATGCCGACAAAACCCCGCAAATACAGGGCGTTCTGCACGGTATTAAAGGTCAGTATCTGATTTTCGATAGCGGGGTGATCAATATGCGTAAGTACACCGGCTACGAACTCAACTTGCATTGTTGAAACCCGAACTACCACTGGAACACTGATGAAAGAAGGGCAGCCGCGAACCATTTATCTGGCCGACTACGAGCCACCGGCATTTTGGATTGATGAAACTCACCTGCGTTTTGAATTGTGGGAAACGCATACCATCGTGCGCAGCACGCTGAGTATTCGCCGTAATCAGGCCGAGGGTCAGGCGGCCAGGCCGCCGTTACGTCTGGATGGTGTGGAACTGGAGTTGCTGTCGCTGTCGCTCGATGGTAAGGCCCTGAAAACCACCGAATATTTGATTTCCAGTGAAAAGCTGACCATTCCCGATGTACCGGATGCGTTCGAACTGGAGTGCATTACCCGCATTCGCCCGCAAGACAACACCTCCCTGGAAGGCCTGTACAAATCACGCGGCATGTTCTGCACGCAGTGTGAAGCCGAAGGCTTCCGCAAGATCACCTACTTCCTGGACCGCCCGGACGTGATGTCGCTGTTCACAACCGAAATAGAAGCAGACGCCGCGCAATATCCGGTGCTGCTGTCTAACGGTAATAATATTGAGCAACGCGAGCTGGCGTCCGGCCGAAAACTGGCAGTCTGGCAGGATCCGTTCCGCAAGCCTTCCTACCTGTTCGCTTTGGTGGCCGGGGATCTGGCCTGTATCACCGACCAGTTTATTACCTGCTCCGGCCGCAAGATCGAGCTTCGCATGTACGTTGAGAGCAAGGATCTGGATAAATGCGAGCACGCGCTTCGTTCGCTAAAAAAGGCCATGCGCTGGGATGAGCAAGTGTTTGGCCGCGAGTACGATCTGGATGTGTTCATGATTGTTGCGGTGGACGACTTCAATATGGGCGCGATGGAAAACAAGGGCCTTAATATATTCAATACCTCCTGCGTTCTGGCCAACCCGGAAACCACGACCGACCTGGGGTTTCAACGGGTTGAAGCCATTGTGGCCCACGAGTATTTTCATAATTGGTCTGGCAACCGGGTAACCTGCCGTGACTGGTTTCAGCTCAGCCTGAAAGAGGGCTTTACGGTATTTCGCGATGCTGAGTTTTCATCCGATATGGGGTCGCGAACGGTGAAAAGGGTGGAAGACGTTGCCCTGTTACGCACCGCCCAGTTTGCCGAAGACGCAGGCCCGATGGCACACCCGGTGCGGCCTGCCAGCTACATGGAGATATCCAATTTCTATACGGTGACCGTTTATGAGAAAGGCGCGGAAGTGGTGCGCATGCTGCACACTTTGCTGGGCCAGAAAGATTTTCGAGCGGGTAGCGACCTGTATTTTGAACGCCACGACGGCCAGGCGGTGACTACCGATGATTTCGTGCAAGCCATGGAAGAAGCCAGCGGCAAAGACCTGAGCCAGTTCCGCCGGTGGTATTCACAGGCAGGTACCCCACAACTGCATATTACTGGTGCCTGGGACGCTGAAAGCAGCCGTTATACCTTAACGATACAACAAAGCTGCGAACCCACACCGGGTCAGGAAGACAAGCAGCCATTTCATATTCCGGTGGCCGTCAGCCTGCTTGGCGACGCCGGTAAGCTGGCCTTGACCTTGCGCGACTCGGCTCCTGAAAGCAATGCGGAGCGGGCCGACAATACCGAGGTGGTGCTGAATCTGACCGAGGCTGAGCAGGAGTTTGTGTTTGAGAACCTGCCTGAGCGCCCGGTACCGTCACTGCTGCGCGGTTTTTCCGCACCGGTTAAAATGCACTACGATTACAGTGACGCAGACCTGCTGTTTTTGATGCAGCGCGACGATGACGGCTTTGCCCGCTGGGATGCCAGCCAGACCCTGGCACTGCGCGAGCTCAAACGTCTGGTAAAAGCGTATCAGAATGGCGATGCCTTGCAGATGGACAGCAAGCTGGTGGACGCCTATCGGGCGGTACTGGCCGATGAGCAACTGGACCGCGCGATGGTGTCGATGATGCTGAGCCTGCCGTCCGAGGCTTACATTGCAGAAGTGATTCAACCGGTTGACGTGCACGCGATTCATGCCTGTCGAGAGTTCGCGCGCCGCGAAATTGCCCGCAGCCTTGAAGCTGAGCTGGTTGAGGTGTATGAAAGCAACGCGGTGCGGGAGGTCTATCAGCCCGAAGCCGGTCAGATTGCCCGGCGGGCTTTGCGCAACACCTGCCTGACCTATCTTGCGCTGATCGGCAGCGAAGCGCAGATAGCCCGCTGTGAGCTGCAGTTCGCGAATGCCGATAATATGACCGATACCTACGCTGCGCTGCGCGAGTTGGTGGTGAGCAAGGCCGATGCAGCCCAGCTGCCCCGCCAGAAAGCGCTCGACGCTTTCTATCAGCGTTGGCAGCATGAAAGCCTGGTGCTTAACCAATGGCTGCAGGTGCAGGCCAGCGCCCAGTTGCCCAATGGCCTGGCCACGGTCAAGCAGTTATTGCAGCACCCGGCCTACGACGCCGGCAACCCAAATAAAGTGCGTGCGGTTGTCGGGGCTTTCTGCGGCCAGAACCTGATTAATTTTCATAATCCGGATGGCTCGGGTTATGAATTTCTGGCCGATCAGGTGCTGGAATTGAATGAACGTAACCCGCAAATAGCGGCCCGCTTACTTGGCCCGCTGAGCAAGTGGCGCAAATACACCCTGCCATTGCAGGAGAAGATGCAGCAGGCGCTGCAGAGGATAGCCGCCTCGGACAGTTTGTCGAAAGACGTTTATGAAGTAGTCAGCAAGTCACTGCAGTAAACCCGCTCATCAGGCTTTGTACAGCGGTTGCAGGTCAACCGGGCGTTTCGGCTTGCGGTGCTGCTGACCTTGTTCGACCGCCCGCTTCAGGGCAGCCAGTATTTCCGGCCCGTTGATGTTGCCCGCTCGCTCCGGTTGATACAGAGCCTCGTCCAGGTTTTTCAGGCTGGCGCTGAGGGCGGCATCATCGAAGTAGGCGCTGATGGATGCCAGCGAACTCAATGAGGGTTTACCGGTGTGCGCTCGAGCCCAGTTGATCAGCGCTGCGCGAATGGCAGACGGCTGGTTGCCGCTGCAGGCCTGCTCTAACTCTTTCATTGATGCGCGCGGTTTGCCCGGTACAAGCGGTGCCGAAATCGGGCCTTTGCTCTGACGAAGCCACAGCGCATAGCCCAGTGTTGCCAGCCACAGCAGCACCGCCAGCCAGGTTGTGGTTCGCCATACGGAACTCACGCCAATACGGTTTTGTAGGGGGGCTTGCTGCTCTGGAGCCTGTGCCGACTGCTTGCTTGCAGGTGCTACCTGGCTTTGGGTTGCCGGCGTGCTGGGTATGGGCGTACCGGCAACCTTCAATGTGCGTGCGGGAATGACGGCAACTTCTTCGCGATTGCTTTGGGTATTCCACCAGGGCAGCCGCACCTCGGGTATTCTCAGTTCACCCGTTGTGGCGATGATGGCTTCACTCTCAATGCGGGTGCCCGTGACGCCCATTGAGCTGTCTTCATCAGCGGTTTCCGCCTGGTCCGGGTATTGCTGGGCGCCTGGAATTTCACCAATGTTCAACGGCGGCAGCTGGCTGGCCTGCTGGCCTCGGGCTTCCACGATCAATGTGCGGGTGAGCGGTTCGCCAACCTTGATACTGTCCAGGTCTTTACTCCAGTTCTCAATAATGCTGACCTGTTCCGCCGGCAGCCAGTGCTGCCCGCTGAATTGTGCAGCGCGAGGAGTGACCTCTACCGCATGGATTTCAGAACGCACTCTGATCGGGCGCCCTCGCGACAGGCTGCCAAAGTTGTCGAACAGTGAGCCACTGCGTCTTCCAGTGGACAGGTTGGCACTGAAGGTGAGGGCCGGTATTTCCAAAGTACCGCTGCGTTGCGGGAAAATCGCATACTTCACTTCGTGCACGTTGTAGTTCATGTTATTCAGCCGGGTCTCATAGGCTGATTCGTTAAGTTGTTTCACAACCGCATTGGGCACCTCGAGCTCACTCAGCTGGGCGCCGCGGCTCAGTGCAACACCGTAATAAATTCTGACTGTGAGAATCAGCTGTTGCTGTACATAGAGTGACTCGCTATCGACCTCCGACTGCATGAACACCGGCTCAAAGCCGCCACTTTGTTGGCTGATTTTACTGGCAGACACTTCGACCACCAGCGCCTGGGTGGTTTCGCCATCGATTTCAATCGGTGGAATCACCAGGGCGCCTTCGCGTTTCGGCGCCAGGCTGATGTGCCATTCCATCGACGATTGAGTGCGGCCATTGATGATGCTGTGCTGACTGTTGCGGCTGGTGCCGAGAATTTCGAAGTCCTTTTCCAGTGCCGTCAGGTCGGGGCTGTCGAATATCGACATTTTTGTACTGCTTAGAATCAAGGTAAAGCTGTCATCCACGCTGATTTGCTGGCGGTCGGTGCGCGCAGTTACCTCGGCCAGACCGGCGGCGGACCAGAGCAGGGTGCTCAGGCACACCGCCAGGGCGATTAGCCAGCGTTCAATACAGGCTGCCTTCTTTGTCATAGTGTTTTCTTCTGCGGCGATTCTGTTCATATTGGTATCGAAATTTGTTTTTCAACAGGCCGCCCGGATCGTCCGGCACTTTTCGCAGCCATTGTTCCAGTTCCTGCTGACGTTCGCTATCGGGTTTTGCCTGGGCCTGCGCGCTCTGTGGTTCACCGTCCTCCTGGGGTTCAGTCGGTGGGGGTGTTTGTTCGTTCTCAGCGTGTTCCTGCGGCTGATCTTGCGACTCTTTGTTGTCGGAGTTTTCTTGCGGATTCTGTTGCGGATTTTCCTGGCTGGACGGTTGTTCCTTGTCTTGCCCTGCGTTTTGTTCCTGATTCTCTTGTTGCTGTTGCTGTTGCTGTTGGTTTTGGTTTTGTTGTTCTTGGTTCTGGTCGTTGTTCTGCGGCTGCTCGCTGTCCTGGTTGTTTTGGTTTTGCTGGTTCTGTTGCTGTTGTTGCTGCAACTCTTCCAGCAGCTTTTTATTGAAGGCGGCGTCTTCATGTTCTGGATTCGCCGCCAGAACTTCGTCGTAGGCGGCAATGGCGCCCTGCAGATCGCCGGCTTTTGCCAGGGCATTGCCGCGGTTGTAAGCATTCTGTTCGCCGAACAGCTCACCGGCCTGTTCATAGTCGCCGGCCCGATAAGCGGCGCTGGCTTTCCATTGCCGGTTACGGAACAGTTTCTGAGCCTGTTCGGCGTCACCCGCGCTCAAGGCCTGTTGCGCTTGCTGGTCGCGGGTTTGCCACAGGTCGGCCCACCAGCTGCCGCCGTCATCAGCGTGGGCGGGTGGGGGGAGAACGCCGATCAGCAATAAGGGCAGTAGCAAGCCGCGCCGAAAACCCAACAAACAAAAAGGCAACAGCAGCAAAACCAGCACCGCACCCTCATCGTGCCAGACGTCAAACTCACGCTCGCTGTCGCGAATCTCCAGGTCAAGCAGTTGGTCTGGCAGCAGACGGTCAATGTCCTGGCGGCTGGCGGTCAGTGGCGAGTAGCGCCCGCCCAGCTGGCTGCTGATTGATTGCAGACCCGGCTCATCCAGTTGGGCGACAATAATCTCGCCGCTGGCGTCCTTGAGGAAACCTCCTTCGGGCAATGGAATCGGGCTGCCTTCCGGGGTGCCCACGCCCAGCACGGACAGTGCCATGCCTGGCCCGAGCGCGTCTTGCAGGGCGTCGAGCTGATCGGCTTGAATGCCATCTGTCACCAATAGAACCCGGGCCTTGCTGAGCTGAGCGTCGCTGAGTAACTGTTGTCCCAGCGCGAGCGCGTACTCCGGGCGGCTGCCCAGCTTGGGCATGATTTCCGGTTGCAGTGCCGGCAGCATGGACTCGATGGTGCGCGCGTCATCAGTGAACGGGGCCACGGTATGCGCGTCACCGGCATACACGATCAGTGCGGTCAGGCCTTCTTCCCGTTCGGCCAACACGTCGCGCAGTTTCAACTGAGCCCGCTCAACCCGGCTGGGGCTGATGTCATTGGCCCGCATCGACAGCGACAGGTCCAGAACAATCAGCAACGCGTCCTCTTTTTGAGCCACCGCCTGTGGCAGACGATGCCAGGCCGGTCCGGCCAGCGCGAGAATTGCGAGCAGTAAGGCAGCGGCCAGGCACAGCAATGGCCAGCGCTGTTGCGTGCCCTGCTCGCGGTCCAGCAGGTGGTCCAGCAAACCGGGGTCGATAACTGCTTGCCATGACGAGCTGGTGAGTTGGCGGCGCCACAGTAGCCAACAGATGATGGCGGCCAGCGGCAGCAACAGCAGCCATTCCGGGCGAAGAAAGTGAAACTGATCAATTGCCACGCTGGGTTCGCCTCAGCAATTGTCCGCTGGCATCCGCCACGAACCAGATCAGCATTAGCAGCAACGCGGCTGCCAGCGGGTAATGAAACAGCGACTTTTTCGGGCGATAACTCATGGCTTCCTGTTCGATCGCCTCCAGGCGGTCGAGTTCCGCATAAATCTGGCTGAGTTCGTTGGTGTCGCGCGCCCGAAAATACAGACCCCCGGTCTGGCTGGCTATGTAGCGCAGTGTTTCTTCGTCCAGATCGGCCGAAGGGTTGCGCTTGCGCGCACCAAAGGTGGTGCCGAAGATGCCACCGGTCACGATTTCTTCAGCGCCCATACCGATGGTGTAAATTTTTATGCCGGCTTCCCTGGCCAGGTCGGCGGCCTGGCGGGGCGGCACCTCACCGGCGGTATTGGCACCGTCGGTCAGCAGAATCAACACCCGGCTTGATTCCTCGTTACCCCGCAGGCGTTTGATGGCAAGACCAATGGCATCCCCAATCGCTGTCTTTTCCCCGGCAAAGCCGATTTCGGCCTCCTGTAGTAACTGCTGCATGGTATTGCGGTCGAAGGTTAGCGGAGTTTGCAAATACGCGCGGCTGCCAAACAAAATCAGGCCCAGCCGATCGCCACCGCGTTGCTGGACAAAGTCGCCGACAACGCTTTTAACCACCTGCAGGCGATTGGCCCGCTGTTGGTTCAGCTGCATGTCCTCCACCTGCATACTGCCGGAAATATCCACGGCCAGCATCAGATTGCGGCCACTGGCCGGCAGCTTGACCTGCTCGCCCAGCCAGCTGGGGCGCGCCGCAGCGGCCAGCAGCAACAGCCAGCACAGACACAGTAATAGCAGTGGCCACAGTTGCTGTCGGGCGGTGTGCTGCTGCTTGTCGCTCAGTGGCAGACGCTGAAAAAACGGTGTGAACAAAGCGGCGCGCTGCTGTGCCACTGGCTTGGCAAAGCGGTACACCAGCCACGGCAGCGGCAATAGCAGCAGAACCCACGGCCATTCAAATTCAAACATAGTTCGCCGATGGAAACCGTCTGGTCGTGTCCGAAATAGGATCAGGGGTGGCTTTTAAGCCATTTGAGCGACGCTTTGTGAAAGTCGCGGAGGTCATGCTGGGCCTGGTCTGCATTATGCGGTCGGTATTGCGCTTCGTACAAGTCAGCCGAGATATTACCTGCAAACACGGCCTGTTTGCAGCAGGAATCCAAATAGTCAAACCATTCACGCCCTGCCAGCGGTGCGATTGCCCGGCGATTGACGGAATCGCGGTGCAGGGCTGCCCGGCGCAGCACGATATTGCACAACTTTACGTACGCCTGGCCGTCATGGTTGCTGCGGTACTGTTTCCAGGCCTGTTCCAGTTCGCTGATCGCCTGGCGCCGGTAAGTGTTGTTGCGATGTTCGTTCAGCCAGCGCCACAGCCCGTACACGAGCAGCGCCACAAAAATTGCGCCCACCAGCCACCAACCTGGGGCTGGTGGCCACCAGCTGATAGCGTCCGGCAAATGTATGTCGCGCAGTTGCGCCAGCGGATCCTGCCCCATGCTGTCAGGCCCCGCGTTGGTAGGCGTAGTACTTGAGCAATTCGCCCAGTGCGTCATCCCCGGTTTGCACTGTGATCAGCGGCACGCCGCTGCGCGCCATAGCGGTGCGGCATTGCTGCTGCCATTGTTGGAAATCGTCACGATAGGCCTGTTGCAGGGCCGGATTCGCGGTTGCGAGCACCGCCCGTCGCTGCCCGTCACTAACCTCGTAGCGACCCGCCGGTGGCAATTCAGCCTGCAAGCGGTCTGAGACCATAATGGCTGTGACCTCGTTGTGGCGGGCCAGGTGAAACAATTGCTTGCTGCTGTCAGCGTCAAAATCAGTAAAGTCACTGATCAAAAAAACGGCGGCTCCCGGTTTATTGAGGCGTCGGCTTTCTTCAAGAGCGGCGGTCATGCGGGTATTGTCCGGCACAGGCTGGCGCGCTGTGTCGGCCAGCTTATTATTGGCTTCATGCACTGAGTGTAGCAGCCGAAGAACACTGCTTCTGGCGCGTTTCGGGCGCACTTCGAGCATATCGTCAGAACTGAGAACCAGTCCTCCCACCCGATCACCCTGCTGCAGCGCGGACCAGGCCAGCAGGCCAGCCAGTTCGGCAGCCAGTACGGATTTGAAGCAACGCTGGCTGCCAAAATACAGTGAGCGGCGTTGGTCAACCACGATGAATACCGGCCGCTCCCGTTCTTCCCGGAACACCTTGGTATGCGCGTCTCCGGTGCGCGCGGTTACCCGCCAATCAATCGAGCGCACGTCGTCGCCCGGTTGATAATTGCGAACCTCTTCAAAGTCCATACCACGGCCACGAAAGCTCGATCGGTAGGGGCCGGCCAACGCGCTGAGGCTGCGCTTATGCGTGCTTAGCTGAATCCGTGCCCGAAAGCGCAGAGCAATCAAATCGGCCTGGTGGGTGACGGCACCACGCAGGCCGCCGTTGTGCGGTTGTTTGCCAGGCACGTCAGGCGACGGGAACCTGGGCCAGCAATTCGCTGATGACGCTGTCGGCGTCGACCCCGTTTGCTTCGGCCTCGTAGCTTAGAATCAGGCGGTGGCGCAGCACGTCGTGAATCACCGCTTGTACGTCGTCCGGGCTGACATACTCTTTGCCGTTGAGCCAGGCAAGGGCACGCGCGCAGCGGTCCAGTGCCAGCGTCGCCCGTGGACTGGCGCCATAATCGATCCAGCCAGCCAGCTGCTGGCTGTAAGCGCCCGGGCGCCGGGTGGCCATGGTCAGCGCAACGATATATTCCTCCACCGCATCGGCCATGTGCAGGTCCAGGGTGGCTGTTCGGGCCGCAAACAGGTCAGCCTGCGATAAACGCTGTGCGGGGGGCTCATAGCTGTGGCGCTGCTCATTGCGAACCAGGCGCAAAATTTCAAGCTCTGCTTCACTGCTGGGATAGTCCACCGTGACGTGCATTAAAAAGCGGTCCAGCTGAGCTTCAGGCAACGGGTAGGTGCCTTCCTGCTCGATCGGGTTTTGAGTGGCCATCACCAGAAACAACGGCGGCAGTGAATAGCTGGTGCCGCCCACGCTGATCTGCCGCTCGGCCATAGCCTCCAGCAGCGCAGACTGAACCTTGGCCGGGGCGCGGTTGATTTCATCGGCCAGAACCAGGTTGTGAAACAGTGGGCCTTTTTGAAAATGAAAGCTGCCGTCCTGCGGGCGAAACACTTCGGTGCCGGTAATGTCGCCCGGCAACAGGTCCGGAGTGAACTGAACCCGCTGAAAGTCGCCCTCAATCCCCTCGGAGAGCATTTTGATCGCCTTGGTCTTGGCCAGACCCGGCGCGCCTTCCACGAGCAGGTGGCCGTCGGCCAGCAGCGCGATCAGCAGGCGGTCGATCAGCTCGCTCTGGCCAATGATTTGCTGGCCCAGCCAGCGTCGCAAAGTTTGTACTGCACCCAGTGTTTCCGTCATAACTGTCTGTCTTGTCTCTTAATGCGTGTGACTTCGGTCAAAAATGCAGCAATTCCCGCATCGCTTGTGACTCACTTGGTAGTCATTGTGCCTACTATTTAATCAGGGGAAGGAACTACTTCAAAGGATCGATTATGGCAACCATGAATACTCCACGCAACGCAGAACTGGTCGAACAAATACTGCAACACGTCGACCGCCGGGTGGAGGGCTCAGAACGCGAGCAGCTCATTCCCTTCGTAAAGACCTTTTTCAGCGTGTCCTCATCCGAGGAATTGCGCGAGCGTGACCCGCAGGACGTATATGCGACCACTTATCAGCTGTGGCGTTTTGTGCAGAGTTTTGCCGGCCAGGACGCGAAAATCTGCCTGTTCAACCCGGATTTCGAGCAGCACGGTTGGCAATCGCAGCGCACTGTGCTGGCGGCCCTGGTGGAAGATTCACCGTTTATTGTCGACTCCATTCGGATCGAGCTGAACCGCCGCGGAATTGCCATCCACAATATTCACAGCACGCTGATGACGGTTGCCCGCGATCGCTCCGGTCTGCTGCGAGGTGTGCAAACTCCGCAGACCAGACTGCAGCGCGAGGAAGACAGTAATGTTCGCCAGGAAGCGCTGGTGTTTATGGAGTTGACCCGCCAAAGTGGGGACAACACCTTTGCCGAGCTGGAGGCCAGCCTGCAGGCTGTTCTGGCCGATGTGCGCGCCGTGGTTACCGACTTTGGTGATATGCGGGCTTGCGCCACTGAGCTGGCCAATGGATTCAAGCAGGATTTGAAAAAACGCCTGGGAAATGCCTCCGCCCATGAGCAGAAGATGGTTCGCAATGCCACCGATTTTCTGCAATGGATGGTGGATGACCACTTCACGTTTCTGGGTTACCAGAGCTATCGTGTGAATGGCAAACTGCCCGGTAAATCCAAGCTGACTCAAGGCGGTAAGGGCCTGTTTGCCAGCGCTGCAGAGCAGTACGCTGAAGACCTGCTGCAGGAAATGAAACAGCCCAGCAAGCATGCCGATTTGAGCGCCGACCTGCTGGGCTTTTCGAAATCGGCCGTGCGCTCCCGGGTGCATCGCGATGCCTATCCTGATTATGTGATTGTGCGGGTGCCGGATGCCGACTCCGGTGCCTTCATTGAACACCGCTTTCTCGGCTTGTACACCTCCAAGGCCTATAACGCTGACCCGAGTAGCGTGCCTGTCTGGCGCGACAAAATAGCGGCGGTAGAGCAGGCCAGTGGTCTGGACATGAACAGCCATGATGGCAAGAAACTTCGCCAGATCATCAATACCTTTCCGAGCGATGAAATTGTGCATTGTGCCACCGGGGAGTTGCTGCAAACCCTGATGGGGGTCTGGCGCATTCAGGAGCGCCGCAAGCTGCGCATGTTTTTGCGGCGCGATCGCTTTGGCAAGTTCATCAGCGTGATGGTGTATACGCCGCGTGACATGTACAAAACCGAAGTCAGAACCCGTATCGAAAGTATTCTCTCAGATGCTTTTGCCGCCAGGGATGCCGATTTCACGACGTATTTTTCCGAATCCATTCTGACTCGCACGCATTTCGTCTTCCGGGTAGACCCGGCTCAGGAACAGCAATTCGACGAAGAGAAGCTGCGCAATAAAGTATTTGAAGCCGCCCAGCAGTGGTCAGACAGGCTGGAAACGGCCCTGCTGGATGATCTCGGCGAGGAGCGGGGGACCGCGATGGCGCGCCGTTATGCCAGCGCATTTCCGGCTGGGTATCAGGAAGACTTTGATCCGCGCTCGGCGATTGGCGACATTAAAAAGTTCGAATCGCTGGACGACAATAACCGCCTGGCGATGAAAGTGTATCGGGTGCCGGAAGAGCCGGATCACATGCTGCACTTTAGGCTCTACCACCTGAATCAGCCGCTGGCACTGTCTGACCTGCTGCCGCCGCTTGAGAACATGGGGGTGCATGTGCGTGGTGACCGCTCTTATCAGGTGCGGCTGAGCAATGGCCACAGCGTGTGGATGTATGATTTCAGCCTGAGTTACAGCCTGGCCGAACAGATTCGCCTGGACGATGTACGCGACAAATTCCAGGAAGCCTTCCAGCGGGTTTGGCATGGCGATGCCGAAAGCGACGCCTTTAACAAGCTGTTGCTGGGCACCGATTTGGATTGGCGTGAGATTGCTCTGCTGCGTGCTTACGCGCGTTACATGCGGCAGATCAGCTTTAACTTTCGCGAAACGTACATCGCCGAAACGCTGGGCAAATACCTGGTACTCACCAATCAACTGGTAGCGCTGTTCAAGTGCCGCTTTGAACCACGGGCCTGCGATGCCGCAGCTCGCGGGGAGGCCGAGCAAAGCCTATTGAACGCGATCCATGAGGAAATTGATGCGGTTGAAAACCTCAATGAAGACAGCATCTTTCGGCAATACCTGGCATTGATTAAAGCGACTGCACGAACCAACTATTTCCAGCATGGGCAGGACGGCGAATTGAAGCCTTATTTCAGCTTTAAGCTGCAGCCCGGGCAGATACCAGACATTCCCGCACCGGTGCCCATGTTCGAAATTTTTGTGTACTCACCGCAGGTTGAAGGTGTGCATTTGCGTGGTGGCAAGGTGGCCCGCGGTGGACTGCGCTGGTCGGACCGTCGGGAAGATTTTCGAACCGAAGTGCTGGGGCTTGTGAAAGCTCAGCAGGTTAAAAACTCGGTGATTGTGCCGGTCGGTGCAAAAGGTGGCTTTGTGGCGAAAACCATTCCGGCCGATGCCAGCCGCGAGCAGCGTCAGGAAATGGGAATTTCCGCCTATCGTAGCTTTATCTCCGGCTTGCTGGATGTCACCGACAATATTGTTGATGGCGAGATTGTGCCACCGGAAGAGGTGGTTCGTCACGACGAGGACGACCCGTATCTGGTGGTTGCGGCGGATAAGGGTACGGCGACATTCTCGGATATTGCCAATGGCCTCTCTGCTGACTATCAATTCTGGTTAGGCGACGCTTTTGCATCCGGTGGCAGCATCGGTTATGACCACAAAGGCATGGGTATTACTGCCAAAGGTGCCTGGGTATCGGTACAGCGTCATTTTCGCGAGCGCGGCATAGACGTTCAGAAAACTGATTTCAGCGTGGTTGGCATCGGCGACATGATGGGTGATGTGTTCGGTAATGGCATGTTGCTGAGTCAACATATCTGTCTGAAAGCCGCTTTCAATCACCAACATATTTTCATAGACCCGAACCCGGACGCTGCCAGCAGCTTCACCGAGCGGGAACGGTTGTTCAAACTCGAACGCTCCAGTTGGGAAGACTATCAGCGCGAGCTGATTTCCAAAGGCGGTGGGGTATTTCTGCGAAGTGCCAAGTCCATCCCCATCAGTGCGGAAATGAAGCAGGCCTTCGACATTTCAGCTGACCAGCTGTCACCCAATGAGCTCATCAGTGCGTTGCTGCGCTCGCCGGTTGACCTGCTATGGAACGGCGGAATCGGTACCTATATCAAAGCGAGTAGTGAATCGCATGCGGATGTTGGTGATAAAGCCAACGATGTGTTGCGGGTCAATGGGAAGGAACTGCGCTGCAAGGTGATCGGTGAGGGTGGCAATCTTGGCGTGACTCAATTGGGCCGCATCGAATTTGCCCTGAATGGTGGCGCGGTAAATACTGACTTTATCGACAACGCAGCCGGCGTGGATTGTTCCGACCACGAGGTGAACATCAAAATTCTGCTGCACGATGTGATGGTCGCCGGCGATATGACCGAAAAGCAGCGGCAGGCCCTGCTGGCCGACATGACCGATGAGGTGTCCTCGCTGGTGTTGCGAAACAACTATATGCAGGTACAGGCGATCAGTATTGCCGAGCGCGAAGCGAAAAAACGCTTTGCCGAGTACCGGCGACTGATGAACCACCTGGAAGAGCAGGGCAAGCTGGACAGGGCACTGGAGTTTCTGCCCAGTGAAGAGGAGTTGCTGGAGCGCGATGCGCAGGGTAGCAAGCTCACTCGTCCGGAATTGTCGGTGCTGATTTCCTACATTAAATCGCAACTGAAGGAAGAGCTTTGCGGTGACGCAATCTGCCAGGACGAGTACGTTGCCAATATTGTGCAGACCGCCTTTCCGAGCCGCCTCAATCACGAATTTCATGAGCGCGTGACCGGCCACAAGCTGCGCTGTGAGATTATCGCAACGCAGCTGGCTAACGATATGGTCAATCACATGGGCATAACCTTTGTTGACCGGATGCAGCAAACTCCGGGCATCAGTAGCTGTGACGTGGCGCTGGCCTACCTGTCGGCTCGGGATGTGTTCTCGGTGCCCAAGTACTGGCGTATGATCGAAGCGCTGGACCATAAAGTGGATGCCCAGCTGCAAATGAACCTGATGTCTGACCTGATGCGGCTGATGCGCCGGGCCAGTTACTGGTTTCTGCGTCATCGGCGAGGGGCTTGTAACCCGGCCAATGAGGTCAAACGTTTCCGCCCCAGTGTGAACGCGATCAGCGAAAACCTGGGTAATTTCCTGAAAGGTCACATGCGCGATGCCTGGCAGCAGCGCCAGGAGAGCCTGCAAAACGAGCAGGTGCCCCCGCAGCTGGCCCATTTCATTGCAGCGGCACCAAGCCTGTACTCCGCACTGAGCATTGCCGAGGCAGCCAACGACAGCGATATCAACGCGGCCGTGGTGGCCGATACCTATTTCAGCCTCGGTGACTGTCTGGAGCTGCACTGGTTTCACAAGCAGATCTCTGATCTGCCAGTTAAATCGCAGTGGCAGGCGCTGGCGCGTGAGGCGTATCGCGATGATCTGGAGTCGCAACAGGGCAATATTACCTCCAGTGTTCTGACCCGGCTGAGTGCCCGCGACGACGTGGACGTGGAGTCCAGTATCGCCGACTGGCTGAGCGCCTCTTCGGATGCGGTTGGCCGGTGGCAGCATCTGGTCAGCGAAGTGCGTGCGGCGAACACGGCGGATTTCTCAATCTACACGGTTGCCAATCGGGCGCTGGCAGACCTGGCTGAGCAGAGCCGGCCGTCCAGCGCGGCCTGACGCCTGGCCTGCAAAACCTCGCCGGGGCGCAGGCCCCGGCGGTACTCAACTCGGCGAGCCGTGATTGCCCTATAATGGCGCAATGACTGCAGTCCATCATCCGCCTTTTAAACTGTTTCTCAGCTGTCCGCGCTATTTAGAAGAATTGTTAGACTCTGAGTTGCAGCAATTGGGCTTGCCTTTGACCCGGCGCCGGCTCGGCGGCGTTGAACTTGAAACCGACCTGGCGGGTGTTTACCAGGTTTGTCTCTGGTCACGACTGGCGAGTCGAGTGTTGCTGCAGTTGCTCAGCAGCCGGGTGAGCAGTGTGGATGATGTATATCGGGCTGTCGCGGCCATCAATTGGCCGGAAACCTTTGCCCACAGCAACGACGCTCAGCCAGTGAGTTTTGTGGTGGACTTTGTTGGAACATCAGGGGCGATTCGCAACAGCCAGTACGGTGCGCAACTGGTCAAAGATGCGATAGTCGACCGTTATTCAGCTGGCCAACGACCATCCGTGGACCGGCAAAACCCCGGCCTGCGAATTAACGCTCATCTTGCCAGGGGGCGGCTGAGTGTAGCGCTTGATCTCAGCGGCGACAGCCTGCATCGGCGCGGTTATCGTGGGAGCGGCGGTGCCGCACCGCTTAAGGAAAACCTCGCTGCTGCGATTGTGCAGCGCAGTGGGTGGCCGGCGCTGTTGAACGAAGCGGGTCAACAGCCGGCGACCGTCATGCTCGATCCCTTGTGTGGTTCGGGCACATTGCTGCTGGAAGCGGCCATACTGGCAAGCGACACAGCGCCTGGCTTGCTGCGTTCTCGCTGGGGCTTTGAGGGTTGGGCCTTGCATCGTCCTGAGCTTTGGCAAACCGCACTATTAGCCGCCAGTGAACGCCATGCCCGGGGGGTGGAGACTGCTCGGCAGCAGAACATTCGCTTTTTCGGCTTCGACCGCAATGCACCATTGCTTGAACAAGCCCGGCAGAGCGCAGCGCGTCTGGACCTGGCCGAGCTGTTTGAGTTGCTTCCGGCTGAGCTTGCCAAACTAGCCAACCCGTTGGCCGATCGGCCGGGCCACCGCGGCCTGTTGCTGACCAACCCACCGTATGGTGAGCGAATTGGCCAGGACCAGGACTTGTCAGCGTTGTACGCAGGCCTGGGCGCCAGCCTGAAAAACGACTTCGCCAACTGGCGCGCTGCGGTACTGTCTGATGATGAAGCGCTGTTAGATGCTCTGCGGCTTAGAGTGGACAAACAGTATCGCTTTCGAAACGGCCCGCTTGACTGCCAGTTGCGCACTTATGGGATTGCGGCGCAGCGACCTGCGGGTGCTGGGGCCAAGCGAGTGGGCGAACCGACGAAGGTAAGTGCGCACGCCGACATCAATGATGAGTTGGCCAATCGCCTGCGTAAAAATCGCAAGCGATTGCGCCCGGCAATAAAGCGTTATCAGAGTAATTGCTTTCGACTGTACGATGCTGACCTGCCGGAATTCAATTCGACGGTGGACTGTTATGCGGACCATGTGGTGATTACTGAACGGGCTGCACCGGACACGGTAGACGCTGCCAGGGTGGCGATGCGCACCCGACAAACCCTGGCTACCGTGGCAGAGGTGCTGGCCTGCAGCAGCGAGCGGCTGCACTACAAGAAAAAGCAACCCCAGAAAGGCAAAACGCAGTACAGCCGCACGGGGCAGGGCAGCGAGCGGCTGTCAGTGAATGAAGCCGGGGCCAGGTATCTGGTTAACCTGCGAGACTATCATGATACCGGGCTGTTTCTGGACCACCGTGGGGTGCGCCGCCTTATTCGTGAAATGGCTGCTGGCAAGCACTTTCTGAACCTGTTCTGTTATACCGCTGCGGCGACGGTCAGTGCAGCGCTGGGCGGTGCGTCCGCGAGCACCAGCGTGGACCTGTCAAGGCCCTACCTGTCGTGGGCGGCGGATAACCTGGCTTGCAATCAACTGGATCAGCGGCGCCATGAGCTGGTGCAAGCGGACTGCCAGCAGTGGCTGGCCGAGTGCCGGCAACAATTCGATCTTATTCTTCTGGATCCGCCTTCTTTCTCAAATTCGAAACGAATGGAAACGGTGCTGGACATACAGCGTGATCATGCGCTGCTGATCCGGCAATGCCTGGCTCTGTTGAGCAGCCAGGGCACGCTGGTTTTTTCAACCAACCGTCGCAAGTTTCGGCTTGATCAGACACTGCAGGACGAGTGTACGCTGCAGGAAGTGACCGAGCGTACCTTGGATGCGGACTTTCAACGGCCGCCGCCGGCACATCGTTGCTGGTTGATAAGCAAATAAAAAAAGGGTAGGCAGGCGCGCAAAACGGCGCCTGCTGCACCAGACTGCTTAGTTGCTTTTCGCCTTGAATGCGGTCATGGATTCTTTCCATTCACCGGCTACGGTTTGCATTTCATCAACCATTTCATTATGGGTTTTTATGCGCTCGGCATTCTGTGCCTGAGCCGCCGCCATTGCTTCCTCATCGTCTTTGTCGATTGCCGCAATGGTTGATTTTTCCGCTTCTTCCAGGCAGGCGATGAACTCGTCTCCCGCCGCAACATAGGCTTTTACGGCCGTCTGGCCTTCGACCATCTGTTCCATGGTTGACTCCGCGCCATTGGGTACGGTCGGACGATCAGGCCGCTCGCAGTCGGCCCAGCTTAGAGTACTGGCAGAGCTTAAACACACGGCCATTAGGAACTTGTCGATTTTTTGCATGGATCTCACTCCGCATTTGATTCACCGTAAGGATACTGATCATTGCCTGTTCTGCAAAGCCTTGCCGTGCAAACCTTCGTAAATTGCCTGTTTCAGGTTCAGCGCTGATTCAGCCAGCGGCGCCTAGCCTGAGACTGTGTTCAGCATTGGGTGGCGTGGCCACTAAGAGAGGAAGTATGAGAACGCAGATAGCGATACTGGCTTTGTCGGTGGCCGCGGCTGGGCTGTCCCTGCCGGTGGCAGCGCACTACGACAGTGGGGTGGCATTTCGGATCAGCGTGCATTCAGGCTATGACCACCACCGGCCACATAAACAAACCTACCGGCATGGGCGGCGCGGCCATCACGGCCACTATATTCATCGCCACGATCGATACTGCCCGGACTACCGAGCGCATCGGCAGGTTCGCAAGGCGCACCGCTACCTGCACTATCGGCCGAGTGAAATATACCTGCAGTATGGCTATGAGCGCCGCTATCGACACTGAGGTAACGCCTTAAGGAGTGTTCGGTTCACCGAAGGCCCGGATGATGCCCGGGCCCTGTGTACTCCGGGCAATACACCCGGCTTTTGGGTGGGTTCGATGGCTTTTCTGTTCAGTGCACAAAGCTGCTTGAATTCCGCCTGCGCTTATGTACAATACCGCCTTCTTTTTTGGCGCTCATAGTTGACGCTTCGCTGCGTCCCCTTCGTCTAGTGGCCTAGGACACCGCCCTTTCACGGCGGTAACAGGGGTTCGAACCCCCTAGGGGACGCCATTTCTCTTCTTTTCCGGGGAAAATCTTTTCCGGGGACAGTTTACCTAACTCCAGCCCTTGGGGCTTTTCCGGGGACAGTATACCTAACTCCAGCGTTCGGCAGTTCGGCCACCAAAGATCTCGTCTTCACGCTCAAGTCAGTTGGCGGCAGAGCACCCTGTGGATGAAATGTAAAACAACCCGCTTTACAGAACACAGGCGCTATTTCAGTCCGAGTTCGGCACACTGTGTGTTTATCCACTTGGCGTAGCCAAGATCGCCCAGCCCCGAAGGTGGATAACAGGCCGTGATGGGCCAGGTGGGGTTGTTCCGACAGGGCTCGTGGCGATCACAAAAGTAGGAATACACGGCGTTCGCGCCACCACCGTTGTCCTTACCGTTTGCGCCGGCAGAATAGATCCAGCGGCGATCTTGCGAATAGCCCAATTTCTTTCGGGAAAAGGGGTCTATGGGGAGAGCAGCGATAAAGCCGGGCGTTAGTTCAGCCAGCGTTTCCGGGAGTGACTGCTGTGATATTCGGTAGCGTTCCAGCACGACCAGAGTCAACACCGCGGATACATTGCTGTTCAGGTAACACCAATCTTCAACATATCGGGAGTAATGGATGGTTCCGGATAGGTAGCGTTCTCCATAGTCGTTGGGCAGGAGTGGGGCATAAAAGGGACGATTCTCAGCTGCCCGGGAAGGAACCAAGTCTTTTTTATCATTCGTGCAGGTTGAAAGCGTAGAGCTTCTGAGCGCAACCAGTTCGCGTGCATACCGGCTGAACGTGGTATTGGCATGAAATGTGTAGCGGTACCACAGTCGATAGGGCCAGGCTTTGATGCGGGCGTTGCTCATCGATTTTCTTTGTTGTTCAGAAAATTCGTAGGCAAACTTGAATTCACCTGCAAAAGTCTCTCTCATTCCGTCCTGCTGTCCTTTTGGTAGCTGCTCAAGCTCCTTCTGCAAGCGCCTTAACTGCCGGTCGTTTAGCAGCCGTTCACTGGTAAGTTGGTGAATGGCTTGCAGCACATACTCTTTTCCAGTAGCACCTATTTGATAACTCATAAGGGTATGGTTTTGTTCCGATTGGATGCGGTGCGCAAACTGCAGGCTCGCCTCTAGGCGTGAAACAGCGCGGTTCTGCTCGCCGGACTTGGCCAAGGCCATCGCGCTCATGACAAGCGATTTAAGCATATGCAATAGCTCGCTGTAGGCAGATTCTTTGGGTGTGAAAGGAAGAGGCAGCTGAAAAGAGTCACTCCTGTTCACTTTCTGCACCACATCGAAATAACGAGAGTCAATAGCCTGCCTGCTTAGTATTGCGACAGAATCTATTTCACTCGTCGAGAAGCGACCTATCGCCGACCCTGCAGCGTTTTCAAGGTCTTGCGTGAGGTCCGGCAGTATTGCCAGAACATGGCGGTAGCTGTTCGCTGCATCTGGTATATCGGGAACCTCGGCAAGCAGGCCGGCATCATCCAGCATGGCTTGGTCCCTGTCACCCAATAACAGAATGGTGCAGGCGAGTAGCATCACGATCAACAAAGGTAAGAAGAGTTTGCGAATTAAACTCACGCTCTAAATTCCGTAAATTCCGGGGACAGTTTACCTAACTCCAGCCCTTGGCCCAGGCTTCTTATGCTTGAGAGTTCTTCCGGTCATATCCTCCAGGTGATCTATGAACCTATCGCCTCCAGCGGGGCGACCCGTCCTAGAATGTAGCCGAATTCGCTCGGTAAGGTCGCCGTTTTGATCAGAGGCGAGGTATGCGTGCCAGTTGCCAATACGTTTCAACATGGGACTTACGCTGACAACGCCATCATCCTGTCGTTCAATATGCGCTCTAGCGCTAGACCACTCCCAATCAGCCGCGGTTAAGCATAAGCCTGCGCGGACTGGATTCCGCTCTGTGTATCGAACCGTTGCGAGTAAGTAGCTCTCATCCATCACAAATGAATGAAACCGCTCTTGCCACAAATGGCCTCGCCAGTTCATTCTGAAGTTAATGCGCCTGGTATAGTGACGATGTACGTGGCGAAAAAGCTGTGCCAAGCTCTCCTTGCTTTCCGGGACTACCACCAGATGAACATGGTTTGGCATAAGGCAATACGCCCAAACCTCTACTCCGACGTCATCTTTGGCATCCCTAAGCAACTCCAGGTAGAACCGATAATCGTCCCTGTTATAAAAGGTTTTCATTCTGCGGTTGCCGCGTTGGGTTACATGGTGAGGGTAACCCGGAACAACCAGTCGTGGCATCCTTGCCATGGTAACTCTCCGTGTATTGTAGACAGATTTTAAGTGATCACTTCCAAGGATAAATCAAGTGGGGTGGTTAGGTAAACTGTCCCCGGAATTGCCCCGGAATTGCACCCCGGAATTGATCACAGGGTTGCGCGCACTGCGTTCACAGCTAATACAAAAAGGCAGATTGTGCTGAGCAGGAAAAATAGAAAGCGTATCGGGATGGTGTTCACCAGTGACTGCCACAGGCTGTGCAGAATCCGAAACGCGACGTAGCCCCAGGCCAGCATAACATTGGTGTCAGTGCCCGCGCCTGCCAGAGAGAGAACTGCGATAACTGCATAGAACAGCGTGGGTTGTTCCATCAGGTGGTTGAAGTTGTGGGCTTTCCAGTTGACCTCTGGAGGCATGGCGCTTTCCACGTCAACGTAGCGACCGCCTGGTGGGGCGGACTGCAGGTCAATACCTGCTTTTTTGAAGGCCGGGAAGCGGGTAAACACTACCCAAAGCAGCATAAGCAGTGACCAGAGAATCAGTACGGCGGCGGGCGCCAACAGCGATTGAGTCATTATTGTTCTCCCAGTGGATCAGGATGCCAAGCATACCAGCAGTAGTCACTATTCGCGCACAATCGATTGGTAAAGTTCGATGTGCATTTTTGCAGAGACCTTGGGTGAAAAACGTTCAAGCCCGGCCAATGCTGTGTCGGCAAGCTGCGCGCCCAGTTCGGGAGTGGCTGCCAGGCGGGTAATCGCTGTGAGTAATGCCGGCTCATCGCCAGGGGGTGTGAGCAGGCCGTTGTGCTCGTGTTGAATGATGTCGGGAATGCCTCCAGTATCGCTGGCAACAATGGGAACACCGGCTTGAATAACATCCAGCAGGCTGGAGCCCAGACCTTCTCGCAATGACGGAAACACAAACAGATCCAATGCAGCCAGATAACTGCCGACGTCCTGCTGGAAGCCCAGAAATTCAACGTGGGGCAGGTCTGCGCTGCGTTGTAAAAACCACTCACGATCGCTGCCGGTGCCGAGAAAAATAATATGTACGTTGGGAATGCGTTCTTTTAGCTGCCGGGCAATATTCAGCAGATGAATCTGTCCTTTATCAACGTTCTCCAATGCACCCACGTTGCCAATCAGAAATTTACCCTGATAACGTTGTTTGATTTCGCTCAAAGTAGTCGGGTTCACTTCCAGGCTGGCATAGCAGCTCGGGATGCGAATGATGCGGTCAGTAAATCCACTGACAGCCCGCTCGACCGCGCTGGAAATCGCCACTACCTGGCTGGCCCTGGACAGAGTCTGTCGGTTCAGGTAGTGGTCTCCGGGCTTTTTCATGACGCGCCGGGTCAGCACATAGGGAATACCAAAACGACGATGGGCGAGGTGCGCGAGCCACGCGCCCTTGGCTTCGTGCGCATGAATCAGGTCAATGCCACTGAACCAGCGCTTGCGCGCAAGCAGCGGGTGTTTTACCGCAACGGTGTTTAACCCGGCTGCCCGAGCCTTTTGCTCCACCGGCAAACCGGCTCGCAGAATGACCCGCTGTTGCTGCCCCAAGGCGGCGAGTTCGGACATCAACAGCAGTGACTGTCGTTCACCACCGCGAAAACTCTTGGCGACATTGATGTGACAAATGTTCACGTTGTTTTCTGCTGATTGGCGGGCCGCTGAAGCAGGCTGCGAAAATGGGCAATCAGTCGATATAACGGTTTAGCATTACCGCGATCAGCTTGCTGCGGGCGACCAACGACTGCAAGGTGCTGGATTCGCGCGAAGAGTGAGCGCCTTTTCCGTCCAGACCCAGGCTGTCCATGGTAGGCAGCCCGGCGGCCTGCGCAATCGAACCGTCGGTACCGCCCCCCGCAAACTGAGTGCCGGTAATCGGCTCGCCCAGTAACTGGGACAGGCCCATTGCTTCGCTGATCAGTGCATCCACCGTAGCGTTCTGTTCTTTAACAGGCCGGTGCAGGCGAGTCCAGACGTCGATCTGAGGTACGCCTGGGTGGCGTGGGTTGGACGTGGTCGCACTGCCGGCAATGCGGCGAATGCTGCTTTCCAGGTATTGCCCATCTGCAGCAGTGGGGTAACGCATATCGATGTAGGCATCGGCACAACCGGAAATGGTGTTGCGCTTCTCACCTCCTTGCATAGTGCCGACATTGACACTGATCTTACGCTCGTAGTCTGTAAGCTGCTCGATGGCAACTACTTTGTGTGCCATTTCCAGATTGGCCGATACACCTTGTTCGTGTGCACCGCCGGCATGTGATTCCCGACCGGTAATCTTCAAGCGCGCCTGGCCCAGCCCTTTGCGGGCTCGCGTGACCCGATGATTGTGAGAGGACTCGAATACAAAGCCCAGGTCGTTTTGGCGGGCCAGTTTTTCGATCAACGCACGCGAGCCCAGAGAGCCAATTTCCTCATCGCTGTTGAATAATACTGTCAGGTTGGCGTTCTCCAGCCGCTGCTCGGCTTCCAGCGCGCGCAGCGCAAACAGCAGGGCCACGATGCCACCTTTCATGTCCGCCACCCCCGGGCCATGCAGAGTGCCGTCGTCGTGAACCGTGAGGGTCTGGAACTCATCGTCCGGGGAAAACACCGTGTCCATATGGCCATTCAGAAACAGCTTGCGCTTGCTTTTGCCGGAGCGCTTGCCAAGCAGGTGTTTGGCAAATTGCATTTGCCCACCCTCACAGGTCAGAATGTCGACAGGCTCGCTGTCGTGTTCACTCGTGGTGAAGCCCAAACTCTGCAGTTCCCCGGCCAGCAGGGTGCGGTAGGCATCCAGCCCGGGAATGTTGTCGGTGCCGGTATTCATGCCGACGTGTTGCTTAAGCTCGGAAAGCATATCCGCTTCGCGCTGGTCCAGCCAGGCTGCCAAACGCTGCTCCTGGGCTGTCAGCGTGGTGCTGGTGGGCTGCAGTTCGTCGGCCTGCAGCACGGCCGCCGCCAGCAGGCTGGCAGTAAGCAATAACACTGTTCGAATCATAGGGGTCTCGCAACACTCAGTAGGCAGTGCGCTAGATTACTGGCTGTCCAGGCAAAATGCCAGCGACTCAAACCGACGGATATGATATAAAAATTCAAAAAAATGATTAGGGGCTGATGCGCATACTGCTGGTAACCACCGATATTGATCATATCGAGCCTTTACAGTTTATTGGCGCGCAAGATAAGGGTGCCACTGTGGAAGTAATTTGCAGCCCGCGTTGCATTAACCTGGAATTGTTTGAGCAGGCCGCTATACCGGTACACAAAATGCATATTCATGGCTGGCGAAATCGCGCGGTGGTCGGCCAGCTGAAACAGCACATCGAGCGTTTCCAGCCGGATATTGTGCATGTGCTGCGCAAACCCGCGCTGCTGCACATCATTCCTGCGCTACGTGGCAGCAAGGCCAAACTGATTGCTTACCGCGGTATTGTCGGGAATCTCAGCTTTCTGGACCCCAAGTCGCTGCTGAGCTTTCTTCATCCAAGAGTGGACTGCATCGTGTGCGTGGCAGACGCCATTCGACAGCATTTTCTGCGCATGGGTTTTGGTCCTCTGCGGCTTGATCCGAGCAAACTGGTTACCATTTACAAGGGGCACAGTCTGGCGCGCTATCAGGAGGTGGCGCGCATTGATGTCAGTCAGTTCGGTGTACCGATTGGTCCTGCCATCATTGGTTTTTGCGGCGCCATGCGTCCGCGTAAAGGCGTGGATATTTTGGTTGAAGCGTTTGGCCTGATGCAAAACCGCAGCTCGGTATTGCTATTGGTCGGTGACATCACAGCACCACGGATTACCAAGGCAATACGAAACAGCCCGCGTCAGGATGCGATTTTCTGCGCGGGGCGCGTGTCCCAGGCCGATGCCTTGGCACTGAATGGCCGCTTTGATGTGACGACCATGCCGTCGCTGAAGCGTGAGGGCCTGCCACGAGCGCTGATTGAGGCAATGGCGCAAGGCACTCCGGCGGTTGTCAGTAATGTGGGCGGAAGCCCGGAGTTGGTGGAACACGGTGTCAGCGGTCTGGTGGTACCGCCGGGGGACGCGCCTGCGCTGGCACAGGCGCTCGACCGCATTCTGGAAAAGCACACCTTACAAACCATGGGTGAGGCCGCACGCCAGCGCATTGCCAGCCAATTCAATGTGCGCACAACAGTTGAGCAGAACTGGGCGCTTTACCAGAGGTTGCTGAGTCATTCCTAAATTGCCCGCTTTGTGTTTGCTGCTCATGCTGCTAAGCGCCTGCGGTGTAGGTGGCTATCAGTTTAAGGACGTTGCCAAAACTGATACTTCCCTGGTGATGGAAGTGCACCGCAAGCAAACCCGCGAATTATTGCGGACGCTAACCGTCAAACTCTACAAACGTAACCCCAGAGAGCTGCCTGGTAATCAGCTGGTAAAGGAGCGCCTGAACAGCCTGTTTGCCTCGGCCAGCTATTTGGAATCACGGGAGTGCGGGCCTGAGATTGAAACTGCATTGATGGAGCGCAGCCTGGCTATCGGCTTTAGAGGTGACCGGGTGTTTTGCTTGATGGCAGGGCTGATAGGCATGTTCAACCACAGTTACAATTACAAGCTCGAATTCTACATCACGGACTCGCTGGACGAACAAAAGCTCTACAAGAGCGCACGTAACGTCGAGCGATTGGCCTGGCGCTTACGCAATAGCAAATCGGAGTCCGGCGAGCCTCTTCTATTGAGCAACAGTACCGAAGCCGGGCATATCAATTTGAGTTTTGAGCGCTTGTTTGGCAAATTGATTGCTCACCAGGATGCGCTCGCGGAAATCATGGCGGATAAGAACAAGCGGGCCATTAATTACATGGTTCGCAGCCTGGGTTCGTTTTTCTTCGTTCCGCTGTAACTCGTACAAGATGCGGCGATGCACCGATGTAAATGTTGTTAGTGCCGCTGGCCTAAGGGTGATTGAAGTTCAAAATACGCACAACTGCGTATGGGCACAAGTGGATTAACTTGGTGTCATTGCTGCTGAACACCACCATCCAGTAGTGGTAACGGAGTCTCAGCCCAGGATTGGAAACATGCGCATTCTTTACAGGGTCTACAGCAGGTGCAGGCTTGGTTATATTGCTGGGGTATGTTTGCTCCTGGTCGCTTGTGACCACGGGATTGATATTGAGGGTGAAGGGCGGGTTGTCTCCGCTTCCGGCATTCGCGATTGCAATTGGGAAGAAGCCCCATGCCTGTTTACAATCCGAGGAGCTTACAACGAAATATATACCGCTGAGCCGTCGGAAGGTTGGACATTTGTTGAATGGCGGAAATGCGGTCCGACTGAAGGCAGGCAATGTGTATTTAATGTACCTGCTGATGTGGTACAACGTTTTGAAGGGCGACAAATGGCGCCGTCCGTCGCTGTTTTTGAACGGTTGGCGAAAGGCGTTGAAGTGCCAGCGTTTGAAACGCTCACGGAACAAACCGTTGATGAACAAGGCGGGTTGGTGAATGCCGGTGGACTGGAGGTTGTTATTCCACCCGGGGCATTGGACGAGTCTATGGAGATTCGAATCGAGGTGTCGGACGAGGAAGTATTCGCCGACGATCAAATCGGCCCCACCTATCGTGTGAGTGGCTTCTCAAGCTTACCTGAAGAAGACCTCGAGCTTAGCATCGATTCTGCCGGGATGTATGACGACTCCATGTTGATTATGCTTGGCTTCCCCGGGTTTGCAGCAGATCTAGGGGTTGAAGCGATTGGTCGAACATTTGTTGAGGCTCAGCTGGTTAATGGACGAGTACGCATAAAGCTGCCAACCAACAGTGATGCAGACCCTGCAGTATCAGACCCGGAATTGGACATTGAAGTGGAAGACTCTGACCTGATCGGTTTTGCTCCCAAGCAGCGGGCTGAAATCAGCCCCGGGATCGGTAGTGTGATTATTGCTGGCGCACAAGGCTGGTCTTTTCAGCTGAGTGAACACTTCAAGGTATTTTATCCCCTGTTAGGCTCGTTCACAAACGCTCAGGTATCGGTGCTTGTGGACGCGTTGGAAGAGGCATATACACGATACGAGCAAATGGGCTACGACCTTACCGGGCGAAAATACCCGGTGCAGGTCACTCTGGTTAAGGACCTCAGTGGCGACGGTTTCACAAACCAAAGTGGGTGGGGTGTGAACTCGGATGCCATACAGATCAAGCTGGACCTGCTTGCGCAACCGGGAACTCTTAGGCTATCGGCGGCACATGAGTTTTTCCACATCGTGCAAAACCTTCACGACCCTAGAGGTTTTGTTAGTCGTGGTTATCCCCCACAACATTATTGGTTGAACGAAGCGACGGCTACGTGGGCGGAGAGCCTGTTTGAACCCGACCATGTTCCCAGCCCGCAGGCCCAGAACGAAATGGACCCTTTTATGGGCTTTCATAATGGAGTTGTTGGTGATGATAAAAAGTCGATAGCACGGGCACGGGCTTATGGATACGGTATGGCTGCGTATATCCGTTATCTTACGGATTTGGAGGGTAATGACTGGTTGCGGCGTTTGTATGCTCGCATAAAGACCGACGGTGTCAACACTGCCGCTGACTCGGTCAGTTTTCTAGACGATGCAATCACGTCTTCAGTTGCGGAAACCTGGCCTGCTTTTTTGCAAGCGTATTCTCAGGGTAGCCCGTATGATGTTTCTACCCGTGATGCTATCGGCTCGCAACAGCGCAGATTTAGATTTGAAATCCTCGATAAGGAGGTTTTGAGCAGAACATTCACGCACAGCTTTCCGGACCTTGGCGGGGAATGGTTTTCCGCCATCGTCCGTAAGCCCGATATTCTGCCTGAGAATGCATCCTTTCGAATTAGTGCAACCGGTGCCTTTACGGATATCGTGGCATTCAAGTTGGTAAATTCGGCAACGCCGCTGCAGTTTTTGGGAGCAGGGCGAGGTGCCGTCGTAGTTCCCAATATCGACAAATTTTCAGCGGGTCAACAAGTATTCGCGCTGGTCAGCAATAGCAGGGCTTTGCCACCGTACACGGAATTCACTGAGCAAACAGTATCAATGGCGGTTATCGATGCGATTAAAATTCTGGCAATTCAGAATCGAGGTGAAACGGTGTTTAATGAGAATCCAACTGCCGACGATATTTCCAGAGCAGATATTCAGCTCGCCGGGTCGCCTGAAGCTCTGACGATTGGGCTGCGTTTCGATAATGCGGTTTCACTTAGTGTTGTGCAAAATTTCCCGTTGGTAACGAACCCGCAGGATGCGTTTCTTTATGGGATATCCGGGGTAGATACAACACCGGCCGACTGTTTCGAGTTGGATTGCATCAGCAGTGCGACACTGCCCACCAGTATTCAATACGGAGACTACTCAATAGCACAAACTGAAGTACTGTCCGGGTCTCCTGGTAATGTGACTCCATTACAATCTGGAGGAATATATGCGGTGCAGGTATTGACAAACGATGAGAGCGGCGCGCAAATTGTCTTTCAGTTTGACGATGAATCCTAAGCCTGAATGGATGAACCAAACACCGACCTCAGTGCATTGAAGGTGTTGATTGCCGAAGACCAGACGCTTTTACGCCAGGCACTGGTTGCGCTGCTGGAAACGGAAACGGGCGCGATTACGGAAACTGCCAATGGCAATGATGCCCTTGAGCTGCTAACTGCCGCAGAGTTTGATTTAGCCTTATTGGATATAGGCTTGCCAGGCCGAAGCGGGCTTGAAGTGCTTGCTGAGGTAAAGCGTGCTCAGCCCGCCATCAAGGTGATCATTTTGACCGGCGACAGTGACAAGTATAAGGCTCACGACGTGATGACTCTTGGTGCTGATGGATTTATGTACAAAACTGTGCAGGCGGAAGAATTTCTACACTGCATAGTCGCTGTAATGTCCGGTGATTACCAGTGGCCAGTGGGCACAGACTCGCAAATAAGTGAACGAGTTGACGACCAGCGTGAATTATTGACCAGAAGAGAAATACAAATAGTGAAGTTGATCGTGGAGGGCGCCAGCACCCGTGAGGTAGCGGATGCTCTATCGATCAGCGAGCATACTGTAAGAAAACATCGAGAGCATATCAATGCGAAACTAGGCGTGCATTCACCCGCTGCGCTTGCCATGTACGCTATCAAAACAGGAATTGCCTGACGCAGCGCGGCTTATTGAGGTGCCAGTTTTGTGATCAGACGGGCAAGCTCGACTGGCTTGACAGGCTTGGTCAGTATTGGTAATTCGTGTTCTTTGATGCGCTGCAGAGTGGCTGCTTCGGTGGCGCCGGTCACGACAGCAGCCGGTATCTCTTTTCCAAAATGTTCGCGTAATTGTCGTATGGCTTCTACGCCGTCCTGGCCCAGCAAGTGGTAGTCCACCAGTAACAATTGCGGAGCTTTGATGCCGATACATTTAGCTTGCTGCAGGTCCTTGGCCACGGAAACCTGACATCCCCACTCTTCCAGCAATGATTGCAATGCGTCAATTACCTGAGGATCATCGTCAATCGCCAGCACTTCGACTCCCTGGTGTTTAACTTTTTCTGTATCGGCGCGCGAATCGAGTCGGTTGGTTCCGGTCGGATTAACTGTCAAACTTGGTAGACTGACCTGAAATTCGCTGCCTTCGCCCAGGGTGGATTTTACGCTGACTTTGCCGTTCAGGGCCCTTGTAAATTCGCTGACAACATAAAGGCCCAGGCCATACCCAACGGCCAGTTCATTTTGCTCTATGGTCGAATAGGGCTCGAAAATTCTCTCAATATCTGCGTTGGCAATTCCCATGCCGTCGTCCCGAATAGTGAATTGCCAGTTGCCATCGTTTTGCATTGCCACAACAGTAACCTGTTTGCTGGCAGCTTTTACGGCATTATCAATCAGGTTTCGAATAATACGTTGTGCCATCGCATAGTCGGTGACGAGTACACCAGCCTCGCAGTCGAGTTTTAGCTGAATGGCGTGCTGATCGAGGCGTATTTTGAATTCGTTCAATATGTTGCCTAGCATTTCTTGGACTGCAAACTTGCTGGCTTTTGGGGACTGGTTGCCGACTTCCAGTTGGGCAGTGTCCAGCGTGTCCTGTAATAAATTGCCCAGGCTCTGGATTGAGTTTGCCTGTTTATCGATGATGCCTTCCAGTTTCGCGTCCTGGTTACGCCGCTTGATGGCTGCGTTAAACATGGAAAGAGCATGCAGGGGTTGGCGCAGGTCGTGACTTGCGGCTGCGATAAACTGAATGCGCTCTTTTGCAACATTCTCCGCGCGAGCCGCGGCCGCTTTGAATGCATGGGTGCGTTCCTTGACTTGTGCTTCCAGCTGGAGATTGAGCTTTTCCAGAGCGTACGATGTGTCGCGCGCCTGCTCAAAGGTAGCGCGCAGTCGCTGCAGCAGGGCGTAGGAATAGCCCATACCCAGTAGCAGGAAGCCAAACGGTGTCAGATCGAAACCGTAGCTTTGGTCGGTATAAAGCAGCGCATCACTCAGCGCGGTACCGAAAAACAACGCATTGGCAACTAAAACCGCTGTTGCTCCGCGCTGTTTTGCCAGTAGTGCGCGCAGCGTACAGACAATCGAATAGATGATTGACATGATGTTCAGCAAGATGGCGATATTTCGAGTTTTCGTGTAAATATGTTCAGGCAACAGTAATGCGATAACAGCAAGTAGAAAACTGCTGATAATCAGCAGCCAGGTGCCGTGTTTTGGAAAGTATTCTGTAAAAATCGCGCGAAAGAAAAGCAGGTAGATACCTGGGGCAATGGCGAGCGTGGCATAGCTAAGCATCAGGGTGCTCCAGTATGCCGCATCCGGATAGAGCAGGTGGAAGTGAGGAACGACGTTGGCGATTCTCACTACCATGACAAAACACAATAAGCCAAACCACAAATGACTGCTGCCTTGTTCCCGGTGGTGGCGGTCAGCGAGGTAAATGATGCTGTGGAATAAACCGATGGCCAGAAGGATTCCTAGCGCAGCGGTGTAATACACCGTGAGGGCGCGAAGTGTTTGGTCTAACTCCTCACTGTTCCACACGGTGATTGGGTGTCCAGGCCCCCCATATGCGTGTGAGAAGTTGGCGACTTGCAGTACCAGCTCGGTTGTTTTGGGTGGTAAGGTAAAAACTCGGCTGACGTAATTGGCGGCGAAGCTTTCCCGTTTGCTGCTCGGTTGGCCGTTCTCTCCGAGCAAGGTTTCATTTGCATACAAGCGCCATGCCGAGTGCGGTGAAATCAGGTGCAGGGATAAATTTTTCTGTGCTTCCGGCAGTGCAATTTGCGCCCGGAAAGTTGCAACGCCATAGGGTCCGTCCAGCGCAGGATGTTCGAGTTGATTCCAGCGTTGCGGTAATTCGAAATAGTCGCCAATATAATGCTGCCCGAAGTCGCCGGGATCCACCAACTGCCCCCAAACTACCTGCCATCGACCGGCCAGTTCAAAAGGTAGCTGATGCAAGGTTGCGTTTGAGGTTAGGTCGAAATAGGTTGATGTTTCCGTGGACAAATTGTCGGCCCGTTGCGACCCGCCTGCAATCAAGCTCGCCGGCATCGCCAGGAAAAGCGCTAACAGGCAAACAGCACAATGAGAGGCGTAATTGGATGTTTTCATTCTTTGGCTATAGTAGCGGAGCTCTGGTTTGTGGCCAATGCAAGTTGGCGAGAATTGGTCGATATACGCACTTCTGCGTATGGGCGCTCCGAAACCCCTGTTTTACAGTGACGTTGTGTAAAATGCTAAACGGTGCGTGCAGAGCAGGAGCGGACAGGTGCAGTTTCAGAATCAGTGTCATTCGACAGGGAAAAAATTCAATGCAAGAAGGGTTTTGCAATGCTGCACACTTTTTCTGCTTGGTGCGTGGCTCGCTGCTTGCGAACATGGCGTTGAAATTGTGGGTCAGGGCCGAGTGGAATCCGCCTCAGGCACGCGCAATTGTACGGTCGAGCAATCGCCTTGCCGTTTTTTGGTGGAGTCCGCTTATCAGGAAACGTATACACCGGTACCGGCCGAGGGCTGGTTCTTTAAGGAGTGGCGTAATTGCGGTGACTCCAATCGCGCGAGTTGCTCGTTTGACATACCTGCCCGAATCGTAGCCGATAACGAGGGCCGATCCCTGCCATCAGTCGTCGCGGTGTTTGAGCAAATCAACGGCGTCACACTGTCCGACACTGTGGCATTTCCAGGCCAGTTTATCTCGGTACACAGTGCCGATATCCTTCCTGGCCGCACCGTGGAGGTGACCTTTGCTACCCTGGACGGTGCGGTGGAGTCGCTGGCCTATGCACCGGCGGTCGAACGTGGGGTCGTAACCCTGCCGGTGCCGCCGTTCATTGATGCACAGGGAAATTTTTCCGGTACCACAGTGGCCGTCACTGTGTCCGGAGAAACCGCTGCACAAAGTCTGGAAATCGAAGCTCCGAGCGGTTTGGGTGTCCCTACCAATGGGATGTTCTGGTTGAAAACCCAGTTGGACGCGCTGGAAAGCCTGCAATCAGCGATAACTAATACGCAGGCAATTGGCGATCAGAATGGTGCCGATGTCAGTGCAGAACTGGCGCTTTTGCAGAGTAAAGTTGATGACATCAATCAAGCCATTACCCGTTTCGAAGAAAGCGGATTTGCTTCCTACAGTCTTGGTGACGGGGAGCTAGTGGAGTACAGCGGTGAAGCGCTGCAGCAATTGGACAATCTGATGCTGCATACACTGATTGGGTTGAATGCCTATGTCGACGTTGAAACCGAGCCCGAAAGCAGCAATGTTGTTCTCCTGGAAAATGGGTCCTTCATTGCACGAAATCGGGTCAAGCCCGGTGCCTATCAACGCATTCTGGACAATATTCGCGAAGGCGCTGCGGCGGTGGAAAATGCCGGGAGCGATATTCAACCGGGTACCTTCGAATTCGTCACGAACATGGAAAGAAATATTCGGGAATCATTGAGAACTGGTAAAGAAAAGTCTGGCGAGTTCATTGCGGCGATGTCAGCGATTGTCACAGCCAGGGCATTGGCAGCTGAGGCCGCTGGGGATGCCGCCCTAGCTAAAGTTGCTGAAGCGTTCAGCATTCATGTAGGCAACCTGAAAATTGCGTTTGCTGGAATCTCCGCTTCGGTCAGTGAAATCAATAGCGATTCAATAGTGAATCTGGGACAGACCACTTACGACGGCACTCGAGAGTTGATGAATCAGCTCGCCAATATGGCAAGCCAAATGGCCAAGACACAGCTACCACAATTGCTGGCGTTGGCCGATAACATCAATAACCTGGCGTCTGATTTGAAAACTGCTGTCGGGGGCCTGAAAGGCAAGTTTTGTGCAACCTTTCCTGATACCCGATTTTGCAAGATAGTTGGGTCAATCAGCGGGCGGTATTCGACCACATACGGCACCATGACCCTCAATCAATCCGGCGTCACTGTGACCGGTGTGTACGATGGCGAGGACGGGCGGATACAAGGCAGCCGCAAAGGCAATACGGTTACCGGTTTCTGGTTGGAACCTAGTGCGGGTGTGCGTTGCGAAACGGCCAGGGGTGGTACACGCTACTGGGGGGACATCAGCTTTGATTTTACCGAAACTGGCTTCAGTGGTAGTTGGAACTACTGTGGTAACACCGGTGGCGGCAGCTGGCGAGGCACCGAGCTTCGCTAGCGCACAGTTGGCATCAGGCCTGCTCGGCCCTTATAACACTCCGCTAATGCTTTCTGCCCGTTGCCCATGCAGTTTAGCGTGGCACTCGGCCAGTATCGACAAGGCAATGCCTTCCGGTAAATCCCCGCCCAGCTGCAATCCGGCCGGGCCGGCCAGTGGCGCGGGCAGATCAGCGACACTCAGTTGTGCGATGTCCAGCACCCGGTCGCGCCGCTCTTTAGGGCCAAGAAGGGCGATGTAGCGGGCCTGAGTGTGTTGCAGCACAGCCAGTGCGGCGGCATCGAGGCTGAGCTTATGACTCATCAGAATGGCGGCGTCCAGGTCTGCCAGTTGCCCGCTGTGCAAAAGCGTGTCCGGTTGGCATTTTCCAATGTGGGCCGCACCCGGAAAGTGTTCGGCACGGGCATTGGCCGGGCGGGGGTCGCAGACAATCACGTGCCAGCCCAGAGTTGCCGCCATTTCAACCACTGGGCGTGCATCAATGCCGCCACCTACCACCAGCAGCTTCGGTGGTGGCCGCAGGGGGTTGATAAACCACTGTTGGCCGTCGAGCTCGGCCAATTGTGGGTGGCTGAGTTCGTTCAGCGCTTGCAGCCCGGCGGGGTAATCGACCGCTGCGCCAAGCAGGTAGGCGTCACTGCCGCCTGTGCTGCCTGGCAGGCTGTGACACAAGGTCACCGTACGACGCTCCTGCAGAGCTTCGTGCACGCTGGGCAGGTGCAGATAAGCGTTGTCGGAGGTCACAGGCTGCAACAGCAGGTCGATACTGCCACCGCAGCCAATGCCCAGCTGATAGGCGATGTCGTCTTCATCGCTGCCGTCGTAGGTCAGCGTCATCGCTTGTTGACGATGCTCGACTTTGCGGGCGTTCAAAGCGATATCGGCTTCCAGGCAACCACCACTTAGCAGCCCCAGCTGCTGGCCGTCGCCGCCAAACAACATGATCGCCCCGGCCTTGCGGTACACTGGCCCACGCGTGGCGACCACCGTGCCAAGCACCCAGCTGCAGTCATCACGTAGGGGAAACCATTCCTTAAGTAGCGATAAAGTCTGTAAGCTCATTCACCCATGCTGTTCGCTGACCAGCGCAGCGCCCTGTAATAAACACGCGAGTGTATCGTAAATGAGGCCGTCATCGACAGGTTCAACGCCGATTTGAATGGGGCGAGCGTGTGGGTCGGTCTCTTGCGGTGTTAATAGGTGGTGTGCAGTTAACAAGCCCCGCCAGTCTGGCGCAAGGTTCTTGCGGTGGTTTTATAAACATCTTTGTGTTTATACTTCTATCCAAAAAAAGGAGTAGCTCAGTGCAGTATGGGCAGTATGGAAGGAACGGGTCACGCTGGCAGTTAGGGAGTCAGTCCTACTCAGCCTATAAGGCTGGGATTTCAATGGGGCCACCAGGTTTGCTGCCTGTTGCTCTCGCGGCCATGTTGCTGCTGGGTATGTCCGGGGCAGCGCTCAGCCAGAGCGAAGGCTTCACTGGCGAAGACGCCGTTGACGAGGCGGTGATCAAGGCACTTCGGCCGGTGCTCACGAGTTCTACCGCGCTGGGGTTTTCTCCGGACCCGCTCACTGCTTTCGCCGCCGACAACGTCGCATTCGCCACCAATCTTGCCCTCAAATACATTAAAGCACCCTTGAAAGCGCCGCCTGATCGGTCCTTTCAGCCGCGGGACTCACTGCGTGACCCAGAGACTGGTCGAACCGAAGCCAACTGTGTGCATCGCTTTACCTTACCGCAATCGGTGTATTCCAAAGAGGACATCTTCGGCATCAATATAGGTAATGTTTTGCTGGGCAAGGGGCCAGGGCTGGGCATTCCCCAGGACTGGGGCGACCTCGGCGTGCCGGAGGTGTTTCATTACAACACGCACGTGCTGTTGTCGGCGGCCGGAGCCGGCATTCAGCAATCCGACCTGCCGCAGACGGTGACATTGCCGGCGGGTAATCACACGATCCGCTGGCGCGCCGATACGCTCTATGATCTGCTGTTTGATGCGGTCTTGCCGGCCGCACTGGTTGCCGCGTCCGGCTATGGCAAGTACAAACGCGGTGAGTTCCTGCTTGCTCAGCCAGCCGCTGTGGAAAAACTGGCAAAAACCTATCGTGCCAATCAGCTGGTCGGTAAAAACATCATTCAGAAACTGGGTATCAAAATCAGCGACGCCTGCCAGACACGGCCGGAGAAATGCGTAAAGGCCGCCTATAAGCTCGGCGTCGGTCCCACCGCGGATTTTTTCACGGATTTTGAAATTCTTTCAGTCCGGCGTGACCGCGAGCAGACCATTACCGTATACGACCTTCACGACCCGACGTTGGTAGTGAATACACCGGAGCTGGTGCTGGAAGCGGCAGACATCGGCGGCACCTTCAAAGAGCGAGTGAATGGCCAGCTGATGGCGTCGGTGCAAGCGGACGATGCCTGCGGGCGCCCAGTGGGTCTGTCCAATGATCTGCCCACTCTGTTGCCGGTTGGGCCCACCGATGTCACCTGGACCGCCACAGATCTTGGCCCCAACCTGCAAGGTGGTAGAAACAGCGTACAGGCTTTTCAGCGTGTCATTGTTCAGGACACCCAGGCACCGATTATCGTGCCGCCGCCGGGCCGGGTGATCGAGGTGGACCCCACTGACAGCGACCGTTCCGACGGGCTGAGTGCCGCGGGCGTGAATCCGGCAGTAGTGGACCTGGGCCTGCCGCGAGTGGTCGACCTTGCCGACCCCGCGCCAACCATTTCCACGGATGCGCCTGAATTTTTTCCGGTGAACAGCCGCACGGAAGTGCAATGGTCCGCCACCGACAATGGTTTTCCAACGCCGAACACTTCGACCGCCAGTCAGCTGATCACGGTTAAGCTCGCGGGCAGCAATACCGCGCCCTCTGTGCGCAATGTCAGTGCCACAACCCTGACCTCACAAGTGATCGATATTCGACTGAACGGCCTGGACAATGACCTGCTGGACGGCCGTGTCGACCCGCTGGCGATGACCATTGTTGACCGGCCGCAGAACGGCGAGTTTGTCGCACCCCTGCTGCCGTATTTTATCGAGGACTATCGCACCAACCCGGCAGGCCCCTACGGAGAGGCCTTCTTCCTGGCCGGTAACAAACCCAACTGGCTGTACGACAACGTGTGCCGCGTCGGGTCGGGCCCCACGAGTGAGCGCATTCGCCGCGACTGGGTATACCGGCCGCGCTTTGTGCAGGTGACCGATGATGGCACCTACTACATGATTGACCAGTACTGGCGTTGCCAGGCAAGCGGCGCAAGCGCCAATGAGCGCATCTCCAAGTGGGACCGCGACGGCAACTACCTTGGCCAGATCGATTACGACGGTACCACGGACGCCTTCGTGATGGACCAGGACAACCTCATTTATACCTTGACCAAACAGGGGGCGGGCAGCAGCACAACGCTGACCCTGCGCCAGTACCGGCCCAGTTTCGACACGGACAGTGATTACCGTCGGGACTTGTGGAAGTTCACCTTTAACGATACCGGCGACGACCCGGTCTCCAATAACCAGTACTCCTACGCGCGCGTGGACAGCCGCCGCGGTATTGTTTACGTTAATGACCGACGGCGAATTTTTGCCTTCGATGTGCGAGCGGATCTGGCCGACCCGCAAGGCAATTCATCAAACGGCATGGGTGACTATTACATTGGCGCATTGAAAGGTGGCGAGCAAGTGTTTGCCTGCACCAGCTTTGGCAGCTCCTGGAGCGGCTTTGCGATGGAAGTGGATTCACAGGGTAACCTGTATGTTGCCGATACCTGTGGTGACCGAATTCACAAATTTATGGCTTCCGGTTTTGACAATGCCGGCAATGCGCAGCTCGGTGAGTATGTGGGTTGGATGGGGCGCTGCGAAAGCAGCACCAATAAGGCTTGCGATGAAGCGACTGGAACCAGCAAGGGCTACAGCTGTACTGATGAAACCTGCACGGTTGACCAAAGTGAGGGGCCTGAGCCTGGCCAGTTCTCGACGCCAGTGTACCTGGCTATCGACCCTAACGATATTCTCTATGTGGCCGATTCCAGCAATCGACGCATCCAGCGGTTTGCACCAGATGGCAGCTTTGCCGGCCAGGCTCAGTCCAGCGGCACAGGCATTAATCGCGGCGAAAATCCCAGCTTTGTGCTGGGCAATATTGGTAACCCAAAAGCGGTTACGGTGAATTCCACGCAGTTTTTCGTGGTCGATCGCGATGAGTCCTTTATCAATGTGTTTGAAACCTCGCCACTGAAAGACATTAGCGACGACGGTGCGACCGTAACCTACGTTTCCAATTTTGACTTTCACAGCGGCGCAGACCGCTTTACTTATCGCGCCAGCGACGGCCTGGACGACAGCAACCTTGGCACGGTGAGTATTCAGGTTAATCGTAATTTCCGCCCGCCGGTGGTTGAGCCGCTCGAACTCAGCACCGCTGAGGACTCCTCCATTGGCGTAGGTTTGCTGGGTGACGATCCCGATGGCATTCTCGGTGAGGATTTCAATGGGCTGGACACATTGACCTTTGAGGTACTTGAGCAGCCGGCCAATGGCACTTTATCGGGAACACCACCTGCGCTGACCTACACACCCAGTGCCGACTTTTTCGGTACTGACAGCTTCACTTATCGCGCCAGCGACGGCCGGCTGGATTCGGAGCCGGCAACGGTGAACATTGAAGTCAGCGCTGTAGACGACCCGGTGCGCCTCAACGAAGCAACCTGGCAGGAGCGAGTGGGGCGCGGCTTTCCAACCCTGTTCATGGCGAGTTATACGGATGATGGTGGATCGCCCTACACGCTGTTCATGAATTGGGGCGATGGCACCATCGAGTCTGAGGGCGACCTGGTGGACCCGGATGGTGAAGGCGGGCAGGACCCACGGCTTGAGGGCGTGAAACTGGTGGCGCCCACAGCACGCAACGGCGAAGGCATGGCGGTAGCTGATCATGTGTACCAGGCGGTTGGAACGCAGTCTTCCCGCTTCTGCATTGCCGATGCATTGGAGAATGCCTGCGTGGATCGGACCGTCGCGGTTCTGGAACTGGCTAATCTTGCCGTGTCTCTGGGCCCTGAGTCAGTAGAAACCAGCGCTGCCACCCAGGAGATGCAATTCACGCTGACCAATGGCCAGCCGGAAGGTTGGGCCGGCCTTACCGCGCAGCAGTTGGTGCTGGCGGTATCTGAACCGCAGGGTTATCGGGTGGTCGGTTTCAGTGGCGCATCCGCACCGGCAGGCTGCCGCCTGATCGGTGGTGGCCTACGCTGCCAGCCACCCGCGCTTCCACCCGGTGGCAGTTTCTCCATCAACCTTGAAGTGGAACCGGCTACACCTGCGATTTACAGCGAACAGCTTGCGCCGGTTATTGTCGAGGTAACGACCAGTACACCCGCGCTTGACAGCGATTATGTGGCAACCCAGCCGGTACGCTTTCTGGTGAACCGAACCGACAGTGATGGCGACGGCATGAGCGACCGCTTCGAAACCGTTTACGGCTTGGCGCCGAGACTGGCCGGGGATGCGGCGAATGACAATGACGGCGACGGGTTGACTAATCTTGAGGAATACGTCGCAAAGACCGACCCCACTGACCGTGACAGTGATGGTGACGGCGTTCGAGATGGCCTGGACCCGGCACCGCTGGACCCGGCACAGACCACTAACGATGCTGATTTGAACAGTGATGGCCAGATTGATGCGGGCGATGTAGTGCTTCTGCAGCGATCCCTGTCCGGCGCAGGTGACGAACTGTTGCTGGATCTCAACGATGATGGGCTGACCGATGCAGCGGATCTGTTGCTGCTGCAACAACAATTGGGTGAATGATGATGAAAACCTGTTTGCAAACTATGTTTCGGGGCGTGCTCATAACTGCTTGCTTGCTGCTAATCGCTGGCTGCCAGAGCGCGGCCACCCTGTCGCTGGCTGTGCGCAGCGGCGACACGGTTCTGGTCGGACTTTCGGGTGACGCGGGGGAAACCATTACCAATAGCGTTGCAGAAGTGATCCGCGCTGAAGACCTTACCGCAAGCATCACCGACACTAACAGTAATACTCTGCCGGTTCGGGTACGCAATGTGTTCCGTGTGTATGGTGATCCGACCGCGAACGGCCAGGCGGCCAATCGGGGGCAGTGGTTGGCCGTGATCGACCTGGTTGATGGCGCTAACCAGGCGTTGGCCCTGGCGACCGGGCCGGCAACGCTGAATCTGGCTTCCAACAAGCTTGTTGACCCGCTCTCGGTGACCACCACCATTCTGGCGGGAACGGGTACGCCTCACCCATTGCGCGGTATAGAGAGCGGTGCGGAGAAGCTGGGTTTTCTGGAGCCTGCGCAGCAGGCGCTGGTATTTGTCACTGGAAACCCAGGAAGCCAGCGTGTGGGCGCGGTGCAATATCGCTTCACGGTAGCACGCGAACCGGTGCCGACCCGTTTGGGTTTGTTCAGTGCAATAGAGGGGGTCAAGTTGCAGGGCCGCCGCGACATCAGTTTTCAAAGCTGGACGCGCGCCAACCCGGGTGGCGGTACCGATCTCTATGTGATCATGACGGCGCCCGACGGTGTCGCTGGCTCAGAGCTGGATGAGTTTGATATGGCCTTGCTTGCCGACCTGATCAGCCTTGATCCCACACCCGCAGATTATTTCAGTGGCAGCCTTCAGTCGGCCACGTTCTACGACGTGAACGGCGGCGAACTGGATGGCCTGCAGGCGCGGGTGGGGGCTGTTCAGTAGGCCTCACCAAAGCTCCTGGCTGGCCAGGGCAGCGCCTTGTGCCAAACTTTCGAGCTTGGCGTAAACGATGTCCTCATCGACAGCGCCAAAGCCTGCGAAGGTGGAAAAACCACAGTCCGTGCCTGCGATTACACGTTCGCGGCCAACGATATCAGCAAAGCGGCGGATGCGTTGCGCGACCAGCCGCGGGTGCTCAATAAAATTGGTGGTCGAATCAATAACGCCGGGAACCAGCAATAAGTCCTCAGGCAGGTTGGCCTCGGCAAATACCTCCCATTCATGGGCGTGTCGCGGGTTGGCGGATTCAAACAACAGAGCACCCACGTTCGCTTTGAGCGCAATCGGCAGCACCAGTTCCATGGGCGCATCGTGGTGGTGTGGGCCTTCGTAGTTACCCCAGCACACGTGCAGGCGCACCCGCTCTGGGCTGATGCCTTCCAAAGCGTGATTCAAGGCCTCCACATGCAAGTTGGCCAGCGCCTGGTATTCGGCTTCACTTTTACCTTTGAACAGCATGTGCCGGCCCAAGCCCAGGTCGGGCGAGTCCAGTTGCAGTACCAGGCCGGCGTCAACAATGGCCCGGTATTCGGCGGCCATCGCATCCGCCAGGGCTTGCAGGTATTGTTCGTGGCTAGGGTAATGACGGTTGGGCTGGAACAGCGCAATGACACCGGGGGAGGCCGCGTTCATAAAGCCCTCGGTGGCCGGTGTTGCCGCCAGAGCCTGAGTCATGTTGCGAATATCGTCCTCGGCCGGGCCCATGTCTTTGACACGAATATCGGCCACGCAGCAGGGCCGGGAATAGGTGGGTGTGCCGCCGGAGCTGGCCTGGCGTTCAAGAAAGCCCGGGAATTCCTCCAGGTCGCTGGGCGGCTGGCGTTCGCTGTCACCTTCAAAACCGGTGATGCGGTCTTTGATGTAAGTGGCGTAACTGATCTTGCTCATCTCGCCGTCGCTGACAATATCCACCCCTGTGCTGACCTGTTTGGCAACCACCTCCTTGACCGCCGCTGCAATAATGCTTTCGGCGTTATCCACCGGGGTGCCCTGTTCATGCCCAAACACCACGTCAGTAACGGCTTTGGAGCGTGGCAGGCTGCCTACGTGGGTGGTAAGAATACGGTCCGTACTGTGTTGCATTAGTGTGCTCCTTGGATGTGCTGTTATTGTGCGGTCCAGCCGCCGTCAACTCGCAGGCTGGTTCCGGTGATCAGGGCTGACGCGTCCGAGGCCAGGTAGACGACGGCGTTGGCTACATCGGCCGTTTGGCCGACCTTGCCCATGGGAATGCGCTGCAGCACAAAGTCTGCAAAGTCTTTATTGGCCAGCATCGGCTCGGTCAATGGAGTGGTAATGAATGTTGGAGCGACCGAATTCACGCGGATACCTTGCGGGGCGAGTTCAACGGCCAGCGCTTTGCTAAACCCTTCCAGTGCGTGTTTGGTTGCGCAGTATACGGTTCTACGAGGGCTCCCGACGTGGCCCATCTGGGAGGAGATATTGATGATGCTGCCGCTAATATCATGGTCCAGCATGCCGCGCACTACCTGTTGTGTGGTCAGAAACACCGCGCGCACATTGAGGTTCAGCATGTTGTCCAGCACCTGCGTATCCACGTCGACAAAGTCCTGCGGTGTGTTCGTGCCCAGGTTGTTGACCAGAATGTCGATGCTTCCCAGCTCTGCTAACTGCTGCAAAAAGGCCTCACTGCTGGCGTCTGCCACCAGCATCTGAATACCATCGGCTTGGCTGCGCAGGCTCTCCAGGTCTTCGCGGGTGCGGGCCACGGCGATGACTTTGGCGCCGCATTGGGCCAGGCGCAGCGCGCATTCGCGCCCAATGCCTTTTCCAGCACCAGTGACCAGCGCGGTTTTACCGTGGAGCAGGGTGGCGTTGAATAATTCTATCGCTGACTTCGAATTCAAGAGAAAGGCGAGCTCTTTATACTAGTTTATGGACAATTATACGGTTGTTTGCCAAGGCATACCAGATCATTTATTGCATTCGAAGTCATTCTGCAATAAGCTTCCGTCCCCACTCGTTTTGAAGTATGTTCGGCAACGCACTGCAAGGGTAAGTTTGGTCATGATTAGAAAATTGAAAGAAGGCATTGACGGCGATGTGGCGGCAGACAATGACGCCAAGGTTCGCGGTATTGTGGAAGGCATTCTGGCGGAAATTGAACAACGCGGGGATGCCGCTGTCCAGGAGTACGCGGCCAAGTTTGACGGCTGGGCGGGCGAGCCGCTGCGGCTTTCCCGCGAGCACATTGATGCCTGTTACGAACGCCTGGACCCGCAGGTCATCGACGATATTCGTTTTGCTCAGGAACAGGTAGGCAACTTTGCCCGCATTCAGCGTGAGGCATTGCAGGATGTTGAAGTGGAAACCCTGCCCGGGGTAGTGCTGGGCCACAAGAACATTCCGGTGAACAGCGTGGGCTGCTATGTGCCTGGAGGTAAATACCCATTGGTGGCGTCGGCGCATATGAGTGTGGTGACCGCCAAGGTAGCCGGCGTGAAGCGCATCATTGCCTGCGCCCCACCATTTCAGGGTGAGCTAAACCCGGCCACAGTCGTGGCCATGGATATGGCCGGCGCCGATGAAATTTATTGTGTTGGTGGCGTGCAGGCGGTGGGCGCCATGGCCCTTGGCACAGAAACGATTGACAGTGTGGATATGTTAGTGGGCCCGGGCAATGCCTTTGTGGCCGAAGCCAAGCGCCAGCTGTTTGGCCGGGTGGGCATCGACCTGTTCGCCGGGCCCACTGAGACGCTGGTGATCGCCGATGACACCGTTGATGGTGAGCTTTGTGCCACTGATTTGCTCGGCCAGGCCGAACACGGTCCGAATTCGCCGGCGATATTGCTGACTAATTCTGAAGCACTGGCGCGTGACACGATGGCTCAGGTAGAAGAGCAGCTAAAAACGCTGGCGACTGCCGAAATAGCCGGCCAGGCCTGGAGAGAGTACGGTCAGGTGATTGTCTGCGACAGCTACGAAGAAATGCTGCAGGTGGCGGATGAAATCGGCTCCGAGCACGTGCAGGTTATGACCAAAGACCCGAACTACTTCCTCGACAATATGACCAATTACGGCGCCTTGTTTCTCGGCCCTGAGACCAATGTGTCTTACGGCGACAAATGCGTCGGTACGAATCATACGCTACCGACTAAAAAGGCTTCGCGGTATACTGGTGGCCTTTGGGTAGGAAAATTCATAAAAACCTGCACCTACCAGCGCCTGACTGAAGACGCTTCGCACCACATCGGCCAATATTGTTCGCGGTTGTGCGCGGTGGAAGGTTTTGCTGGACACCAGGCGCAGGCGGATATCCGTGTGAAGCGTTATGGTGAAAAACTCGGTAAGTAACTCTGCAGGAACTGCGCATGGAAAGCGAGGTCGGCGGGCCACTTCTTATGATGTCGCGAGGGTCGCCGGCGTGTCGCAATCGGCGGTGTCACGCTGTTTTAAACCCGGCGCCAGCATTTCCGCCAAAACCCGCGCCAAGGTGGAAAAAGCCGCCCGACAATTGGGTTATCAGCCGAACGCAATCGCCCGTGGCTTGATTACCCGACGCTCGAATATTGTCGCCGTCATCATCAGTGAACCCACCAACCTGAATTACCCGGAAGTGTTGTCGCAACTGAACCGGCGTCTGGGCGAACGCCAGGTGCACATTCTGTTGTTCACGCTCAGCCGTGAGCGCGACGTGAACCTGGCGCTGGATCAGGTATGGCAGTATCAGGTGGATGGCATCATTGCCGCCGCCCAGTTTACTGCTGAGCAGATCGCTGCCTGCGAGGACCGCGGCATACCGCTGGTCTTTTACAACCGGGTGTATACCCAGCAGGGTGTGTCGGCGGTGTGTTGTGATCACGCTGACGGCGAGCGGCAACTGATTGAAGGTCTGCTGAGCAATAAACGCAAGAACTTTGTGGTGATGAGTGGCCCGGCGGACTCTGCCGTCAGCACCGCTCGTACCAAGGGCGCGGTTACCCGCCTTAAGCAGGAGAAGGTGAATCTGATGCAGGTGGCGGGCGACTACAGTTACGAAAGTGCCGTGGAGTGCGTGCACGAAGTGATGAGTACAAAGAAATTTTCCCCGGATGCCTTTGTGTGCGCCAATGACACCATGGCCATCGGTTGCATCGATACGCTGCGCCATGACTATGGAGTAGCCGTGCCCAAGGACATTGCGGTGGTCGGTTTTGATGGCGTAGGCGCGGCCGCCTGGTTGAGTTATGACTTAACCACGGTGGTGCAACCGGTGCAGCGCATGGTGGAAGCGGCGGTGAATATGCTGCTGGAGCGCGTGGAGGACGACTCAATTCCTGCAGAAACCCGCCTGTTTGCCGGCCAATTGCGGCTGGGTTCAAGTGCACAACTGGAAGCCTGACTGATGACGCCCGCAAGCAATGCCGCTACCTTTCGCCACCAGTTGCTCACAGGCGAATGCCTGATTGGTACATTTGTCAAAACACCGTCGATGATGATTGCCGAAGTGCTGAGTCAAACCGCGTTGGATGTGGTCTGCATCGATGCTGAGCACAGCCCATTCGACCGCGCGGCCATCGACGCGAGCCTGCTGGCTTACCGAAGTGGCGGCATGCCGGCGCTGGTGCGTGTTCCCAGTGCCGCACCGGAACAGATTCTGAATGCGCTGGATTGTGGGGCCAATGGCGTGGTGGTGCCCCACGTTGACAGCGTTAGCAAGGCCGAGGCTGTGGCGCAGGCCGCACAGTACGGCGATTGCGGGCGAGGCTATGCGGGCTCAACCCGGGCAGCGGCTTACGGGGGCAACTCACTGGCTGACAACCTGCAGGCCGCGCGTGAAAGCACCGTAGTGATTGCTCAAATAGAAGATCTGCCGGCGCTTGATTGTATTGATGAGCTGGCGGCGGTGCAGGGGCTCGACTGTCTGTTCATCGGCACCATGGACCTAACGGTCGCACTGGGCAAAAGCAGCCCGAACGAACCGGAGGTTATTGCGGCGATGGAATCGGTATGTGACGCCGCCCGACGCCATCAACGCCGCACCGGTTTGTTCATTCCGTCTGCGGACCAGATTCCGTTCTGGCTGGAGCGCGGTGTCAGTTTGTTTCTGATGGCTTCCGACCACGCGTTTATCAAGCAGGGTGCGGCGGGTCTCCACCAGGCAGCAGCGGCCGCATTCTCGGGTAGCAAAGAAACCGGCTAAATGTTCGCCAGCAAATCCACCCCCATTTGCCGAAACAAATGGATCATGTCAACGAATACCCAGTTTTCGATCAGCTGATCACCTTCCCGTTTCCACCAGTCCAGGCCATTGACCGCAATGGGCCGACCGCTTGCCGGCGTGCCGAGATAATCACCGCTGTGGGTGGCTCGCACCCCGGCCCAACCCGGCCCGCCCGAGTAGGCGCCTTCGGCGATCAGCGCGTCCAGGTTCTGTACCTGGCGGTCTGGGAAGGCGTGTAACCATGGCTGCTGGTGAAGCGTTTCGAATTCACTAAAACTCAGACAGGCGCCGATACCGCCCGGCCCGTACCATTTCAGGTTCGGGTGGAAGTAATCGGCCATGCCCATGCTGGTCAGGTCTTCCTGGTCAAAGGCGTTCAGCCCGTCGAAAATGAATGCCCGGATATGGGCGAGGGTGGCGGCGCTGTGGGCACTGTCCTTGGCCTCCAGTAGCACCCCGTCGGCCGCAGCCGGTGCGGGGTAGAGATGGTCCTTGCCGCGGCTGGGTGGCAATACCTGAATGCCGGCCTGTTGCAGCAAGTCGACCAGGTCCAGCAGGCAGTAGATTTCCACCGCGCGGCCACCTTCCATGCGATAGAACTCGCCCCAGCGAATTCGAACTGTTTTGCCATTGGCTGGAATGCCCAGGTAGTCAGCCCTGAATTCACCGTGCAGATAACCGGTTCCCGACACCCAGTAACGACCATCCTTGCTTACGTCGCCGTCAATCCGACCATTCGACTCGCCGCCTATAAACAGGTGGGTTTCCCGTCTCAGCGGGCCAAAGGAGTCGCACAGTGGCTGCCAGAATTCCTGCAGCAGTGCTTGCCGGCCGTGCAGCTCATTGATGGGGTCCGGGCCGTGCCAAATGACATCCTCGCTCAACAGCGCCTCGCCCGCCCGGGCCACGGCACCTGGCTCCTGGCTGCTGTCAAGGGCCTGCCAGTAGGTCCACACGGCGAGTTTATTAGCCTGGTTCACGGTCTGGTCCAAAGCGGTTCTCCTGAAGGGCTATAGGCAAGCAGGCGCAAAAGAGTTACACTATTTGCATTCGAAGTCAATCATTGCGGCGAAAGAGACATGGCTGGTGCACGTCCCGAACAAGCATTACTTACTGCAGATAATGACCACAGCCAGAGCGCGGCGACCCTGGCCACCATTGATGCCATGGTGGATGGCCTGAACGATCATGACATCGACGGCATGGGCCGCTTTTTTGCGGAGAGTTTTCGCTGGATGGGCAATGCCGGTTGCGGCTTCAAAAACGGCTTGCGGGAATTCCAGGAAAACTGGCAGCGTCCTTTTCAGGCCGCTTTTTCTGACAAGGTTTGCATCGACGAGGCGCGCATTGTGCAGGGCCAGTGGGCCGCTGCATTTGGCCGGCAGGAAGCTGTGCACAGCGGGCGCTTTATGGGCATAGAACCGACTTTCAAGAAAGTTGAAATTCGTTACATGGATTTCTGGAAGGTGGTTGACGGTAAGATTGTCGATAACTGGGTTATGGTGGATTTCCCCCATGTGATGCAGCAGTTGGGGGTGGACCCGTTCGGCGGTGAAGGCTGGGAGCAGTACGACAGCGAAGCGCGACCGAGTGCCGTGTGAGTGGAGGGCCTCGCTGCGAGCGACACCCAACTACCGATAAATGATAACAACGAGGTGAACGCATGCCGGAATTTGGAGCGCTCAACTGGACTATTCTGATCACGTATATCTGCGCCAACCTGCTGTTGGGCTACGTGCTCGGCAAGAAGATTGAATCGGCAGAAGATTTTTATCTCGGCAAACGCCAGACCCCCTGGTGGGCCATCGGCATTTCGGTGGTGGCCACCTACGTCAGTGCCTTGTCCTTTCTGGGTGGCCCGGCCTGGGCGTATACCGATGGCATGTCGGTGATTTCCATTCACATGAATTACCCCCTGGTGATCATTGCCGTGATCACACTGTTTTTGCCGTTCTTTTACAACAGTGGTGTGGCTTCCATTTATGAATACCAGGAACGCCGCTTTGGCGCCAAGTCGCGGTCAGTTATTTCAGCGATTTTCCTGGTGTCTCAGGCGTTCAGCTCGGCGGCCATTTTGTACGCCACGTCTTTAGTGTTAGAGTTTATTACCGGTATAGACGTGATCACGGCCATTGTGATCGTCACCATTATCGCCTTGGTGTACACCTGGATGGGTGGTATCACCGCGGTGATCTGGACCGATGTGATTCAGGCCGTCATTCTGTTTCTTGGTGCCGGCATTATTTGCTATGCCTTGCTTACCCAACTGCCGGGTTCACTGCACGACAGCTTGCTGCAACTCAAGGCCGAAGGCAAAACCAATCCGCTGAACTTTAACTTTGACTTCACCGAAGTCACCACGGTGTGGTCCGGCGTAATTGCCATGACGATTTTCCACATTACGGTGTATGGCGTGAACCAGATGATGGCCCAGCGCACACTGGCCGCGCGCAACCTTGGCGAAGCAAAGAAATCCTATCTGCTGATGGGCTTTATAGCGTTTTTCATCTACTTTCTGTTTGTTTTTCTGGGTGTATTGTTTTACGCCTATTACGGTGGTAAGGAGTTTGAGAACGGCAATACCATTATTTTGCATTTCGCAGCCGACTACGGCTTGCCGGGCCTGATGGGTATTCTCGCAGCGGCGGTGATGGCGGCATCCATGTCCACGCTGGATTCCTCCTTCAATTCCATGGCCACCGTGTCGGTGGTGGATTTTTATCAGAAGTATTTCAAACGCGGCGCCAGTGACGAGCACTACCTGAAGGCATCACGGGTGTTTACCGTATTCTGGGCGCTGGTGATCATTCTCCCGGCCATTATTTTTTCCAGAACCGAAGGCTCGATTCTGGAAACGCTCAGCAAAGTGGGCTCTTATTTTGTTGGTGCCAAGTTGGCGATGTATGGCATGGGCTTTTTCTCCAAACACACCAGCGAGCGTGGTCTGCTGATTGGCGTGGTCGCGGGTTTTGCCGTGGTTTGGTTCGTGGCCACATCCACTGACATCGCCTGGCCCTGGTACACCCTGATTGGTGCGGCATGCAACATCGCCGTGGCCTGGCCGCTCAGCCTGCTATTGGACGGTCGCAAAAGTGAATGGTCAGAGTACAGTGTGCCCGGGCAAATCGCCAAATACCGCCTGCAGGGTTTGCAGGAACAGGAAAATGGCTGGTACCTGGTGCCGGGCAAGGTAGACACCATGAGCTATGTGCTGTTCGGCTATTTCCTGCTGTGCTTTGGCGCGCTGTACCTGTTTCACGCACTGATATGAGATTTGCCTGGCTTGCTCTAACGCTGATACTTGCTGCCTGCAGCGGCAGTCAGGAAAGCAGTGATTCCCTAAAGGCCTTGCGCCAGCTTGCCGCACAGCCCTCTGACGGTTTTCTGGCCATTCGCCAGCGTGCTCCCATCGCCGGGCTGCGAGCGGAAATTGCCAGCTACCGTGTTGATGACCTGGAAGTGCATGGCTTGCTGTTGCACCCTGCAGGCACGCAGCCAGCGGGTGGTTGGCCAGTGCTGGTGATGAACCATGGCTATGTGCCAACACCTGCGGACTACGGCTTGCGCAAGCAAACCGGCGAGCTGGACCGCCCGGGTGACTATTACCGTGGCCTGCCATTAGCCTATGCCCGGCAGGGCTTGCTGGTTTTTTTGCCCGACTACCGCGGCCACGCGACATCGCAAGGTGAGGACTATCTGCAAAAAGATCACCCCACCCGGTGGTACTCTCGCGATGTAATAGCCGCCGTCAATTCGCTGCAATCGTTACCGCAGGCGAACTTGGACAGGCTGTACCTGTGGGGCCATTCAATGGGTGGGGCGATTACCCTCAACGCCGTGCACGCCCTTGGTGAGCGAGTGCGTGCAGCCAGTTTGTGGTCCGCTGCACGCAGTACACTGGCACCACTGGAAGACACTGTGGCGAGTCAAGCGTTCTTCAGTGCCATCAGCGCCCGCGTCAATATTCATCATGCAGACGATGACCCGGTGACCGACTTTCGCTATTCGGCAGAGGTGGCGGCGCAATTGTCGCCACCGCAGGTTGAGTTTTTTAGCTATGAATCCGAAGACCACCTGTTCACGGCTGATGACCTGAAACTGGCCATACAACGTGATATTGATCTTTTCCTGGACTAGGGTAGAGGGAACTATTGAATGGTCGTTCGCCTAACGAGGCTGGCAAGTTTGTGACAACGAGTGTCCTGTTGGTGGAATTCAACATAGGCCATCACCATCGCCACCCTAGCGCCGTGGATAAATCCATCGCCACTCTAAAAAAGAAACATATATATTGCTATTTATAGATAAAGAAACTAATATATTTCTTTTAGAAGAAGCTATATATGGGTTTCATTGTGAGTTCACTGCTCGAGCAGATTAAAAAACGCCGTATTGCACTCGCACTCAAGCAGCACGATATGATGCTGCGAGTGGGTATATCGCGCCAGCAATATCAGCGATTGGAATCTAAAGGCAATCCTCGCCTGGATACTCTTGAGCTTGTTGCAAAGGGGCTCAAAAGTGAATTGCTGCTGATACCTAAGGAAAAATTGAATGCTGTGTTGGCAGTGCTGGCCGCAGATAGCGCGGCAGCCACTCAGCAGAGCCAGTTGGACAAAAAAGGGAGCAATTCATTGGCCGATGATCCATGGCAGGGGTTGCTGGGAGAAAAGGATTGAGCGCAGACACCAAAGATGAAGTGAATGTATTACAGCTCTCAATTCACAGCGTGTTGATCGGTTATCTCGCAGGCTTTAAAAATGGCCGCAATGTGTTGAGCTTTGCAGGGTCATTCAAGAACGACCCTGAGCGCCCGACATTCAGCCTGATTACGCACCCTAAGTTTCCGAATGCGGCCAAGCTCATGGCAGAGCCTTGGGCGCGGAATCATCGCTTGCATCCCGTGCTTGCAAATTTGCTGCCAGAAGGATCTATGCTCGAACTGATTGCGCAAGCTCTGAAAGTGCACATTGCAAATGAATTCCATATTCTTTCGCACCTTGGTGCCGATTTGCCCGGGGCCATTGAAGCCAGGCGAATGGAGCCGGAAGATGTTCCAGACCACGTGCTGAACACCCATGGAAAGGCTAAGGCGGTTAAGTTCGATAAAGTCTTTCAAGAAAACAACTTTTCCCTGGCTGGCGTGCAGATTAAGTTTTCGATGAAGGAAAATGATGGACGCTATCACTTATCCAAGGGTGATGTTCTGGGTGACTGGATCATCAAAACACCCTCAAATAAGCACCAGTTCGTACCACTGAACGAATACACGGCCATGTCTCTGGCCGCATTGGCTGGAGTTGATATTCCCGAAATCAAACTTGTCGAGCTGGATAAGCTGGATAACTTGCCGCCGATTAATCTGCCAGGAGAGAAACAAGCATTTGCCATTAAGCGATTTGATCGTAACGACGACCAACGCATTCACATGGAGGACTTTGCTCAAATTCTCGTGAAGTACCCCCATGAAAAATATTCTTCCGCCAATTATGAGAATATCGGCAAAATCATTTATGACTTTTCTGGCGACGGACTATCCGACGCGCAACAGTTCGCAAGGCGATTGCTGGTGAATATTCTCTTGGCGAACGGCGATGCGCATTTAAAGAATTGGAGCTTGGTATATCCCGACAAAATTACGCCACGACTTGCTCCCGCCTACGATATCGTAACTACCAGCGTCTATTTCGAAAACGAAACCCGATACGCGCTCAACCTCGGTAAAACAAAAGAGTGGTACGCAGTCAGCATGGCGCACTTCAAGTTGTGGGCAGATAGGTCCGGCATTCCGTGGCGGGTAATCAAGCCCCATTTGGATGACGTGATGAACAAAGCAAGAGCGCAATGGCCGGAAGCTCTTAAAGTGTTACCAATGGACGATGCACACAAACAAGCGCTTCGAGCGCATTGGGGCAAGCTTCAGGAAGACTTTAGGATCGAAGCAAAAAAGTAAAGGTTGTCCCAGCGATCAGTTTATTAAGACACACCGAGTAATATACGGAGCACGCGCTTAAACCTTCGGTGACCAGGTGTTCCTGAAATAGGGTAGGGAGAGTTCAGCAATGCCCACTCGTCTAGCGAGACTCAGATTCCATAAACAGTTCGACATCCCGTTCAATCAATAACGCTTGCCCGTCCTGAGTGCCGGGTGGAGAGAACCAGGCGTACTTGCTCGCCTTAATACTGTGGTTGGTGCCGCGGTATGCATAAGGGTAAGCCCGGCCACCGGCCTGCTGAATGCGTTTCGCCAGGCTTTCATTCCAGGTTGGCAGTGAATAGTAATCACGGTCGGAGTAGTGCAGATTCAAAGGCTCGGTAATAAAGCGTTCCGCAGCAAAGCCGCCAATGCGGTCCATGGCTGATTCAATGCGTTGGTCATGGCGCACTTTTAAGCGGCCGTCCGGCAAGGTGTCTATGCGGTAACTGGCGTCATTGATGTCGTTTACCTGGCGGTTAATAGCGGCGTACATTTCTTTGAGCTTGGTGTCCACGGCGTCGCGAACAGTGGCCACTGACCACACCTCTTTCTGCCAGGTCCACTCAGGGGAGCTCGGGTCAACGCTTTGGATCCAGTCGCTGGGGTAGGGGAACACAAAATTCGGGTTGACACGGCCGTCACGGCCGACCGCCGACCCGGTCCAGCGACCATCGCCGGCCATAAATGCCTGCAGTGTACTGCCCATGGGGCCATAGGTTTCCAGCTGGGTAAAGCGATGCGCAAAGCAACCGGCGGTGATGGATGCCGAGGCAATTTCATGGCGAAGTTGCGAGCCTTCGCCGGCAACCGCGAGAGCGGTCAGCACAGCGTCACCGCCCTGGGAATGGCCGGCGAGGTGCAGCCGGGACAGGTTGACCAGAGGCTGGTCGGCTGGGGTGCCGGCAAGGCGTTGCCAGCGCTCGGTATTGAGGCTGTCGATGCTGTCCAGTAAATTCAGCACGTCAATGGTGTAGAACATCGGGCTCAGGTAACTGCCGTTGTCCCAGGCGTCGAGAAACTCAAGCCCGTCGGCCGCAACGCCGGCCACTCGGCCATGACCACGCAGGCCCGGCGTCAGCACCGCAAAGCCGGCTGCTCGATAAGTATGGATTGCCATTGCGCTGTACGAGCCGGCCTGGCGGGCGAAATCCCAGCCCGGTGCGTCAGCTTTACCTACCCAGCCGTGCACATAAATCACCACCGGGTAACCGCCGTCGGGCGGTGGTGCAGCTGGCAAATCCAGCCGCGTGTAAAGGCGCAAGCCATCCGACTGATAGCTGGCCAGCAGCGCGGAGCCAGCGGCTTGCTCGGTGCCGGCGAAGGCTTGCAAATACTGCAACTCACTGCCGTAGCTGCGCGCGCGCAGCGCAGCAACACTCAGATCGGCCAGCGATTGCAATTGCGGCGTTGCCCAGGCTTGCTGAATGGGTGGCGCGGCGGGCCTGGTGAGAGCGCATGCCGACACGGCCAGCATAGCGACCACCAGGCAAGCCCGGATTGTTCTGTCTAAGGCTTGTCCCACAGTGGTGAAGCCAGTAATTGCATTCGAATGCATCATACGTTATTTTGCGCGTTCAGTCAGTGCAGAGCCCAGATTTTATGATCGATTCGGAACGTCACCAAGCCAAGCAAGTCATACAACCGCTGAGGGCTGCTTTGTACAATTTCGACCGAGCGGCCTTAAGCCGCGCGGTGCAGAGTCAATTCACCCGGCAAGCGGTGATCCAGCTGGCGCACCCTTTCGAAACGTTGGACGGGCCAGAAGCCCTGCTCGAGCAGGCCTGGCTGCCACTGCAGGCGGCGCTGCCTGATCTAGAGCGTCGCGACCTGATTGTGATGGCTGGGCCTGATCAGGATGGTCAACAGTGGCTTGGCTGCTGTGGCTATTACACCGGCTGCTTTGCTTATGACTTTCTGGAAATCCCAGCCACCGGCCACCAGGCTTCCCTGCGCTACCACGAGTTTTTCCGAGTGGTTGACGGCAAAATTGCCGAACTGCAGGCCCTGTGGGACATTCCGGAATTGATGCTGCAGGCCGGTTGCTGGCCCATGGTGCCCAGCCTGGGTCGGGAATGGCATGTGCCGGGTCCGAGCACCCAGGATGGCCTGGCCATTGTTAATGACTCTGAGCAGCACGCGCAACGCAGTCTGCAACTGGTTGGCGACATGGTGGCAGGCTTGAGCCGTTTTGCCACCGGGGGCGTGGCCGCAATGGGGCTGGAGAAATACTGGCACCCGCATTGCAGTTGGTACGGTCCCGCTGGCATTGGCACCTGTCGGGGCATCAGCGGTTTTCGCAACTGGCACCAGATACCGTTTCTGAATGCAATACCGGACCGCCTGGGCTCGGGCGGGCATATGTTTGCCGATGGCGATTACGTTGGCTTCACCGCCTGGCCCAAGGCCATGGACGCCACCGTAACCGGTGACGGTTGGCTGGGCATTGCCCCGGCGGGGCAGAGGATTACATTGCGCAGCTTTGATTTTTGGCGTTGCGAGAACGGCCTGTTGCGGGAAAACTGGGTGCTGATCGATCTGCTGGATGTCTACCATCAACTCGGCGTCAATGTACTGGAACGCATGCGTGAGTTGAACAAGCCGCTTGCGGTGGCGCAGGCTTTGTGGCGGGAGAAGCATCAGTAGATAACCTCCGGCGATAGATACTAGTTACAGGTCGCCAGGAACGAACAGCTAAGAGTCTATGTTAGTATCCGTTAGGCCCTTCGGTAGATGGAATGCGTGCAAACACATCCAGGCCCTGCTGCAGCAACCAGTAGGGTAAATCAATCAGCACCCAGTTCTCCGCCAGCTTGTCGCCTTCGCGGCGGTAAATATCCACCACGCGCATATCGGCACGGGTTTCGTTGCCGGGCAGGCCGAGAAAGCCACCGGTGGGTGTGTTGGTGAGGTTGGGCCAGCCGAAAAACCCTGCGTAGTTGCCTTCGCCAAATCGGGCGATGTGGCCGTTGAATACCTTATCCTTCAGGTTGGTTCGGAACGGGTATTGGTGCTGTTGCTGATAGCGTGCAATCGTATAACTCGCTCCAATGCCCTCCGGCCCGTACCAGATCATGTCGTCGTGCCAGCAAGGCTGCAGGAATTCCGGTGGCACCAGTTGATCAGGCTGGTGGTTCAGTTCCAGCAGGTCGTTGACCATGCGATCAACCAGTGCCAGAGTTTTGCTGCCCTCGGCCGGGTTTTGTGCCGCGAACAGCAGGCCGTCGTGAGTGCGCGGGCCAGGGTAGATGAACGAGGCGCCGGTCTGTGGTGGCAGCGGGTAGACCCCGGCCTGGCGCATGACACTCAATAGGTCGCAAAAAAATCCGCTGCGGGTGATTTTGCCATCCTGCACACAGTTGAAGTCTGCGTAGCGGAGGAAGGCCATTTTTCGTGTGGCGGGAATTCCCAGCCAGTTGTCATCCAACAGGCCAAGAAAGTGGCCCATGCTGCACACCCATGTGCTGCCATCGGTTTCACTTTCCCCCGCAAAGAAGATGTCCATGCGGCGCTGAACTGGTGACCAGGCCTGCAGAAAAGGCTGCCAGAATACCTGCGCCACACCGCTTGCGTCGGTCTGCTCAGAAAAAGGGTGTACCCCGTACCACAGGTAGTTATCGGCCGTGTACTGGTCAATAACGCTGGCAATAGTGTGTTGGTCAGCGCTGTCCAGCGCGGAGTAATAATCGCGAACCAGTTGCTTGCTCGCTTGAAAATCGCTCATTGCACCCCTTATTCAAATGACATAGAAGTTTGCGCAGCACTCTCGTTTTAGCGCTGCCTGTTCGTGTGCGCTGTACTGAGCAATCAATTCAAGATACGCCTGCCACAATCGCTGGTAGTCGGTGTACAGCTTGTCGACCGGAAAGTTGGAACCCAGCATGCAGCGCTCCGGGCCGAAGGTGTCGATGACAGTTTCCACCACCGGGCGCAATGTCTCCACAGTCCAGTCGTGGTCGAACATCCCCAGCCCGGAAATCTTGCACACCGTACGCGGCAGGCTGGCCAAATCGCACAGGCCCTTGCGCCACAGTGCCCAGCCCTCACGTTCGCGGTACCAGGGAGAGCCGGCGTGGCAGAGTGCCACTGGCAGTTCATCAACTTGCCGAAATACGCTGAAGGATTTTTGCATCAGCTCCGGAATCAACTGCAAATCAAACCGCAAGCCCCGACCTTGCAACTCATGCAGGCCGCGCAACCAGGCTGGATTGTCCAGCAACTGTGCACTGCCGCTGTGGCGGTCTTCTTCCGGTGCGCGGCCGACAATCTGGCGTACACCGCGTAACGCGGGAAATTTCTCAAGCTGGTCCAGGCGATGACTGCGCTCCGCGCTTTCCAGCGCGCAGAAAGCAACCATCGCGCTGGGGAGTGGGGAGGTGTCTGCCATCTTCTGCACCCACTCGGCTTCGGCCAGGTGCTGGTCGTCAGCGGCACCCACTTGAATGTGCACACTTTTGCGAATCGGTAGCTCGCCGATGTCGTCTAACAGATCCTCTGGAAGGTAGTTCTTTTGAATCGGCGTAGGGTCGCCAAAAAAACGCTTGACGCCCCTGGCGGCTAACCAGGGGTAGTGTACGGCTTCCAGGTCCCAGAGATGGTGATGGGCGTCATAAATGCTTTCTGCGCCGCCGTCTTGCATGCCTAGTCAGCTTCTGGGCGGGCGCGGTAAATTTCTGCGAGGATGGACAGCTCGTCAAACACCGTCCATTCTTCCACGATCTGACCGTCTACAACATGATAGTGGCTTTCGGCCAGTATCAATACTTCGCTGCCTGTTGGTTCGCCCCACAGGGTCGGGCCAGTATGCAGGCCGCTGGCGGTCCAACGTACCGCGACGTCCTTGCCACCGGCTTTGGCCGGTTGCTCGCAGCAGTAATCGGCGGAGAATCGCAGGTCTGACAGGGTACCAAGAAACTGGGTGTAGAACCGAACAATGGCATCCTGACCTTCCAACTCGCGATTTGCAGAGGCGTGCAGCGTCGCGTTTGGCGCATACAACTGGTACACGTCACCCACCAGCCGGGCATTCCAGATGTTTTGCAGGCCGTTGCACACCTGCTCGCAAGCGCTACGGCTTGCAGCGCCCGGGTTACTGACTCGTGCCCGGTTTACCGTGTCGGCCAGGCGCTGTAATTCTTGCGCTTTCCAGTCCAGGAAACGGCTGTTGGGTGCTGTTTGTGCCTTCTTCCGCGCAAGTGCGAGCGGGTCAAAGCCGAGCTGTTCTGCCAGTGAGTAATTGTCACGGACCAGCCATTCCTCGATGACCTGGTTGTCTTTCACAACGCAGTGGGCGATTACCGCAATGGTGGCTTCCTTCGCGGTGGCCGGGCCAAAATCGGAGGGCCCAAGATTGGTCATGTGAGTTTTTATGCGATGCGAAGAATGAAAACCCTGTTGGTCATCGCCTCCCCAGATAATGTTGTCGGCGTGCAGCGTGCGGTCAGGAAACGCAGCCAGTGTGCTCAGGGTATTTTGTACGACCTCTTCAGCACCAATAGTGATGCCGGCCAGGGTGTACACCGGGCAGTACGCAGAGTAGTAGTCATAACAGAGCCCAACCTGTTTACCTTCCCAAATGCGGTAAGTGATGCGCAGAATATAGTCGACAATATCAGTGAATTCAGGGTCAAAGCCCGCCATGCTGCCCTGGCCGTCCGTTGTAGGGGGCGCACTGTCGTAATGACTCTCTAATCTGTGCATAATTCTCTCGACGATAGGTGCTAAGCGCAGCAGAGCCGCCCGGCGGGAATCTTAAACGAAGCGGGCCGCCTCAGGATAGTCGCCACGGCGAACCACAATCACATCCGCTGGCTGTTGCGCACTGTTCCAGTAGCGGCGTTGCATGCCCACCGGGCAGGTGAACAGGTCACCCTTGCCCAGAGTGAAGTCACTCTCCGGTGTACTGACCTGCAACTCACCGGATTGTACGATCAGAACTTCTTCTTCGGCGCGAGTATGGAACGGTATGTCGGCCTGGGCTTCCAGCAGCAGGCGCCGCACACAGAAGCGGTGAGGCCAGGCCATTTTACCGGCACCGATGCCTTCTGCCGGGTTGTCCTGCCCAATTACCGCGATTTCCGTCACACCCGGTAAGGAACTCAGGCCGCCACAGTGGCCGGACTGCAATTCGGCGGAGGTCATCACACACTGACCCATTTCTTCAACACTGAGCCGCTTGAACGTTGCCAGCTCTTCGGTGCTGCTGGGCTTGGCTTCCTCGCCGTCTTCAGGGATGGTTTGCCCCGCGGCGGTATCGATCAGCCGGCCGTCTTCCAGCAGTATCAGGCCGTGCTCTTTGGCGGCTGAAAACACATAGGGCGCCCAAATGACATGGCCGGCCGTGCCGTCGGCGTTTTGCCCGAGCACGCTGAACAGCATACCGTCGTCTGAGCCGACGTTTTCAAAGCCGCGGAACAAATGCATGGGCAGGGAAATGGTATCGCCGGCACGCAGAACCTGCTGGCCGTCTGTGCCATTTTCTCCCCAGGTGAACAACCATTCGCCTTTATGCACCACAAACACTTCTTCGGTGTTGTGGCTGTGGTGCGAGTTTTTGCAGCCTTTCGGTTGCCGTGCACCGCCGATGTCAAAGCCATGCGGAATGGTGATATGCACCACCTGGTCCGGGTTTTCGGCCACGCCGGCCCCGATCAGACAGAAGTTTTCCTTCTTGTCGCTGCCGGGGGTGCGGGCATCAATAAAGGCGGTTTTGCAGGGCTCCATTTCTGCATAGCGGAGCACTCGCTCACGAATTGGCAGGTCTGGTGTGCTGTTAACTTGTGGCTGCATAAGCGTGTATCAAAACCGGTACTTGGCGCTAAGGCCCCAGGTTCGCGGGTTGTTCCAGTTAGTTTGTATGGAGGCGATATCAGGTGCTGCACCCGGATTAAAAACCACCGAGCGCGTCATCACTTCCTCCTCCCCGGCGTTCAATACAAAGGCTTCAACAGTTAAGGCCTCGTTCGCCGCTGCCCAGACCAGGCGTAAATCGGTTTGTACGTAAGCATCTTGCAAAGCGCCGTCAACATTGATATCGAAACTGTAGTACTCATCAGAATACGCTAATTGCACAATCGGTGTCAGCGTGCTTCCGCCAGCCAGCGTAAAGTCGTAACTGGCCTGTACGCTTGCCGTCCATTCTGGTGACAAGGCGGGCGCCCAGCCCTTGAGGCTTAGCAACGGTGAGTCGCCACCCTGTCGGCCACCCAGGTCGCCCAGGCCTGCCACTCTGGAAATATTGTACTCGCCGAATTCAGCATCCATATAGGCCAGTGTTCCCTGGATTCGCCAACGCTCAGTGGGTAGCCAGGTCGCTTCCATCTCGACTCCGAAGGTGTCAACTTCGCCGCCACTTTCTGTGAATTCCGAAACCACTTCATTAAGCACAACAAAAGACTGTGCCTGCATGTCTTCGTACTGATTTAGATAAGTGGCAATATTGAATATCAGAGTATTGTCGGCCCACATGCTCTTATAGCCAAGCTCGTAAGCGGTGACCGTTTCAGGGTCATAGGTGAGCGGAATTCCATCTGCTATAAAGTTAATGCCACCCGCACGATAACCGGTAGAGGCTTGCAGATACAGCATGGAGTCTTCAGTTAGATCGTACTCTACGCCCGCTTTCCACAGCGTGTCATTCCAATCCCCTTTTTCTCCGGTGCCTGGCGCCGGCACTGGAGGAAAAACGCTCCAGTCGAGTTGGTTCTTTTTCTGTTTTTCATCTTCGGCATAACGCAGGCCGCCAACCAGCCGCACACTGTCTGTCAGGCTATAGGTAGCGTGGGCGAATACTCCGAACGATTCTGACGTGTACTCGCCTACACGATCCCAATGTGGAGTTGTGAATTGGCCATTGTCACGTTCCAGCCAACCCCATGTGCTTTCTTGTTCGTAGAAGTAGATACCGGCCAGCCAGTCCAGATTGCCATCACCATTGGAAACCAGCTGTAATTCGGTTGACCAGGTGTCCTGGTCTGACTCCCAACCGGTGAAGCCATTGTTCAGCGGATCGCCACCGTCGGAGTAGTCGGAATCATAGTTTTGATCGCCCTCGAAATCGGTCAGGTTCCCCACAAACTTGAGTGTGGCGAAGCCCATGTCCCAGTTCGCATGCAAGGTATAGGAAAGGCTTTCATTGTTTGCATTCGACGGCAGGTTGCGACGAACCTCCCACGGACCATTATCAAAATTATCAGACGCGTCGGCAGGGGCCCACTGATGCCCGTCACGGTATGTGCCGTCAATATAGGCGCCAGTCTGCTGGTAACCCCAAATGGCCGAGCCCTTGTTCTTGCGGTCCATATACGCAATACGCAGGGTGATATCCATTGCGTCACTCGGCGCCCAGCGCGCGGTGGCTCGCAAGTAGGACAGGTCACGATCACGAAGGTCGTCCACTCCGGGGAATGAGTTCTCTATGTAACCGTCATGTTTATCCACCATACCCGCGACTCGAACGGCAAAGGTGTCACTGAGAGGCACGTTAACGGCACCTTCGAGCTTGGTTCGATCATAGTCGCCGTACAAGCCGCTGATGTAGCTGGAAACTTCTTCAAAGTCGGGCGCATTGGTGTGAATGTTCACGGTTCCACCAAAAGTGTTTCGGCCATACAAGGTGCCTTGAGGGCCACGCAACACTTCTATTCGAGCCAGATCAACATACGAGCCCAATGCTTGGGTAGTTGTCGGTACATAGACGCCGTCTTCAAAGATACCGATAACCTGCTCGGCTTCGGTGCCCACGTTATTGGTTCTGGTGCCTCGGATCGCCAGGCGCACTTCATCACCCGATTGCCCGTAGCGCATACCCGGCACGAGATGTTCCAGCCGGGAAATATCCTCGATGCCGGCCCGGGCAAGGTCTGCCGCATTAAATGCACTGACTGACACAGACACGTCCTGGATGCTGACCGCGCGTTTAGTGGCTGTCACTACGACTTCCTCTAACATGCGTGATTGGTCCTGCGCAACGGTAACAGAGCTGCTAACGGCCAATGCCAGTGACACAGCGGAAGACAGAGAGTTGCGACGGAATGAGGATTGGACAGTCATAACGGGGCACCTTTTGTGTAAGTAGAAGTACGTTTTGCTTTTGCTAGTTGTCTGGAATTAAGGCCTGTTATTGTGCTTCCTGGCACTCAAAACGGCCATTTCCATGGCGGTTCATGACCCAATGGGGTGACTTTGTACTTCGAATGCAAAAACATGTCAAGCGATTTGTACTGCGAATTCAATTCATTGCCTGTAAGCCGATAAGTGGTCTTCCAATGTGCCCTTGCCCCAACTTGTGAGCAGCCGGCCATTCTGAAACAATCAGTGTTTTCCAGAACGCAAAAGGCCGGCGGAAGTGCCCTCAGAATTAGAAAATGCCTACACATTGCATCGGCAAAAAAGATTTGCCGAAGCGGAGAAAATCTATCGCCGACTACTTAAAAAAGATAAGAAAAACAGAGATATCAATAACTTGCTGGGGCTGCTCTGCCTTGAGACTGCGCGGCCCCGGGATGCTTGCGAGTTCCTGAAGCGCGCGCTTCGTGAGTTTCCTGACGACCCTCAGTCCTGGTTTAACCTGGGGTTGGCCCACATACAATTGCGCGAATTCAGTCCAGCGATAAACGCCTTCCGCAAGGCTGTCCGCTTGGCACCTGAACGTGTTGAGGCGCGCAATGCCCTGGGTAATGCGCTGAGACTTGAGGGCAGACTGAGCGAGGCCGGGAAAGAGTTACGAGAGGCCGAAAAGCTCCAACCCGGGCACCCGGCGGTACTGTGCAATATGGGCTTGCTTTTGCTGGAGAACGGGCAAAGTGCTGCTTCTATTGCCAAGTTTCGCCAGGCAATTCATATTCAGCCAAATCTGGCTGATGCGCACTCAGGTTTGGCGAAAGCGACGATGGCGTCGGGCAATTGGTCTGAAGCAGCCGCTCTGCTGGGTCGGGCGATCGATCGCTTCGGTCATTCTGCGGAGTTTTGCAACCAGCTCGGTATCTGTTACAACAAGCTGGGGCAACAGAGTCAGGCCGCAGATTGTTTTCGCCGCGCGTTGAAAAGCCACCCGCAAATGGTCGAAGCCTTACTCAATCTTGGCATCACCGCGGAGCAGATCGGCGCTCTTGAAGAAGCAGAAAATGCCTTGGTGGAAGCTGTTCGATTGGACCCCGGCTGCACACAGGCTTGGTTTCATCTTTCCTTGTTAAAGACGCACGAGCTCACAAATGCCGAACTGGACTTGATGCGATTGCAATGGAACGGAAATGATCTGGATGATGAGCGTCGTTACCACCTGGGGTTTGCGTTGGGTAGGGCGCTTGAGAAACGCAGCGATTACCAGGCAAGTTTTCGCTACACCAAAGCGGCCCGAACGATACTGGCAAAACAGCACATTGTTGATCTGGCCACTGAAGAAAAAAAGCTGATCGAGCTGCGTCAGGCTTTCAGCGCACGTGCGGATAAACCCGGGACATCCGCGCAGAAACATGGCCCTGTTTTCGTGTTTGGTATGCCGCGATCCGGTACCACTGTGACCGAGCAGATATTGGCGAGCCATACTGGCGTCAAAGCGCTCGGCGAGACCGGCTTGGTTGCCATGATTGCCAATAAGCTTGAAAACAGCAGCGGTAAAACCTGGCCCAGAGCTGTGGTGGAAGATTCGCCCACTATTCGAGAACAGTTGTCCAATGAACTCAGTGCTGCGCTTGGCTTGAATACTGAACAGCAGGTGGTAGAGACAACACCGGATAATTTCCAGTATTTGGGTTTGATCCGCTGGCTGCTTCCGGGTGCAGTGCTCATCCATTGCACCCGTCATCCACTGGATACCTGTCTCTCTATCTACCAGCATCCACTCAGCGGCAATCACAGCTACGCCAATACACTGGAGAGTTTGGCTGGATATTACAAGCTGTATTTGCGGATGATGGCAATGTGGCGGCCGGTTTTTAATGAGTGCTTGCTGGAATGGCCGTTGGAGCAACTGGTGGCTGAGCCGGAATTATCGACACGGCGCTTGCTGAACCACTGCGGTTTACCCTTCGAAGCGGCTTGCCTGCAGTTCAACAAGACCCAGCGTACCGTGCGAACGCCATCGGCCAGCCAGGTTCGACAGCCATTGAATAGCGCGGGAATTGGCCGCTGGAAACGCTTTGCTGAGGATCTTAAACCTCTGATCGCCAGCCTGGTCGAGGAGCCGCTGTCCGGTTTGAGCTCTGAGGTCCTGGTTGCCAGAGAAAAATCATGATGTGACGGCATTGCACGCGTTGTTATTTGTAGTAGAATGGTTTTCGTGACTTCGAAGTCAAGCCTGTTTTGGCGGGAAGTCAAGTCACTCTCCTGATTCCTCGCAGGAGAAACCTTTTTGGGAGGCCTCATGGCCTCCCTGCATTTTCCTTTGCATGCACAAGGGTGTCGTTACACAGGCGGCCATCAAACTGGTCACCCGCCTTGCGGTCGGTTGCTTCCGGTCCTGCTGAATACCGAGTAAAGCGCCTGATTCACTGTTTCAGGGCTTTCGAGCGTCGATAGATGACCACAATTGTTGACAATAACGAGCCGCGAGCCGGGAATAGCCCCCGCCATTGCCCGGTGCAGATCGGCGGTGCACACCTGGTCGTCGGCTCCGGCTAGAACCAGTGTCGGGCAGTCAATTTGCTGGAGCATACAACGCATATCGGCGCGGTTCAGTAGTGCTTCTGATTGCCGTTTAAACGTGTCAGGGCCGAGATCTCTGGCCATTGCCAAGATACAACGCACTATCTCAGGGTCATTATTGGTGGCCGACAAATAACGCGGTTTCAGCTCGTCCTGAATAATGGACATTAATTCTTCGTCGACTCTGCCGATGTGGGCTATACGCTGTTCAGCCGATTGGTCAGCCAGCGGTGTGGTATTCAATAGCGCCAGCGCCTCAACTTTCTCGGGGGCTTGCTGCATCACCTCCAAGGCGACAATACCACCCATCGACAGGCCGCACAGCGCAAACGAGTCGGGCGCATCGCGGATCAGTTGCCGGGCCATGTCACCGATACTGTGAGCGCACTGCGTATTGGCAACCTGTACGTTCCAGCCCAGGGCGCTGAAAAACGCGGCCTGAGGGCGAAAAAGCCGCTCATCGCACATAAAGCCCGGTACAAAAATCACAGATTGCTCAGCCATGCTGATAAACTACTCAAAAATGCATTCGAATGCAATTATCCGTCAACCGATCTGAATCATGCTGCTTGCTCTGGACTACTTTGGCGTATTCGTGTTCGCACTCAGCGGTGCACTGGCTGCTGATCAGCGTCGCATGGATATTTTCGGCTTTGTTGTTATCGCATTTTTGCCAGCTGTAGGGGGTGGTACTGTTCGGGATATTGTTTTGGGCTTGCCAGTGTTTTGGGTAGAAAACTCCGCTTATTTATGGCTGATTTTGCTGGCAGCCATCTCTACTTTTGCAATGGCCAATCAAATACGTAAGGCCAATCGTTGGCTGCTGTGGGCAGATGCTATCGGACTATCTATTTTTGCCGCGCTGGGAACAGCAAAGGCCATGAGCGTTACGGGCGACCCTGTCATCGCGGTCTCAATGGGCGTTGCGACGGCTGTGTTGGGTGGTATTTTTCGAGACATTGTGTGTAACGAAGTGCCCATGGTATTGCAGAAGGATGTTTACGCAACGGCAGCGTTTGCCGGAGCTCTCGCTTATGTGAGCTTGTACACCCTGGCAATATCCCCGGCTTCAACAGTCTGGCTGGCAGCCACCATTTGCTTTTTGGTTCGTGCCTGCGCAATCAGGTGGGGCTTGTCGTTGCCGCGGCGGCATTCGTGATGTAAAAAATAGCGTCGATCCATCAACGAATCGACAGGGTGGCTACGACCGCCCGGTGATCGGATGGCCAGGGCGTGACAACGATGTCGGCCTGTGCATGCTTCTCGCCGACGACGGCCGCAGATTCAATGTTAACGCCGTCGGCGCGAACGAATAGATAATCGATACGGTCGTGATGGTCATCTTCGTCATCTTCCGTTGAACTTGGTGTCCATGTATAACCTGGTTTTTGGATTTCATCCGGGAATACGCTGCGGTAGCTATCGACGAAACCCATGGACTCCAGCTTCAGGCTTGTTGGCCAGCGAACGACTTGAGGATGGCGGCCTATAGCCGCTGCACGTGCGGTCCAGTCTCGATGCGATGGCTCGTTGAAGTCGCCGCCGACAATTACTGCATCAGGATCACTAAGGTTGGCAATGTCTGCTATCAGGAGCTCAATCCCTGACCCACGCGCAGCCCTTGCAGCGGCAACCGCGGCAGCGGCGGTATCGATAAAAGGTGCGCCGTCGTATTCAATGCCTAGCAATTGGTAGGGCTGGTACGGGTAGTCGTTCAGATGAATGCCGAACATCGCAATCCGTCGACCGGCTGCATGGATAACCACACCGAGATCGTTTGCGGTGTTTTCCGCAATCGGGTACCTGCTTAGAATTGCATTTGCCCATAGGGCTTGGTTCCGTTGTTGCTGCTCGTAAAGGTGGTAGCCCAAAGTCGCGGCAATGTCTGGTGCGCGGCTAGGACCTGACGCAGGACATACAGCCGTGCACGGATCGGATTCGGCCCGCACCTCGCCCAGAGCAATAATGTCGGGATCGATGGCGCGAATAACCGCCACCGTTTCATCGATGGTCTTGCCGTCGTTGACGCCAGCGCCATAGCTGTTGAAGTACATAACAGTCAGGCGCAATGGCGGCCGATCGCCGGTGGCGCCAACACAGCCGCTGAGCAGCGCGAGAATAAGCAAAACTTTGTGCATGGTGATGGGCCGACAACCTATTTGCTCAAGGCTGGTAAATTGCGTAAACCTTACGAGTGGTTTCCAGTACTTCCCACTCACCCTCGAATCCGGCTGGAATAACAAAGTTGTCCCCGGCTTCAAGCATCGACTCTTCGCCATTAGCGTGACGCAGGATCGACCGCCCGCCTAATATCTGGCAAAACTCATTTTCGGTATAGCGGATTTTCCAGCAACCTGGCTCCGCCTCCCAGATGCCTGCAAAGAATTTATCGTCGCTGCTGCTGAAGTGATTCCAGCTGCGTTGCATTGGCAGACCTGAAACGCATTTTTCGGCCGGGGTCGGGTTTTCGCTGAACTCAGCCTGGTTGTGCTCGAAGAAAACCGGTCTCGTATTATTTGGCTCTGTCATGCCTGCTGGTACCTGGTGCCTGTCACTTTGAAGAGTATACCAGCGGCGTCTGAATAAGCGGCAACTGGGTCGACCAATGTAGTTCCAAACAGATTGAATCTTGGTCGGGAGAAGTCGGCGCTTCGACACCATTCGCGGAATGTCAGAACAGTTGCGTGTGCCGTAGCAATGCGGATCGGAAGAACAGGAAGTTCACCGTGACGTATGAGAAGCTACGAAAACGATGGAGGATGTGGCCCTCGGGAGTCTACCTGCAGGGGCCGGCTCCAAACCACCTTTAAGCGGCATTGGCTGAAGACCGTTGTCGTGAGCGTTAAAGGAAAAAGCGCATCCATGAGGTGCGTCAGGTACGAATCGAGAAGACGAGTACAAGCGAACCACCGTTTAGATCAGTGTGTCAGAGAAATCCCACAAGAAAAGATTCAGCACTGTGGCTTGAGGCCATTCAGGGGGGCACTGAGCCATCCACACAAAGTGTCCGGTATTGCTTTAGCTGTAGTTGAAATGGACAACAACACTAGCATTGCCATCGAGGTAAGTATTCTCTTAATCGCTAACATCATCCTCTCCTTTGCTTGCTTTAGTATCGTAAACTAGGCCAGGACCGCCATCGATCCGAGGATCGTCCTCACCAGGAATCTCCTCTACAGATTTCTCAGTGCTTTGTTTGTAGGCATCTGATGCTAGTGTCATTAGCACTCGAACACCATCGGGGTCTTGCGTCGCTAACGTGACAAAATCAGTTTCACTGAAGGAAGCACTCGTCATCTCCCTTGCTCTTTCCGCTGCCAAGAGGTTTTGTCCTTCTTCGGAGAGACGGCCAATAAGTTCGTTATAAAACTGCGTGATTGCCGCTCTCTCAGCGCGCACAGCATCGTGCCAAATCTGCGCCATTTCAATCGGGCTACCATCCTCCACCGAAGCTTTTTCCCGCAGCTGCATCATCATGGGCTCCATTGCCTTGATAATTCCAGTGGGTTTGCCCGCATTCTTAATCGTTTCTACATCTTTATCGGGTAGCCCGTAGGTCTTACCCAATTGAACATATCTGACCAAGCGCCGGTTAATGAAGGTTTCCCCATAGGGATCTTCGTTTGCTTTGATTGTCGATGTGTTTTCAGCTAGAAGCCGGTTTAATCGATCATTTTCTTCGGTTCCAGCGCCTGCCATCCCACCTATTCCAAGTAAAGTAAATAGAATAAAAAAGCGTAATAGAATCATATTAACCTCCTGTAGATATTTATATATTCTATTAAAGCTGCAATCCACTGCTCATTTGAGTAAAGATACGAAAAGAACTTCAATTTGAAGCAAGCTTACCGATATAGTTATGTTTTAATCAATATGGCTATTAGATTAAAATGAAATAACACTTTTTATTGTTATGACGGACCATTCTAAGGTTGTTAGTAGGTGAACGAATTGGCGGTTTTGTCGGGAACTGGCCTACTTTCAGCATCGATCTATACTCAGTTATCCAAATCAACCATATTCGGATAATCAATGATCAGTTTCAAAGGCCGTCATCACCAGCAGGATACCATTTTGCAGTGCGTGCGGTGGTATGTGGCCTACTCACTGAGCTATCGTGACCTTGAAGAAGTGATGCAAGAGTGTGGCTACGCCCGGTGTATCGGCCAAAGCGCATGAAAGTCAAAAGCTGGAAAGACTGTGCCGATATATTACCCGACCGGCGGTTTCTGAAAAACGATTGTATCTGACATCAGGTGGCAACATTCGTTACCAGCTCAAGACACCGTATCGCGACGGTACCACGCATGTGATTTTCGAACCCTTGGATTTCATACCCAAAGCATTCGCTGACGCGGGGCAAGCTTTTGCCTGTATCGAAGATCCGGTGGTGATCAAGAAGATACTGGACCATATCGGGCAAAAGGAACAGGCAGAGCAGTATAGTTCATTTACAATCTCATTGCCTGAAAAATTGAGAAAGTAGTTCCTCGCCGGATAAGACGTTTTGACTGGGCTTAAAGTGGCGCTAAAGGTGACGGTTAGTTTGAAATCGCACAAATATCGGCGACAACCAAGCCCGTTCTTCGTCGGACGCTAAGCAGTTGCCAAATACTATGCAGTGTTCCGGCGCATGATACTGACGAACTGTTTGCCCGAACGCATCTCGCATGGATGCAATCGGGTCTCCTTTAGACAAGACAGCCCACACATTATTCTCAAGGAGAAGCAACAACCGCCTTTAGCCGAGCTTGCCCGGAATCGGACACGGCAAGCTGTGCAATAGCTGCTTCCCTAAGTTGTTTCTCCAGCGCCAGAGCTTTCTCCTTCGGTGCAAAAAACGCCTCTATTCCATAGCGCACCCGATACGCTTCGCTGTCTTCTTCGTACACCCGGCTTTGCACCCTGCCGCGCAGGTAAGGGCCGTTGGCCGGCGGGGTAAGGCTGGCGCCAGCGTACTCGTGCAGGCCGTCGCGTTCACGAAGCAGCACATAAACCACCTCGCCATTACGCAATGGCTCGCTGCCGGCAAATTCCTGGCTGTCTATTCGCGAAAAAGCGTAGCGCAGGCGCGCGTAGTTGCCACGAAACAGTGAGCGAGGGTCCACCGGCTCGGTGCGTACGTTCAGGTCGGAGCCAGTCCATAGTGGCAGGGCGGCAACGGCTACCATACCGGTCAGAATCAGGCACTGGAAAACAATGGCTGCGGTGAACAGTGCTGCACTCTGGCGTTTCATACGTGGTCTTCCGTTTGCTGCTGGCGTTGCCAGAACTTGGCTGCCGCTAGCAGCAATGCAGCGAACAGCAGGAATAACAGGGTGCCGCCTATATAGTCGCCGATCAGGTCCATGTAGCGCAGCATGGCAACCAGCAGCAGTGTGGCTACGCCCAGAAAGAAGTAGTGCGAGATGCCCGCGGTCAGACCTCGCCACAACAGGTAAATACCGGTAGTCACGGCAACGATGTTGGCAAGCACCTGAAAAAAGACTGCATGATTCTTATCAGCGCTCAGTATCAGCGCGGTCAGCGTGCCCAGGAACAACACAAGCCAGTAGATCAGCGGTACAAATCGGCCACTCAATACCGCCAGGCCGAGCGCTCCAGCAAGTAACGCGGCCACAATAAGCGACAGTGACATCAAGTGGTTCCAGGGCGCTTCCAGAAGCGCTTCCCAAGGTGATGCAAAGCTCATGACCAGCAGGAACAACAGGGCAAAACGCAAGCTCCACAGCTTAAGTATGGCAGCGTAGTCGCGAGCCAGCAGTGCCGGGCGCTGTGCCAGCCAATCGCTGAAGGCCTGCAGCAGTATGAACAGAGCGAGGCTGGCACCGACATGCTCGGCCTGAAAGCGGTAGTGGCGCTGTTCGCGCCACAGTTCGGCCAGAGTGTACTCAAAATAGAGCGCAATACCGGCAACGCACGCCAGCAGTAACAATACATTGGCCGGGCCGCGCAGCAGTGCGTACGCAGAGGCCGCCACAAACAACGGAAACAAGGCTGGGTAGAAACCCATACCGCTTTCAATGAGGAACCAGATGAGAGCCAGCACCATGGCCTGCAAGGTCAGCCAGGGATGCAGCGTTAGAAGAGCAAACGGCAGGCTGCCAAGCGCCCACCAGAATACTCCGTCAGGCATGTGTTCACCCAGGTGGTAAATTTGGGCAATCAAAATGATAGCAGCGCCGAACAGCAGATTGCCGAGAAAGAACACGGTGGCCGCGCCGTCGGGATCACCGCGTAAATACTTGCGCAGCCCAAATGCCTGCACAACGACAGTCAGTATCACCAGGCCACCCATGCGCAGACCGCGCGGAATGTTTTCCCAGTTGGCCCCCAGCAAGGTGATCACCGCCAGGCCAACAAAAAGGTAGGCCAGTGTGACCAGCACGTTATAGCCCAGCGACCGATTGCGCACCTGGTGGAAATCCACGCCGTAGTGGGCACAGATTTGTTCGGCCTGGCCCTGGTCGATAATACCCTGCGCTACCCAGTCGTCGGTTTCTCTGGCCAGGTCATTTTTTAACAGTCGAATCAGGCGCATGATGGTGGTCGGAATCAGGCCGCGTAGGTGTCTTCCAGATAACGCACGATATCACTGGACTCGAACATCTCTTCGCCGGTGTTCGGGTCAATCAGGTAGGGGATGGCCACCTTACCGGTGCGTTCCAGCAGTTCCCGGCGGTTGGCTACCTCGGGGCTTGCCTCAACACCCAAGCGCTCTCGCAAATCCTGCGGTACCCAGTCCTGCCACTGGCTGCGGCCACTATTGCGCAAAATGTAGGGAATTTCCAGTTCGGTGAGTTTTTCACGTACCAGTCTGGCGAACGGACTGCTTTCAAAACTGTACAGCACCAGGGGCTCTTCAGGCAGGATGGCGGCCCGCAGGCGGTGGCCCTGGCCGGGTCGCAAGGCTGACGCCAGGCTGGAGCCCAGTTTTTGCAGTGTGCTGGCCTGCCATTTCAGTGGCACCGGGCGCTCGGCATAAGTTTCAAAGAGATAGCTGATGATGTCGGCCGATTCGTACATTTGTACGCCGGTGTTTGGGTCCACCAGGTAGGGGAACTGCGCCTTGCCGCCCATTTCCACCACTTTTGGCCGGAAGCGTTGGCCATTTTTGGGGCAGGGGTAGATCAGGGCGTCCAAATTCAGCTCGGTCAGAGCTTCACGCGCGATTCGACAGAAGGGACAACCTTCCATGTCATACAGTTCCAGCAACTGCTCCGGCTGCCTGACGCCGGGCTGAGTGCTGATGCCCACACCGGGGCGCACAAAAGTGGCCAGTAAGGAAGGAAGTACATTCAACATGTCGGGTATCCCTGGTTTGCTTGCCGAAACTGACGCACCGTGAGCACGCCAGGATCACATCATGCCTGAATATTGGCATAATGTGCGCTTTGGCGCCATGTGAAGGAGTAGAGCAGTGCAAATCCAGCAGCTAGATGAGCAAGTGAGCGTTTCCGAGCAAATCACCACCACGGATATCCCGGGGCTGGTCGAAGATGGGGTGGTTGTGCTGGTCTGCAACCGGCCGGATGGCGAAGCTTTTGATCAAACACCGTTTGCCGAAATCCAGGCAGCAGCACTGGAGCAGGGCCTCGAAGTGCACAATATCCCTTTTCCTGGTGACGCCATGACGAGCGAGCACGCCCGACAGTTTGCCGAGCTGATGGCCACCGGCAAGCGTATTCATGCCTACTGCCGCTCCGGCACCCGTTCCGGCAACCTTTGGGCCTCTGCCAAACAGCTGTCTAGCTAAGCCCTGAGCATGCGCTTGGCGGCCAGCCGTGCGTTGGCGATTTGCGGGCTGCTGCAGATTCTGCTGGCTCCGCTTGTTCTGGCCGCCTGCCGCGGCACGGTTGACCCGGCTATTCGGGTAAGCGGTTGGGGTATTAACACCCACAACCATCGTTTTATAACGGCTGCGGCGGCGGGTATCACCGCCGGCACAGTTACTGAGTTGCGCCTGAAGTGGGCCTTCGCGCTCCCGGGTACCGAGGCGCCCCGATTTCTGCCCCTACTCACCGCCAATACCGTGGTGGTAGCCGATGACAGTGAGGCCGTGTACGCCCTGGACCGCGAGACCGGCTGTATACGCTGGCAATATGAGGTGGGTAGTATGGTGCGTACGGCCTTGCAGGCAGTGACTGTGGCGGGTCGTACCTTGCTGACTTTAGGCACCATCGAAGCCGATGTTATTGCGCTTGACCTGGCTACGGGTGAACGGGTTTGGCAGCAACGTGTCAGCGAGCACCCGCAAGCCATGGTCTCCGGTTCGCACGCACAAGCCGGAGACTTGCTGATTCAACCGGTCTCGTCCTGGGAAGTGGCCTGGGCGGCCAATCCTTTTCATGATTGTTGTGATTTTCGTGGGCCGATCGTGGCGCTGAACGCTACTAACGGAAAAATACAATGGCGTGCATATACCATTCAGCAGCGGGCCGAAGTGCAACAAAAGCGCTGGTTGCTGGGGGACCACCAGGGCCCGTCCGGTGCGCCAGTGTGGTCACAGCCGACTGTGGACAGCAAACGTGGGCGCTGGTATGTGGGCACCGGAGAAAACTACTCGCTACCTGCAACGGGCACCAGCGACGCCATACTGGCGTACTCAACAAGCTCTGGGGAGTTGCTGTGGGCCCAGCAGCTGCTCGCTGACGATGTGTGGAATGTGTCCTGCGAGTTACCCTTTGCGATCAACTGCCCACAGCAGACTCCCGGGCCCGATTACGATTTTGGAGCGCCGCCGATACTGGTCAATGCCAGTGGTCGTGATCTGCTGCTTGCCGGCCAGAAAAGCGGCGCTGTATTTGCGTTGGACCCCGACCGGAAAGGACGGATTGTCTGGCGAGCCAAGCCAGGCGCAGGAGGCAAGGCCGGTGGTGTGCATTTTGCCATGGCGGTTAATCCGGAGCGCGGTGAGCTGTACGTACCCATCAGTGATCGTGACGTCGGGTTTTTTGGCAGCAACCCGCAAGGCGAGCCCAATCCATCGCTGCACGCGCTGGATATTGCCACTGGCAAAACGCTGTGGCATATCGCCGCGCCCGGTGATTGTCTGGGCCAGGACAGCGAGCCGATTGACAAGTGCTTTCGCGGTTTTTCCGCTGCGCCAACGGCCACCGATGAGCTGGTGTTCGCACCGACATTGGACGGCGTAATTCGAGCCTTCGATGCGCGCAGCGGTGAGCAGCTTTGGGCGCATGACACACTGCGTGACTACCCGGCAGTAAACGGTGGCAAGGCGCGCGGAGGCAGCATCGATTACGGCGGGGTATTCCTGGATGCCGGCCAGCTGTTTGTCAGTTCGGGTTATGGAATGGTTGGGCAAATACCGGGCAATGCCTTTCTGGTTTTTGAGGTGAGTGAATAGTCGTTAATGCCGCCGCCAGTCGGCAGCGGGTAGACTCCTGCCATGATTAACTGAGAAGTAACACAGAGGCTTGAGCGTGGCGACAGACAATTCCTGCCGAGTAGCGGTAATTGGTGCTGGCCCCGGCGGTCTAGCGGCTGGGCACGAATTGCTTGCTCAGGGCTTTAGCAACTTCACGATTTTTGAGAAAGCCAGCGCGGTTGGTGGCACCTGGCACTTGCACACTTACCCAGGCCTGGCCTGCGATGTGTGGGCACATTACTACACGTTTTCTTACCGCCCCAACCCGGACTGGAGCGCCAACTTTGCCGAGCAGGCTGAAATACAGGCCTATTTGCAACAGTGCGCGACCGAGTTTGGACTGGACCCGCATATTGAGCTCAACACGAAAATAGTCACTGCTAAATATCAGGATAACCAGCGCTGGCTGCTGACTACCGAAAGTGGTGAGCAGCATGAGTTTGATGCGGTGATTAATGCCATGGGTAACCAGCACACGCCGGTCTACCCGGACGTTGAAGGTATCGACAGTTTTCAGGGAGACTATTGGCACGGGACCCGCTGGAACCACGATGTGTCCCTGGACGGCAAACGGGCGGTTGTCGTAGGGTCGGCTGCCAGTGCCATTCAGATTGTGCCGGAAATTGCGCCGCAGCTTAAGCATTTGACGGTGTTGCAGCGCTCACCGAACTGGATCATGGCGCGCAACCGCAAGCCCTATTCTGCCTGGCTTAAAAACTGCTTTAAGCATTTCCCCTGGCTGGTTCGGATGCATCGCTGGGCGCAGGCCAAGATGATGGGCTTTGTGCTGGATGGCGTGCGCCTTGGGCACAAACGTATGGAGCAGTTTGAAGCGCAGGCCAAAAAATTTATTGAGCAGTCCATTAGCGACCCTGAACTGCGAGCAGCGGTCACGCCGGATACACGCTACGGCTGCAAGCGCGGGCTGGTGTCGGATGATTTTTACACCACGCTCACCCGGGACAATGTGGAATTGGTGGCCGAAGGCTTGCAGGCTGTGACCCCCAGTGGAATACGCACCGCCAGCGGCCGTGAAATAGAAACAGATATCATCATCTACTGCACCGGTTACCGAATACTGGATTACGACCGCATCAAGGTCACCGGCAGGGATGGCCAAAACCTGGCCGAGGTAATGAACGCCGCACCGCAATCCTATAAGGGTATTGTTGCTCCGGGCTTCCCGAATTACTTTTTTGCAGCAGGCCCGAATGGTCTTTGCATTAACGTGTCGTTTTTCACGGTGATCGAGCAAAATGTCAAGAGCATTGTTAAACTGTTAGTGGAAAAAGAGCAGGCCGGTATAAAAGCCATCGATGTTAAGCGGCGCTTGCATGAAGAATACAATGCGGAGCTTAAGCGGCATTTCGCGGAGTATTCCTGGGGCCACCCGAGCTGCACCAGCTATTACCGCACCGCAGACGGGTATGCGCCATTTTTATACCCGGGTGGGTTTAAGGATTATGCCCGCATGCAATCCGAGATTTCATTGCAGGATTTTGACGCTGTCACCAGGGGGGCAGTTAATTAGTCGGTTATCTCTCCGGTTCCGCCTGCTCGTTCGAACCACGCCAGGATGTGTGCGACCTTGCTCACCAATTGACTGGGCCGTCTGGCAATAAAGTGGGATGCTCCCGGCATTTCAATAAGCATGGTATCGATTTTGCGGAGTTTCAGTGCATGGTACAGCTGCTTGGCTTCAGACAAAGGAGTTCGCAAATCATCCGTGCCCACCATTACCATGGTGGGTGTTTGTATGTTGCCAACTAATGACACCGGAGAGAATTTCATATAGGTTTCTATGTTTTCCCAGGGTTGCCCAGGGTAACGATAATCCGCATAATTAAAATAATTATCGGCAGTCAGCGTCTTGCTCACCCAATTCATCACGGGCTTGATCACCGCGGCTGATCGAAAACGGTTATTCTTGCCTATCATCCAGGCCGTCATGATTCCTCCGGCACTGCCTCCGGTTACGTATAAACTGTTTTCATGTGCAATACCCTGGCGAATCAACTCATCAACGCCGTCCATAATGTCCTGGTAGTCTTCACCCGGGTAATTGTTGAATAACAGGTTGGCGAACTCTTCGCCGTACCCTGTGCTGCCGCGTGGATTTGGGTAAAAAACTAGGTAGCCTGCCGCCGCGTACAGTTGTATTTCGGGAGAAAATCTGGGCCCGTAATTTGAAATCGGGCCGCCATGGTTCTCTACAAGTAATGGGTACTGTTTGCTGGCGTCATAGTGCGGAGGTAGCACCAGCCATCCCTGTAAATCCCGCTGATCAAAAGAGGACTGATACCAGATTTCACGGACTTCGCCCAGCCGGCGCTGCGCCAATGCGTCTTCGTTGAGCGCAGTAATAATCCGCAACCGGTCGCGCCCCGAAAGAACGGCAAGCTCCGCAGGCCGGTGGGGTGTGGAGTAAGTATAGGCGATAGCATTATTGCGGGACACGCTGAATGAACCGCCGCCATAGGGCCTGCCCATTGCTTCACCTCCGAGGCTGTCGGCTACATGCTTGTTAGCCCCCCGAAGGCCCGCGTAGCCAATTTTGGTGTCTCCGTGTTCATCGTACTGATAATAGAGGCCGCTGCTGTCGGCGGCCCAGGCAATTGCATCGATGCTGCGATCAAAATCGCTCAACAGTTCGCGCTTTGCTGAGCCATCTGTTCTCATTAACTGCAATTTGTTCAACTGGTAAGCCTGCACACGATCAGTAAAACCGAGGTAAGCGATATACTTTCCGTCTGGTGATGCGACCGGGGCATAATCTGGACCGTTGCGCTCAGTCAGTGCGGCTATTTCGCCGGTATTGATGTTTGCCCGATAGATTTCCGAGTTTTTGAAAGCGTGTTCCCAGTCCGAGTTGCGATTGCCGGAGAAAAAAATCTGCTGGCCATCTGCAGACCACGCCAACTCAGCGGCGTGGCGAAACGCGCCATGTGTGATTTGACGCGGTGTGCCACCGATGGAATCCAGTACATAAACCTGCAGATAGCCGGGTTGCAGGCGACCTTCTCCGTCGGCTTCATACTTTAACTGCGTCGTAATTCGTGGTGGCTCCGCCCATTCGGCCCCGTCCGGCTTTTGTGGAGGCTTGACCAGAACGACCGGTTCCTCAGGGGCAAGCATCGTGAACGCAATACGCTGACCGTCCGGTGACCAGACCATTGGCCCGGGCTGTTGCGACAGACGGGTCAGGCGGCTGCTTTTTCCATGCTGTAGCCAGTGGACATGAATGTTTGTGCCATGTTCGGTCGCAGCGATGTAGGCTACGCGCGTCCCATCCGGCGACCAGACCGGCTGACTCTCCTGAACATCATTGCCGGTCAGGGGACGGTGTCCGCTGCCGTCACTGTTTATCAACCATAAGCGGGACTGGCGCTTATCACTCATCCGGTCCATGCTTTTCCGGGTGTAGACGACCTGGCGGCCGTCTGGTGAGATCATCGGTTGTGAAACCCATTCCAGATTAAATACGTCGTCACTGCTGAACACCGCCTGCTGTGCCACAGCGAGTAGGGGTATGCTTTGGCCCCAGAGCAGCATCGCGACGGCAACAATAATTTTACGCAGGTTTTTCTTCCCCACTGTTTTCTCCAGACCTAAATTACATTGACCCTAACGAAGCGCTGCCATCAGCGGTGCGATCATGGCCGCGCCGTGGTTGGGGAAATCGGCAAAATTGCTGTCCACTTTCATCATGGCCATCATTTTCTTTTCAAGAATCACGGCGTAACGCCACATCACGAACAGTTCGTACCAGGCGGTATGGTCTATGGGCAGGCCGGTCAGTTCATGCCACTCGCGGTAAGCGTCGGCAAATTCCGGTAAACCGCCCATTTTTTCGGTGCCCAGGCCCACCGAGTTGGCGTGGTCAATCCAGAAGTACCAGGTCAGGTCGCTCAGTGGGTCAGCGATATTGGCAAGCTCCCAGTCCACCACGGCAACCGGCGCAAGGTCGCGAAAAATCATATTGCCCGGGCGCGAATCCCCCCAACACAAGCGGCGCGGGCCGTCTGTGGGTACGGTGGATTGCAGTAACTTCCAGCACTCATCGATGATCGGATCGGCGCTGTCGCGAATCCCGAGTTCGCGCAGGCGCTGGTATTTGCGCATTTCTTCAGCAACGGGCGGCTCGCTGGCGGCGGCCTGTGGAATGCTGGGCAGGTCGTAGTGGTCGATCGGAATCTGATGAATTTTGGCCAGGGTATGCAATCCGTTTTGCCATAAGGTGGCGCGTTGCTGGTCATCCAGCTCGGTAATCCAGCTGCCGAAGGCCATGGGCGGCTGGTCCGGCGGAATTTGCCCATCGACGAAATTCATCACGTAGAAGTCGCTACCGATCAGGGCCTTATCCGGTTCGTACCCCACCAGGCCCGGCACCGGCACATCATGCTTGGTCATAATTTGCATCAGCTGGTATTGCAGGTACAGGTCGTGACTCTCAAAAACCTCGCTGGTTTTAGGCACCATGCGCAACACCATTTTGTCCCGCTCGGTTCCGCCATCCGCTGTTAGGGTCGTATCAAAAATCAGCGTAACACTGCTTTCTCCGCTGGCTTCAGGGAAGTTCAGCTCACCAATAGTGAATTCATTGCCCTTGCCCAGCTTGTCACGTAGCCACTCCTGCAATTGCTCGCGAATCTGGCCCAGATCACCAACGTCTTGTTTGGCCATATTAAGTCTCCCCTAGAAATCGATCGGTGTAAAAACGAAAACGTTCGCGCAAGGCGCCCATGTCGGCGCCGAATTGTCCGGCCAGGTCAAACTCTACCCGGCCGTAAGCGCCTTCTTTTTCTTTCACAAAGCCGTGTAAAGCATTGTGCGCGGTGTCGGTCATCGGTAGTTTTGCCTTGTGGTAAATTTTTTCCACCCAGGCCACATCATCAACAATGAACTGTTTAAACGGCACATCAATCGCTTGTGCTTCGGGCAGTGCATCACGGTCTTGCACACAGGCGCGCAGCAGGTGTTCGATACGATCGGCCCAGTAGTCCAGCAATTCCTGCATCAGCACCCGTTTGCGGCTTATGCGCTGGCCATAGGCCTGCATCGTAACCGTGGATGCCAGAACATTTAAAGGGTCACGGTGGGTAACCGCAAAAGTAGCGTCCGGAAAGACTTTCTGCAGCACCGGCAATTGCTCCAGGTGCTGCGGGCATTTCAGCACCCAACGGGTGGGCCGGCTGGTATCGCGTTGCTGCCAGAGTAACAGCTTCAGCACGTCGCGCATGTATTCGTATTGTGATGTTTGATCAGTGGCGTAGTAATGGTCGCGCCAGGCAGGTGTGTGCGCCAGCCATTCGTAATTATAGGAACCGAAATTGGGCCCCATCAATTCCAGCTCTTCGTGAATATGTTCTGGGTCCATGGGGTGCATGGCGGCAACCAGTTCAGAGGTAGCCTGCATGGCTGCCCAGGCATCCGCACAGCGCTGGTAGCGCGGGTCGGTACCGTCTTCCAGCAGGCCCTCACCTGGCCTTGGCACCGGTTCGTAGCTTTCCCACAGTGGCAGCGAGCGCAGCCGGGAATCGGCGGCCATCAGGTTCAGCAAGTGCGTGGTGCCGGACCGCGGCAGGCCCACCACAATAATCGGTTTTTCAATGTTGAGATCAAGAATTTCCGGGTGGCGCGTCCATTGGTCCTGAATCAACAGACGGCTGGTGGCGTGTTGCAGCAGTTTATTGCGCAGGCTTAAGCGACCAATCTGGGTAAGCTCTGGGTCGTTGTGCCAGGCTTCGCACAGAATATCGAGCCGCTCGATGAAATCGTCAGGGCCCCAGTCGCTGAGGCCAACGGTCTGCTCGGCTTCGGCCATAATGCCGGCCCGGTCGATGCTGATGTTCAGCGTTTTGCCGTACTCCAGAGCCGCTTTTTGGGTGTCATTCAGCACTGGTCGGGCCAGGTCGTCGATGCGGATTTTGTCGCTCATGGCGTAGCCTTGTTTGGTCGAACTGTGGGCGGCTGGGCTGTTGTATTGTCGGCTGTTTGCCACCGGAAAGGTATTACGAATCGTTTCGAAACCCCAATGCCTTTTCTGCAAGTAGGTGGGGCTTGCCAGTTGAGCTGCCAGCTGTGGTTTAATATTCAAAACAGAGCAGGGCGATGAGCCGGGCGACCCTCATAAAAAGTATTGCGGGCCGGCTTGCCAGGTGTGTGAGTGGAGTGATATGAAAAAGTTCGCCTTCGGAGTGATTGTTGTACTGGCCTTGGGTGCCGCCTATTTGGCCGGGCGGCTGCAGGCACGCGAGGTGATAGAGGTACCACCGGCCAGTTGGGCTGAAGCCAGCCCGGCGGCCAGCGCATGGCGGCAACTAGTGGTCAGCCTGGAAGCCGCCGCTGCGAAGGTGTTTGCGGCAAGCGATAACCCACAAGATCGCCTTGATGGTTTGCAACTGCTCGCAGACCTGTTGTCGGCATCGCTGGAAATGAAGCTGTCGAAAAATAGTCCAGCTGAACCGCAGTTCACCAACTGGATGGCTGATTACCGCAAATTTCTCGGTGACAGTCCCGATGCGATCTACCACACGGCAGAAATTTCCTCCGCCTATCGTTATGAAGTTTCCGGCAATATCGGCGAGGCTGATTATCTTGGTTTCATGTTATACGGCATTGGGCTCAATGGCTGGAACAGAGCCGTGGCCAACCTGGCGAATGATGCACTGGTCATTGACGACAATGGTGATTTCAGAATCGTCTTGAGCCAGAGTCGCCCGCAGGGGGAGGCCGATTGGCTTGGGTTGGAAGATGATGTGCATATGCTCATGGTTCGTCAGTACTTCCATGACCGGCCCAATAGCACGCCGGCAACACTTCGCATTCGAAATCTTGACCTCGTGGAAAGCCATAAGCGCAGCGATGAGCATATGGCGGCGGCACTGCAACAGGTGAGCGGGTTTATTAATGCCACGCTCGATGGCGCCATTGCACTGAGCGACATGATTTCCGCAGAGCCAAACAGCGCAGAGCCACCAAAGGCCTACAACCAGGATTTCGCCGGTGTTTTCTACCCGACGTTTGACAACCAATACCTGGGCACCTGGTTCCAGGTGGCTGAAGACGAAGCGTTGGTGATCGAAGGCGACGTACCGAAGGCCGCATACTGGTCGGCCTCGGTGCAAAACCGCTGGCTGCAATCGCTGGACTATCAGCACCATCCGGTCAGTCTGAATAACAGCGCCATCACAACTGAGAATGGGCGTTATCGGATAATACTCGCACACCGGCAGCCTGAAGGAGAGAACTGGTTGTCCACGGCCGGCTACACCGAGGGACTGCTGGCTATTCGCTATCAGCAGCCGCAAAGCCAAACCAAGGCCCCCACGCTGACTCTGGTTAAGTGGGCGGAGTTGGCTAAGGAATGAAGCAAGGCCGCACGCTAAGCTTTTGGCGAAGTGCTCGAGATCAATAGTCCTGGCAAGCCGAGCACGCGATTTAGCACGCTATTGCAAGTTTTGTTGTCGTACTAAAACAAATATTCGTCATCAGTTATCAATATCTTAAGCGCCGTCCACTCTAAAGTAGCCTTAGGTTCGTGGCGTGGATGTCTCGCCGCGCAGACATTTTGAATCGGAGGCTTCCTATGAGTGCGGACACAAAGGCGCTACACGGCAAAATAACCGGTGGGCATCTGTTGGCCAAGGCGATGGCAGACAAGGGCATCACCCGTGTGTTTTCGGTTTGCGGAGGTTTTATCAACCCGGCCTATATGGGCTGCGAGCATTTCGGGATTGAAGTGATTGGCTGCCGGAACGAATTGGAAGCTGGCTTTATGGCCGCTGCAACAGCCCGCTTGACTCGAGAGCCAGCGGTGTGCCTGGTCGAGCCCAGTGGCTTCACCAATTACATTTCGGCGGTCGCCGAAGCCTACTACATTGGTGACCCGGTTATTTTTGTCAGTGCTTCTTCTAATTTCAATAATTTCGACAATGCAGGGTTTAAGGAAATGCCGCAACCGGAGGTGGTTGACTGCATGACCAAATACGCAATCGAGGTGAATGACGCGCAACGCATCGGCTGGTTCTTCGACAAAGCCCATGACATCGCTATTAATCAGCCGGCCGGCCCAGTACAGTTGACTATTCCCACAAATTTTCTCTACTCCGGCAAGGTGGAACTGGAATCGCCAGAGGGGTCTAGGGCCTTTGATCCGCGGCGCAACAAAGTTCATAAACCAGCCCCAAACCCGGATGATCTTGCGGACGTCCTGCAACAGCTGCAGGCAGCTCGCAAACCGGTAATTATTGCTGGCCCGGGAACTTGGTTCAGTGAAGCCGAGCAAGAGTTGGAGGCTCTGGCAGAGCGCTATGACATTCCGGTTTTTATCCCGGTTACCCACGTTAAGCTCTATGACATGAGTCATAAGTGCAATGTTGGTATTGTCGACTATCACCAAAATCCTTGTTCGCGTGTGCTCTGTGACGAAGTTGATCTGGTGCTATTTCTCGGCGGCCGGCTGGACTTTCCTTTGAATTTTGGTGAAGCGCCTCTGTTCAATACCAATCTTAAAATGATTGCTGTGAATCCGACCGCGAGGGAGCTCAGCAATAACATGCTAGTGGATACCCGCCTTTGCAGTGACATTAAAATGTTTCTACAGGCGATCTCCAAAAACATGAACGTGTTTAACGCCGAGCCGGGCTGGCTTGAAAGCATTCGGCAGCGGAGGGCTAGCGATTGTGAAGAGTTCCGTCAGGTATTGGAGGCAAGCGATGGCTTGGTGCACCCGGTTCGCCTATGCTACGACGCTCTGATGTCGCTGGGTGAGAACGATATCATGGTGGTGGATGGCGGTGATATTGCCTGCTGGTTTGAAACGGCTGTTAGCATTTGGTCGCAGCACGGACGGAAGATAAAAGGCATCTTGAGCCCCGGGCCTTGGGAGCAGATGGGCACCGGGCCCGCATATGCGACGGCCGCGAAAATGGCCTATCCAGACTCTAAGGTTCTGCTGGTCACAGGTGATGGCTCCCTTGGGCTGTCCCCCGGGGTAACCCCGTTGGAAACTTCGATAGATCACAGTGCTCCAGTGACCATAGTGGTTGCCAACAATTCACAGTGGGGCATGATTCAGGAGCAGCAAAAAGAGATGTGGGGCGTAGTGTCGGCAACTTCGTTGCGCGATGTTGATTTTGCGGCCGTGTTCAAAGGTGGCGGTGCCTATACGGAAACGCTGCGTTCACCCGCCGAGTTGGTTCCGGCCATCCAAAGGGCGCTCAAAGAGAATAACTCAATTTCGGCCTTGCTGGATGTGAAGACACCCAGCATTAAGTCTCCTCTGACACAGGGAATGATCGAAATGCGCGTAAGAACGGCGGCCGAGTAGCAGGTCGTCGATACGATCCGTCTTAATCGTTTCGGACATCCGTTGAGGTAGAACATTATGACTGAACCAAAAGAAGCAAGCTTGTCGGATCACCTCTGGCGCCCGCTAACACAGCACCAGACATTGCGCGGCGTTGTGCCCAAGCGAATGGTAAGTGCCAAAGGGTGCCACCTTAAAGATGAGGAAGGGCGGCAATATCTGGATGCCATTGCCGGCTTATGGTGTGTCAATATCGGTTATGGGCGGGAAGAGCTTGCTGACGTGGCACGCCAACAAATGAAAGATCTGAATTTCTTGGCACCGATGTTCACCAATGGACCGGTTGTAGATTTTGCCGAAAAATTGCAGAAGTTGCTGGGTTTCGATTGCCACGTGTATTTTTCATCCAGTGGCTCTGAGGCAAACGAAACGGCCTTCAAAATTGCTCGCCAGTATCACCTTCAGTCTGGGGCGCATGGGGAACGGCGGTTTAAAATCATTTCTCGCTACCGGGCGTACCATGGCAACACCATGGGCTCCATGGCGGCAACCGGTCAGGCGGAGCGCAAAATCGGTTACGAACCTGGTCCGGCGGGTTTCATCCATGTCATGCCACCGTATCCGTACCGCGCACACCCTAAGCTGACGCTTGAAGACCATGGAGAAGAGTGCGCTCGTCTTCTGGAGGAAACCATCATCCATGAAGGGGCGGAAACAGTGGCCGCCTTTATTATGGAGCCGCTGCTCTCTGGCGGCGGAGTTCTGGTACCTCCTGATAACTATATACCGCTGGTACGAGAGATTTGCGATCGTTACGGTGTGCTTTTGATCTTCGACGAGGTGGTATCCGGCTTTGGCCGTCTTGGCACCATGTTTGGCTATGAGCATTGGCGAACTGAGGCAGATATCTATACCTTTGCGAAAGGTCTGGCCAGCGGTTACCTGCCAGTTGCTGCAACGGTCGCGAAAGAATTCGTTTTTGAAAAATTCTATGGCAGCCCGGAGAGCCAGCGTCATTTCCGCCAGGTAAATACTTACGGTGGTCACCCGGTGGCATCAGCTGTAGCGCTCAAAGCAATCCAGATCGTCGAAGATGAAGCTCTGGCCGACAATGCGGCACAAGTCGGAAATTACCTGCGTCAGCAGCTTGCAGATGCGCTTGCAGAACACCCTTATGTGGGCGAGGTTAGAGGTAAAGGGATGATCATGGGTGTAGAACTCGTGGAGGACCGCGAGAGCAAAGCGCCACTTAATGATGCCACGGTAATGAAAATCGTCAATGGCTGCGTACAAAACGGCGTAATGTTAGGGCGCAACAATAATACGATCCCAGGCCGCTGCAATGTGCTTCTTATAGCGCCACCATTGGTTTTGACTAGAGAAGAAGCCGAGCAGATTGTGACAGTAGTTGTTGCTGCGATGAACGCGGTGTTGTAATTCCAAGGAGCCATAATAATGATCAGGCAGATAACGGTTATTAAGTTCAAGCCAGAGGTTACTCCTAGCGATATTGACGCGGTGGGGGACGGCTTCGCAAAAATATCTGATATTGTCGACGGTATCGCGCGCTTCGAGTACGGGCCCAACTTGCAGCTTATGAAAGGTACGTATGACTATGCGCTGGTAATCGACTTTGAGTCGGAAGCAGCATTGAAAAGCTACCAGGTTCATCCGCTTCACCTTGAGTTTGCAAAAAACTTTGTACCTCTAAGTGAACAGGCCGTTAGAGTGCACTACGCTGTATAGCGGGAGCTGTTATGGGATTATTCTGCTACGGGCGACGGTATATAAGCCGATCGTTAGCAGCGGTATGATGTATATCAGCAGGTAAGCCCAGGCGAGATTACCGTAACCCTGGGCCACCAGGGCGATGATGCCAAGCTTGCTAAGTAATAAGCCGGTAAGCAATGCCAATGCTGTTATAGCGGCATGCATTTTTCGTGACAGTGTTTTTTGTCGAAGTTCCAGGCTCCATACGTCAAGGCGTTCTAAAAGTCCGTGTATCAGGCCCGCTACAGTCTGAATAATCATCCCAAACAGAACGATGACGTACGCCACCATCAGCAATGAATTATCCAACTGACCAATCATCCAGTAAGTGGGTATCGCCTCATTGAGAACTTCTGGGTAGGCAGACATGAAACAGAAATGGAAGATCAACGCTGGAAATGCGCCCATTATGCCGGCACAAAGGCCCGCACTGATGGCTTCGCCGCAACTATTAATGTCTCTGACGCAGTATAAAAGTATTGGAATGACCGCCGTATTGTACAGTGCGTATTGCAGGCCGCTTTTGAACCAATTGCCGTGGATTGGTTCAGTGCCAAATACCTGCCTGATGTTTTCCCCTCGTTCCACGAAAGAGATAACAAACAGCACCAGCAAGATGATCGTGAGGGCGATCATCCAAAAGGCCATTGACCTGGTCAGGAAATTCCGTCCGAAAAAACTGAGAGCGACCACCAGACCAAACAGTAAGCCGCCGCCTACGAATTCGGGTACGCCAAACTGATCTTGTATAATTGTTCCAGCAGCCGAACCGTTGACCGCGAGCACCAGTAGCAGGCCTGTTAGGAAAAGCAGCTCAAAGCCGATCCAGCCGCGGCCAATTAGCACTTTCATAAATCCTCGGTAGTCGTACGTCTGCGTGAATCTGGCCAGCTCGAAACTTAACGCGAGGACGAGCCCGAACCCGGCGGCAATCACTGCAAGTGCCAACAAACCACCAACCGGACCGTGCATGCTGACAAATTCTGCGATTTCACGGCCGGTGCCGTAAGCGCCACCAAATATCACCGATTGAAAAACCGCTGCCGGTATAAGAACTACCCTGAAGAATTTTGAGCCCATAGTGGCCTACATTGTTTTTTTGATTCACTACCAAAGGCTTGGTGTTTTCCGAGACCTTAGCAGCGTTAGTTTTGATATTATTGTATTGAAGCGTCAGAAATTTGATTTTACGTGCCAAAAGAGCGGGTAGTAAAAGTAAGCGGGCAGCAGCCCAGGCATCATTTATTTGGAGTGTCTTTATTGTGAACTATCTGGTTCGCGCGCGAACATTACAGGGCTTCGAAGAGCTGGTTCTCTCACTTGGTGCAGATCCTGAAGCAGTCCTGGAGCGCGCCGGGCTTAATCCCGGTGTGTTAAGCCGGGCGGAGGACTGGATTCCGTTCAAGTCGGTATTGATCGCCTATGAAACCGCGGCGATGCTTACCGGTAGTGCTAACTTTGGCCTGCAGTTGTCCGGACAACGCGACTTGTCTTATCTTGGTCCAATCGGACTGATCTTCAAATACTCCAAAGATCTGCAAAGTGGTATGTATTCCATTATGAAATACATGACAGTGCACAACACCGGTTACTATCCCAGCCTGGACAAAGCAGATGATGAGGTCAATTGGCGGCTGACCATACGCGGTTCATTACGAGCGTACGCAAATCAGTGGATGGAAGAATCGATGCTGACGACGCTGAACTGCCTGCGTATGTTTTTGGGTGAGGATTACGTGCCACGCGCGGTCGCGCTGCAACATAGCCCCAGCCCGAACGTAGACTATGACAGCTACTTTGGCGCGCCCCTGCAATTCTCTGCGGCATTCGATGGATTGATTCTTGAGCGCCAAGAGCTGAACGCACCCAACCCAATTGGTGATGGCGACCTTTATCAGTTCTTTGTTGGATACTTTGATTCGCGCGTACTGCGAGCCGAGGGTGATATACCCAGTGCCGTCGAGGCGCTGCTGAGAAGTCTAATCCCAACAGGCAAGTTCTCGGTAGACATAGTAGCCGACCAGCTTGGCCTGCACCGCCGCAAATTGCAGCGCCTACTAAATGACGCGGGGCTCACTTATGCAGAGATATTGGATCAATCGCGCAGGCAATTAGCCGCTGAATACCTGGCTACCAGCAACTTGCCAATGGTGAATTTGGCCTATCTGCTGGGTTACTCTGACCAAAGCGCTTTCAATCATGCGTTTCGGCGCTGGTATGGAGTAACGCCGCGGAAATGGAAAACACTTAAGCAGGCTTAGTCCAGAGAGTTGTGTGTAAAAGGACTTGCTCTTACGTCACCTGAAATCAATATTTAGTCATCTATTCACAATTTCTGTAAAAAAACCGTCAGTAGTATTCAAGGTGATCCCATTGGGCCAAGGTCCATGGGAACTGGCAGCTGCGCACTGGGAGATTTCACCGGATAATTGGTTCCGGTGGTCCCGCATATAGCACAAAACCAAACTATTGACGGGGTATCAGACATGAAAAAGATGATTAGCAGACTATTCATTGCTTCGCTCGCCACTCAATCCTGGTTTGCCAATGCCCAGGGCAGCGGCATGCTGGAAGAGGTGGTGGTAACGGCGCAAAAACGGGAGCAGTCGGCGCAGGATACACCGGTTGCGGTAACTGTGCTGACCGGTGACGCGATGACGAAGTTGGGAGTGGAGAGCAGCAACGACATTGCCGATTACACTCCGGGCCTAAGCATATCCCCGGTCTTTGGTGCGGGCAATATTCCAAATATTGCCATAAGAGGCGTCGGTCTTAATGACTTTCGTGACTACCATGAAAGCCCATCAGCGGTTTATGTGGATGAGGTATACAAAGCGGCGCTGGCGAGCCTGGACTTTCAGTTGTTTGATGTGGAGCGGGCTGAAGTGTTGAAAGGTCCTCAAGGGACTTTGTTCGGTAGAAATGCCACTGGCGGGCTGATTCAGTACATAACCAACAAGCCCGGCGAAGAGCTGGAGGGTTTCGTGCGCTTGGGGGCCGGTTCTCTTGGTGAAACCAAAGCCGAGCTGGCCGTCGGTGGTCCGATTGCTGACGGGGTCGCCGGGCGAATTTCGGCCGTCTACCATAAGAACGACGGTATTCATAACAACGTTAACCCGGCTGGCGATGACGCTAACCAGACTGACCTGTCGGCTTTTCGAGGTCAGCTAAAATTTGACCTCTCTGATGCGGCTACTTTGCTGTTATCTGTTGAGACGGCCAGCAATGATAACGATGGCGGTAACCCATACCGTTATGCCCCTTCATTCTTTGCGGCAGACAGTCTCGCAGTTATTGACGAAGCGAATCGAAATGTTGTGGTGGGCACGGATGACCGCAATGACATCAACGCAAGCGGTGGGCTGGCGCTCGAATCGGACTACACAGCAGGTACCGCACGCCTGAATTGGAGTTTCGAAGCATTTGACCTTGTTTCCATCACCAATTTCCAGGATTTTGAGAAAGAGCATGTCCAGCAGGACTGTGACAGTACTCCGGATGATTTTTGCATAACAGAGTTTATTTCGGACACCAAGCAGTTCAGCCAGGAATTGCGCCTGCAGGGTGATCTGGATGCCATTCAGTGGGATGTGGGGGTGTTCTACTTCGACTTGCAAACAGATGGAACACAAACCCTGACGGGACCAATTGCCGGAATATTTTTTGGCACAGAATTCGGTACGACCCAGTTCGATACCGAAACCACCTCGTGGGCGGTATTTGGTCAGCTGGCCTATCACCTCACTGACGAGCTGACCTTGAGCGGAGGCCTGCGCTTCACCAACGATGAAAAGGATATGACCCAGAGCTTTCTGATCGGTGTGGTTCCTGGTGGTGTAGTGTATGACAGCAGCACGGTCGGACCACTGGCGACCCAGGATGAAGACAACGTATCTTTTATGGCGAAGTTGTCCTGGGATGCTGGTGAAAACCTGATGGTGTATGGGGGTGTTTCCAAGGCATTCAAATCCGGCACTTTTAATACCGGTTTTGGTCCTGTCGACCCGAGTCAATACTCGGTAGAACCAGAGGAGCTAACCAGTTTTGAGCTGGGCTTCAAATCAACCCTGGGGGGCGGGCGTCACCGACTGAATGGCGCTGTGTTTTTCTACGACTACCAGGACCATCAAGCCTTCGTATATAGAGACTTAAATCAACTGCTGTTCAATGCCGACGCCGAAGTATTCGGGGCCGAATTGGAATGGACCGGTTTGCCAACGGATTCGCTGGAAATCTCGGTAGGTATAGGCTATCTGGATTCCACTGTGAAAGATGTCCAAGACCGCTCTGGTGCGATCCGCGATCGTGAGATGGTGCTTGCTCCTGAACTCAGTATCAATGTGCTGGCCAGGTACAGCTGGACGATCGCCGGTGGCAGTATTCTTGCCGCCCAACTCGATGGCAGTTACAGCTCTGATGTGTTTTACGACAACCTAAACCAGCCGGCGTTGAAGGAAGACGCCTACACCCAAATTAACTCGCGCGTTTCCTGGTCAAGCGCCGATGATAGCTGGGAGCTGGCAGTATGGGGCAAAAATCTGGCCGATGAGGAATTTCGCATCTATGCCTTCGACCTGACCGCAGACCTGGGTTATGTTCAAGAGGTTTACCACGCACCCAGAACTTTCGGAGTCAGCGTTGGTTATTATTTTTAATAACACGGTAGCGAGGCAGGTGGCTGCAGCTCGCTGGTCGCAAGAGAAGCCATGAGTGTGGACTTTGCGCCGTATCAGGATGCGGCCACTACCGATCAGGCATTTAGTACTCACCTAGGTCGTGGCCCGGTAGACTACATGCATGCTTTGGGCACCGCCATTCATTACGGGCAGCGTCAAGGGGCAAGAGTACAAGATGCCTTTACCGGCAAGTGGTATTGGGATTGCCATCGGAACGGTTCTCTCTACAACTTAGGCCATCGTAACCCGGCAATTGTTGCCACGCTGTCGCAGGCCCTGCAACAACTGGAGGTAGGCAACCTGTTCCTGGCTTCCGGTCAAAAGGCCTTTGCCGCTGAGCGGCTTGTTGACAGTAGTTCTGGGATGCTGCCAGGTGTTACTTTTGCGGCCAGCGGAGCTGAGGCCAGCGAGATTGCGATTCGCGCTGTTCGAGGATTTACGCGACGCAAGAATCTGGTTTCCTTGGAAGGCAGCTACCATGGGAGCACCTGCTTCGCAATGGCTGCCGGTGGAAACAAAGAGTTCAGGCAGCGTTATTTGCTGGATTTCGACGAAATTACTTTCGTTCCATACAATAATATGGCTGCCATGCGCGCGGCAGTCGATCAGGATACGGCTGCAGTATTATTGGAAGCATCGCCAGCGCAGTTGGGCTTTCCGGAACCAGATCCCGGGTACTTTCAAGCCGTTGCGGCAATTTGCCGAAACGCCGGCGCACAACTGATTGTGGATGAGGTGCAAACTGGTCTGGGCGGCACCGGCAGTTTCTGGTTCTGGCAGCAGCAGGGAGTTGTGCCTGATGTGGTAACCATAGCCAAGGGCCTTGGCGGTGGGCTGCTAGCAAACGCAGCTGTGCTACTCGCGCCACCTATCAAGGAATGGTTCCACGACTCGCTCTACCCGCACAGCTCCACCTTTGCGGGGAATGAGCTGGCCTGTGTGATAACGAGCAAGGTCTGTGAGATGATTATGGCGGAGGGCTTTCTCGATCATGTGCGTGCGCTGGCCGAGCAATTCAAACAGGGCTTTTGTGGTGCGCCGTTCAAAGTTAATCAGAATGGTTTGTGCATGGGGCTGATCTCGAATGGTGAGGACAACGTGACAATGACCCGTAAACTGTTTGAGGCCGGTGTGCTGGCCATACCGGCCAAATACGATAGCAGAGCCATAGAATTTCGCCCAATCTTGGTGCTAAGCCAGGAAGAGGCCAACCAGATTATCAGTATCGTTCGCGATACGCTTGGATAACTTATAAAGAGTATGCCCATGATCCGATTGCTACCTAAGAACTCGCTCCTTCTGCTGGCTACGGCCAGCTTCGTCTGCAGTCTCGCCGCTTACGGCCAAAGCGACCCGGATGCGTTTGCCCGACTGAAAGCGCAGGGCTCCAAGGACGAAGCGACGATTCAGCTCAATCCCAAGGACCCCAGTTTCAATGTTTGGAAGCAGGTGCGCAAAGACTTATCGACTGGCAGAGAGCCAGGACTGATAAATGTACAGCGCTTTGTTGGACACTATCCGTGGATCGGAATTCCGACTTTTTTTCATCTGCCAGTGGCTCTGACACCGGCCGATCTAAAGGCCGCAAAAGTTGAGGTGGCCATAATGGGTGCCGAACTGACTGGTGACCCGAGGGCAAGAAGCTGGGGTCCCGCTGAAATGCGAAATCCTCGTAGCTCGGAGGTCTATCACGTTTGGGGTGATTTCTCCATGCCCGAGCTGGATACGGGAGCGACAGCAATGAATGAGCTCGTGGTGGCTGACTATGGCGATGCGCCAAGTGAGCCGTTTAGCATCGAGCGCAGTATTCCCGAAATAAGACGAATGGTTCGTGAAATCGCCGAGACTGAAATTGCGGCGGGAAAAAGAACAATCCCGATTATTGTAGGTGGGCCACATGCACTGATGTACCCCGACGTGGCGGGCCTTGTGGATGTTTACGGAAAAGGCAATGTCGGAGTGATTCATTTCGATGCGCATGCAGACATGGCATCCATTGGCTTTGGACATCTGGTCACGCATGGCAATCCGATCAGAGCATTGGTAAATGATGGCCTGGTTGATGGAGAGGATATCATCCAGGTTGGACTGAGAGGGCCCACGTCGACGGATCTGGCCACTGTGGAATGGGCACGCGAGCATGGCCTGCGTTACCACATGATGGCCGAAGTGGAAGCTCGCGGCTGGGATGCAGTCATGGAAGACGTGCTGGAGGAAGCGATTCAGGGAGCGGACCACCTGTTCGTTTCTTTTGATTTGGATGTAGTCGATCCGGTCTTTATTCCGGGTACATCAACACCTGAGCCCGGTGGCTTATACATGCGAGAGGCCTTGCCACTGGTAAGACGTTTATGTGCTGAGGCGAATATTGTGGGTTTCGAGCTGGTAGAGCTACGCCCCGACTCAGACCCTGGCTACACCAGTGTACTTAATGCAAAAGCCATTTTGCGCCAGTGTCTGAACGGGTTGGCAATTCGTAAACGGGGGATTAGCGAAAAGGCTTACCTGCACCCGAAACTAAAAGATGATGGTCGTTAGAGCGCTCTGACGCTTACCCACTTATCACAGTTTAACCCGCTGGCACAGCAAGCTGTGCCAAATAGTCGCTGCGCTCTATGTCGTTTGTCCACGATCGATAGTCCACCGAGTCCCATGGCATATTAACCGCGACACGACCTGATTCCTGGCGGTAGAAGCTGTGCACATTGGGGTAGGACCAAAAAGTATAGAAACAGTAAACCTCTGTTGTCAGTAGATGGAGTTGCTGAAGAATATTCGATGTTGGCGGTGAAGGTGTTGAACTGCACTGAATATTGGGTCCAAATCAACATCAGGGGCTTACTTTACCCTTACTCTCCTATAATGCAACGCCAATAGCGTCATTCAATTGTTTGTCCCATCTGCGACAAGTGGGTAAACTCACAGATTAAACTAAGAATGCTGATCACACCAAGATCAAAAGAAGCCAATAATTAGAATAAATATAGGAGAATCAATTGCTATACGTCACCGATGAGTTTCATATACCCGCTGCCAATATTGAGGAGGTTTTGGCACGCATAAACAATGTCTATTTTCCGCACGCCAGCGAGCGGGGTTATTCCCTGGAAAGCAAGCGCATCATGCCTGCTAGTGGTCAACAGGAAGACAGGATATTGTGGGTAACGTGGAGCCTGCCCGACATCATGAGCTTTTATATGAGCCGCGCAGGTCAATCACGAGTGACGATGGAGTTTTGGATGGGCTTGGAACCATTAATCACTAAACGCCACCGCCATATCACCGCCTCCGTAGAAGAAGCTTACTCATGAGGACGACCACACAAATTTGGACGCAAGAAGGTGTCACACAAGAATCCATTCAAGCTGAAATTGCAGATAAACTAAGCGGCGCAGATTTTCTCCATTTGGGACAAAATATTGAAGGCACTGTCGGCGGCGGTAATTTCACTCTAGATGCGGCGAACGCTGACCTAAACGCATTGCAATCTCTACAAGACATCGCAGCCGTCACTGAAGCTGACACGGCTACCTATGAGTGGCTAGAAACCGGTGCTCGTGGAGACAATACAGATAACACTATCTGGAGAACCTTGCTGCTCACGGTGAAAGACGGAACCGATCAAAGAGCGGTAGAGCAGTTTGAACATGACTTGCTGCAAATGCCTACCCATATCCAAACCATCAACAAATGGGGGCTGGCGCGAGTAATCTCTGACAGCCGCTGGACGCACGTTTGGCAGCAAGAATACGCCGATATTACCGGGCTTGTTGGTGAGTACTTGTCGCACCCGTATCACTGGGCTTGGGTAGACACCTACTTTGATATGGAAAACCCACGCCACATCGTTGAGCCAAGTATTGCGCACTGTTTCTGCCCACTCTCGGGCACCATCATCAAGAGCTAGCGGTACGGAGTCACTAATGACCAGTATGATTTACGGTGCCTACGGTTACACGGGCACATTAGCCGTTGAACTTGCGGTAGAAGCTGGCGACAAGCCGATTCTTGCTGGCCGCAGTGCCGACAGGCTAAAGCCACTTGCCGACAAATACGGACTAGAAGCACGCGCTTTTTCGTTGGATGACAACGCCAGTGCCAAGCAAGCCTTAAATGATGTTGCTGCGGTGTTTAACGCAGCAGGCCCATACTCATCAACTGCAGCTGCAATGACGTCGTTGTGCATGCAAACCAACACGCATTATGTGGACGTAACGGCCGAAAGCGATGTAATCCTTGCTATGCAGGCACAAGACAAGGCGGCCAAGGAGGCTGGTGTGATGATTCTTCCTGTGATGGGTGCTGGTGGAGGCCCACCAGACTGTGCCGCGGCCAAGCTCAAGCAACTATTACCTGATGCCACCGAACTGGAATTTTTTGGCGGTTCACTACAAAGCGTTTCACGCGGCACCGCTAAAAGCGCCATGGAAACCATTCATGTAGAAACCAAGGTCAGACGCAACGGTGCGCTTGTCAGCCTCAAGAAGCCCTTATTCAAAACCATCAATATCAATGGCAACCCAAGAGAAAGCGTGACCATGCCGTTGTGCGAGCCAATCATTTGCTATTGGTCGACAAAAATTCCCAATATCACCACCTATGTAGAAAACGCCGGCGCGGTTAAGCAGATGAGTTCTATTCCGGGATTTGTAAAGAAGCTGCTTGGCACTCGAATTGGGCAGAAGTTCATGCTCAAGCAAATTGAAAAAAACCCCGTTGGGCCTTCTGAGGAAGAGCGTGCCGCCGGAGTGTATGCCAATGTCGGTGTGGTTAGAAATGCCGCTGGTGACGAAGTTTCCATCATGGCGCATGGCCCTGAAGGCTATACAATCACTGCCCTATCTGCGTTAGAAGCCTTGCGACGAGCCAGCGGCGGCTCTTTCATACAGGGCTATCAAACGGCATCAACCGCGTATGGCCCAGAATTTTTTGAGAGCATTCCAGGCTGCCGTTTTGAGCAGCTATAACCAGAAACGTGTTAACTAAGAGTTAACTATTAACAGGACAGGACAGGACAGGACAGGACAGGACAGGACAAACCCGATGGCTCCCAAGCAATCATCGGGTTTGTAACTACGTTTTTAATAGGTTGCTATCTCCGTTGTTAGCTCCTGAACGATGCGGCAGTAACTTCACCAGCGCCATTCATACTCTAATTCACCGTGCCTATCTACTTACCTGAAGACTTATCGATGATCGACATTAAATATTTTTCGCCTATAAGGGAAGTATCATGATCTAACTCGGCAAGCTTCATGCCATCGGTTTTTACTTGGTCCATTTTCGCAGACTGCTCTCTTTCTGCCAAAGCTGCTACAGCACAGCTTTGCAAGTCCTGCGATACAGAATCAGCATTCGCAATCATGGATTGAGTAGCTGCAACGGTGATTAACCCACACTTCAACAAGCTTTGAATTGATACTGACACAGTAAAACTCCTGCGATTAGCATTTGAAAAATTTCTATCACCAACGCTCTACAAGTCGATGCATACGTTGGCGATGTAAATACGCTACTCCCGTTACACTCTGATGAGAAGTTGTTGAAATGCACCGAATACTGAGCCACGTGGTGTCGATATTTGCATTTAAAGATAAACCACAACGCACTCGAAAGTGCAGAATAATTCAGTATGTTAGATCATTTTTAAGGGGGGTAATTGTCAGTGCAAATTCTGGGTCAAATTCGGTGCAATTCAATAGCTTACCCACTTATCGCAGATTAACCCGCTGGCACAGCAGGCTGTGTCAAATAGTCGCTGCGCTCTATGTCATTCGTCCACGCTCGATAGTCCACCGAGTCCCATGGCATATTAACCGCGACACGACCTGATTCCAGGCGGTAGAAGCTGTGCACATTGGGGTAGGACCAAACGGTCTTGCTAAGGGCTTCGCTCAGCCGTTGTTCGTAAGCGTCTGCGGCTTCTTGTTTGCACTCCAGGCTGCGGAGCTTGTCTTCCACCATCCAGCGCACGGCCTGCATGATGTAACGTACCTGGCATTCGCCGATGTAAATACAGTTGGTGGTGTGAGCAACATTGGTGTTGGGTCCGTACAGGCAGAAGAAGTTTGGAAACTGTGGCACGCTGATGCCAAGATGGGCTTTGGGGATATCCTGCCAAACCTGGGCGAGATGTGTGTTCCCACGGCCGATAATGTCCAGTGGCCAGACAAAGCGGTCGGTTTGGAAGCCGGTTGCCCAGACAATCACGTCAGCCTCGGCGGTTTCGCCATTGGCGGCCACTAAAGTGTTGCCGTCAATCTGGCTGACCCGGTCGGCAATCAGGCGCACGTTGTCCTGTTGCAGGGTGGCCAACCAGCTGCCGTTGTCCTGCAGGGTGCGAGTGCCCATGGGCGGGTAGTCGGGAATGACTTTCTCCAGCAGTTCCGGGTCGTGTACCTGGCTGCTGATGTAGGCAACCAGCCATTCGCGCATCATTTTATTCTCCGGCCCGCAGGACAGTCCGTTATCGTCCCAGTCCGGGTCAACCAGAATGCGCGGGCTGGCCTTGTCGCACATCGGCCACATGCTCATAATGCGATACCAGCGGGCGTAGCCGGGTAGATTGTCCAGGCACCAGGTGTGTTCTTCGGAAACCCGGCTGTGGTAGTTGGGGTTCGGAAACATCCATTGCGGTGTGCGCTGAAACACTGTCAGCTCGCCGGCCATTTTTGCCAGCGCCGGCACCATTTGAAACGCGGTTGCTCCGGAGCCAACCACTGCAACCCGTTTGCCGTTGACATCAACATTGTCGTCCCACTGAGCCGAGTGCATCTGGTGGCCGTTGAATTCTGCACGGCCTGGTACATCCGGAATATTGGGGCGGTTCAGTTGCCCGACGGCGCTGACCAGAATATTGGCAACCACTTGCTGGTTCTTGCCGTCTTTGTGGTAGTCCACGTGCCACCGGGCAGTGGCTTCATCGTAGCGCGCGCTGTGGGCTTCCGCCTCGAAAACAATTGAACCATCCAGGTCATGGTGTTCGGCAACCCGGGCAAAATAGTCGCGCAGTTCCTGGTGCTCGCCAAACTCATGCTGCCAGTTCTGGCCGTGTTCAAAGGAGTAGGAATAGGCGTAGCTGGCAATGTCCACCCGACAGCCCGGGTAGCGGTTTTCGTACCAGGTGCCACCCACACCGGCGTTTTTCTCCAACACGGTCACGTGAATGCCAGCCTCCTGCAGACGCAGTGCCAGCATCAGGCCGGACATACCCGCTCCCACAATCACCGCGCTCAAGTCAGTCTGGCGGGCTGCTTCCGGGTCAATGGGCACCCGCTTCGGGTCGCTGGCGTTGATGTCCAGTTCCTCGAGCATCATGGCGCGGTACTTGGGCGGGAACTCGTCCAGGCCAGCCACAAAGGCCAACATGCGGTGCAAGGTATCCTCAGCAAGGTCCAATACGGGCGGTTTGCCAGACGCGAAATACTCTTTGATAAGCTGCTTTGCCTGCGCGCGCACCGTGGCGAGTTCGGCCTCGCCAAGCCCACCCTGCATTTCCAGCATTTCCGGTACATCGGGCTTGATTGGCCCGTCCAGCAGTGACGAATCACCCGTCATATGGATCATGGCCATCATCAGGGCAGGCGTGCTGGCATCTGCGAGTGCTTTATCCAGAAAGTCGTCATCGGGCAGTGTGGACATGGCATTGGGGGACCGTCAGAATTCAAATACAGCATACCACCGCAGGCCGGCCACAATAGAATTACAATCGTGTTCGAATTTGCTCTGGCGATTAGTTCTGGGTTAGGTCCGCGACTGTAGTTGGCAGCACTTGTCAGGTGAACGGGTTGAGCAAGCGCACGCCCATCCCGTCAAAATCGCCGGTGTTACGAGTCACTAGCGTCAGATCGTTACTCAATGCGCTGGCCGCAATCTGCTTGTCAATCGCATTTTCGTAGCGTGGCACGCGCAAGCGGCCCCATAGCTGCGCATCGTCGCTGGTGAAATCTAAAATTCGGTCGGAATAGTCTTCCAGTAAGGCGCCCAGCCATTTTTCCAGTTGACTAGCCTGCGGGATATCTCCCCTATGCCTGATGAGCTCGATGCCGCGGCGTAACTCGCCAATTGTAATGACGCTCAGGTAGAGGAACGATTCCCTGGCTGACGCTTCTGTAAAGAAGGTTTGTACCCCGGCATTGGCTTTGTTGCGCTTGCGGCATTCACTGACAACATTGGTGTCAATCAAATACATTGGCAGCATCGCCAAGCTGCTTGCGCTCAAAATCTTCGTCTCTGCCAACCGCCGGTATGGCTTGCAGGACCTGAGCAAAGCTCTTCTTTTTCGGGCGTTTCAATGCCGCTTCCAATATTCTTCGGTGTTCCGCTTCAGCGCTGATACCGCGTTGCCCCGCGCGCGCTTTCAACGCTTTAACAATGTCGTCGTCAATATTGCGTACCACTAGGTTTGCCATTACCAATGTACCTCAGGGAGTATCAGCGAGAATGATAGCAATGATTGCGCTTGGTTGCAATCATTGCTATCAGTCACTGTGAGTTATGATAGTGTGCCAAGGCAAAACATTGGAGTTCCCATGAAGCAAGTACAAGTCAAGAAGCCCGGCGGGCTGGATAATCTCTTGCTCACTGAAGGCGAAGCGCGCGATCCTGGCCCCGGTGAAATTAAAGTGCGCGTGCACGCTTCCTCGCTAAACTTTCACGACTACGCGGTGGTGGTTGGCCTATTGCCGGTGGACGACGGGCGTATCCCGATGAGCGACGGCGCCGGGGTGGTGGAAGCCGTTGGCGCAGGCGTCACGGAGTTTGCCGTGGGCGATCATGTGATGAGTCACTTCTTTCCCGCCTGGCAGGACGGCCGTGCCGACTGTGCGGCGAAAGTTGGCTCGGTTCCGGGTGACATGATCGATGGCTTTGCCGCCGAGAGCGTGACCATGCCGGTGGCGGCATTTGGCAAGATGCCGCGAGGTTACAGCTTTGAACAGGCCGCGACTTTGCCGTGCGCGGCTCTGACCGCCTGGCGTGCGGTGGCCGTGGAAGCGCGTATTAAACCGGGCGACACGGTAGTCGTGCAGGGCAGCGGAGGAGTATCAGTGTTTGCACTGCAATTCGCCAAAGCCGCCGGCGCGCATGTGATAGCCACTTCGTCATCTAACGAAAAACTGGAGCGGCTTCAGGCGCTTGGTGCCGACCAGCTGATCAACTACCGCGAGCATGAACACTGGGGCGACAAAGTGACAGAGCTTACCAATGGGCGCGGTGCTGACCTGATTGTCGAAATCGGCGGCTCGGGTACCTTGCCGCAGTCCATTCAGGCCGTTTGCATGGGTGGGCACATTTCGCTGATTGGGGTTTTAACTGGCTTCAGTGGAGATATGCCGGCTGCGGCGCTTTTTCAGAAGAATGCGGTCATCAGTGGGATTACCGTGGGCTCGCAGGCCCACCAGCGTGATATGGTGACGGCGATAGAAACCAATGGCATTGAGCCAGTGATAGATCGCAGCTTTCCATTGGACGAAATTGCCGAGGCATTCCGCTTGCAGGAATCGCAGCAGCATTTCGGCAAGATCTGCCTGGCCTATTGAGGAGACACATCGTGATTGTAAGAACAGCTACTTGTTTGGTTTTTCTGCTGGTGGCGCTGGCCGGCCCCCTAGCGGCTGAGGAGCATTGCAAACCCTCCAAATGGGGCGTTGATGATCAATTGGGTGGTGCCAATCACGTAAGCCCGGAAAACACCTTGCAGGCAGTGAAGCTGGTGAAGCGTGGCGAATCGCATCCTTTGGGCATCGTCATCGACCCGAACATGCCGGCTTTTCCACCACGCAAGATGATGCTGCAGGTGGTACAGCCCAACCAGCAGAATGGCCGCTCTTTGGAAAAGGATTTTGGCTGGCCCGCCGTGTTTAATGATGACGTCGCCCAGCTCTGGTGGGGCATAGGCCCGCAACTCGACGGCCTGGGCCATATGGGTGAGCATGGGGTTTATTACAATTGCAACAAGGCAGAGGACTTTTCGCTGCTTACCGGCTTGACCAAACTGGGCATTCACCAGATTCCGCCCATGGTCGGGCGCGGTGTGCTGATCAATATGGCCAAATACCATGGTGTTGAGCACATGGCTGGTGGTCAGGGCATCAGCAGTGCTGACATCAAGGCCGCGCTGAAGGCTCAGAAACTAACGCTGCAGAAGGGCGATGTGATTTTATTTCACACCGGCTGGACCGACGCCAAGCTGGAGGCCGCCCCTAGCGAGTGGGGCTCAACCCACCCCGGGCTCAGCAATGAAGCAGCTGTTTACCTCGCACAATTCGAACCAATGGCTGTGGGCGCCGACACCTGGGGCCTGGATGCCGTGCCGCCTGTTGAAGGCGACAAGCTGTTTTATGGGCACGTCACTTTTTTGAAGCACAATGGCATCTACATTCTGGAAACCATGAACACCGGGCGCCTCGCTAAAGAGGGCGTCACGGAATTTCTGTTTGTGCTGGGCCAGGCCAGGGTCAAAGGCGCCGTGCAGATGATGATCAACCCGGTGGCGATGTGGTGAGGATGCTCTGGCCGCATGCTGCCTGGAATCAGCCAGCGAGGGCAAACGACGAAAGCTAGTCAGCCGCTGCCTCGCGGAATGAACCCGCGGTGCGTCCGGTCCATTGCTTGAAGCCTCGGTAAAAAGATCGGGGCTCAGCATAGCCCAGTTTGGCCGCGATGGTATCCAGGCTAAGCGATGTGTTTTCGAGGTAATGTAAGGCCAGTTCCAGTCTTAACTCATTCAGCACAGTCTTGTAACTCGTCCCTTCTTCGGTGAGCTTTCGTTGTAAAGTACGCTCGCTCAGACCCAGATTTTCGGCAATAAGAGTGGTGGAAGGCGGGTGCTCCTTGAGTATCAATCGCAGCAGGTTTTTGACCTGATGGGTTACGGACTGATTGCGGTCCAACTCTGCGAGCAGTTCGGTGGCATGCTCCAACAGCGTCTGCAGCAGTGCTTCGTTGGCTTGCGGCAAGGGTTCATCCAGTTTGGATGAAGGAATCAGAATGCCACTGGCGGCTTGTGAGAACGCCAGCTCGCAGTCGAAGTGAGCGTGATAGCTGTCCAACAATTCAGGTTTATCCGGTGCTGGGTGTTCAAACCAGACGGCTCGGGCAAAACTGGCGTCCATATCCAGAAATCGTCGCGTATAGGCGTACCATGAACCGATAACGGTTTCGACTTCGTGGCGCCTGGCGATCGGATTGCTGAACTGGCACTGCCATCGTTGCAGTACACAGTCGCCCTGACATTCGGTGGATGAAACCCCCATATCGCCGACGATTTTCTCATAAACTGGAATTTTTGCGAGTACTTCACGGAGCGTCGAACAGTTCATTGAGATGTAGCCAAGTACGCTGTAGCTTGCTGGCTCGACATAGTGGGCGGCATGCAGGCCAAGACAGGGGTCAGCGCTGGCTTTAACCAAAAGTTCGATCAGTTGCTCCATTGCTGCGCTGGATACATGCTGGCGATTGTTCTGCAGCACAAGCGGATCAATACCTACTTGTATGAGCAATGGTGCAGCGTCGATACCATGGGCTTCAGCAGCTCTCAGGTACTGTTTGACAGCGGGTACGGATGCGAGCCCGGTTTGAGCCGGTCGAGTCTCGTCGTTTGTGGCAGAAAATGTGACTGTCATGTCGCCGAAAGACAGTGATCGTAAGTGCAACGAATCGTATCATATTGCTCGCACTAAACCGGTTTTGGAGGCAGCGATGCGACGATGGAACGCCTGGGGTAATGAGGACAGCAAATACACCAGCGAACTGAATGATAATTTGCGACAGATACTCGAGGCCTTGGTCGGCCCGTCGAAAGGCTTGCCAATGGCAAGTTTGCAGGATGTTCTGCCTGCAGTACCGCCATCCCGTTTGGTAGCGAATCGCTTGGTGAATACAGACGCCGAGGTCCGGGTTCGTCACGCGCGCGGACAGAGTTTTCCGGACTGCCTGGCAGTTCAAAGTGGCAACTTCGGAGCTTTTCCCGACGGTGTGGCATTGCCGGAAAATACTGAACAAGTGCAGGAGTTGCTGCGCTATGCCACGGAGCATGGCGTGGTTGTGATTCCATACGGTGGCGGCACCTCCGTGGTGGGCCATATCAATCCGGAGCCTGATGACCGGCCGGTGCTGACGATCAGCATGGCGCGAATGAATAAGTTGTTGGAGCTGGACCGGGAAAGCCAAATTGCTACCTTTGGCGCGGGCACGCCCGGGCCGGTTCTTGAAGAGCAACTCAGAGCGGAAGGCTTTATGCTGGGACATTTTCCGCAGTCCTGGGAGCTGTCGACGCTTGGTGGTTGGGTGGCCAGTCGCTCCAGCGGGCAGCAATCGCTGCGCTATGGGCGAATTGAACAGATGTTTGCCGGTGGGACAGTGGTCACGCCTATCGGTGAACTTGATATTCCAACCATTCCTGCTTCGTCAGCGGGACCTGATATTCGCGAAATGTTCCTGGGTTCTGAAGGTCGCATGGGCATTATTACCGAGGTAAAGGTCAGAGTAACGCCATTACCCGAGGAAGAGTACTTTCGCGTCATCTTCTTTCCATCCTGGGTTGAAGGCATGGCAACGGCAAAGACCCTTGTGCAGCAAAAAACTCAGTTGTCGATGGTGCGCTTGAGCAACCAGATGGAAACCATCAGTCTTTTACACATGGGTAATGACGCAGAGACCGTGAGCGCTTTGGATGCTGAGCTTGCCGCTCAAGGCATTGGTGACAGCAAAGTGATGATGACCGTGGGCATTACCGGTAGCAGCGCACAATGTGAGGCTTCGCTAAAGCAGCTGGTCGACTACTGTGACAGCAACCAGGGGGTAATGGTTTCCCATGAGTTCGGTGAGCGTTGGGCGCACGGCCGCTTTCGGGCACCTTACCTGCGTGAACCGCTGGCCATGGGTGGCTATGCGGTGGATACGATGGAGACCGCGGTTGACTGGTTAAAAGTGCCCGAGGCGATGGAGGGTATTGAACATGCAATTCGCGAGTCTTTGAGTGACGAAGGTGAGCGGGTGCATGTCTACACCCACCTGTCCCATGTGTATGGGCAGGGTTCCAGTATCTATTCAACTTACTTGTTTCGTTACGCCGACAGTTTCGAAGGAACCTTGCAGCGGTGGCGGAAGCTAAAACAGGCCGGGGCGCAGGCAATCGTTTCCTATGGTGGCACGATCAGCCATCAGCATGGTGTGGGTGTCGATCATCGCGATTATTTACCAGCGGAAAAGGGAGAGCTGGGTATTGCCGTTATTCGCAAAGTATGTCGCTTGTTTGACCCCAATGGCTTGATGAACCCGGGCAAGCTCATTGCTGATCAGCGGTCTTAGTTTCGCAATGCAAACACCAGTCTCATTTACTAAGCGTGATAAGTTGCTGGCGCAATTGCGCCGAGATGAAGCAAATGATTGGGATTTGATTGTTGTCGGAGGGGGTATTACCGGAGCGGGTGTGCTGCGGGAAGCTGCGCGGCGCGGATATCGGGCGCTACTGTTGGAACAGCAGGACTTTGCCTGGGGAACGTCGAGTCGTTCTTCAAAGATGATCCATGGTGGCTTGCGCTATTTGGCATCCGGCGATCTGCGTTTGACTCGACAGGCGCTCACTGAGCGGGAACGTTTACTGCGAGAAGCGCCCGGGCTGATCGAGCGCATGGGCTATTATTACGTGCTGCGTAAGGGCGGTTTCCCTGGGCGATGGGCGATGTCACTAGTTCTGGCAATCTACGACAGCATCGCGCGCATCAAAGATCACCGGTATGTTGACAATTCAAAATTGCTTCAAGAGTTCCCGGGCCTGAGCGATACCGGCCTGACAGGGGCCTGCTATTACACCGATGCAGTAAGTGATGACGCCCGATTGGTGTTGCGAGTGTTGCAGGAGGCTATCGCGGACGGTGGTGAGGCACTGAACTATGTCACAGTTCAAAACTTATTGCTTGAGGAAGACCAGGTTGCCGGAGTCAGTCTAACGACTGACAGTGACCGCGAGCCAATAAGGCTTCGTGCGCCGGTGGTCATCAGCGCCACCGGAGCATGGGCCGACCAGCTGCGCGGTGAAGTCCACACTGAGAAACGTATTCGACCGCTGCGCGGCAGCCATCTCGTTTTGCCAAAATCACGACTGCCGGTTAACAATGTGTTGGCCTTCCAGCATCCAAAAGACAAGCGAGCGGTTTTTATTTTTCCTTGGGAAGGTACTACGGTGGTGGGGACCACCGACCTTGATCACAGCGATGACCTGAATATTGAAGCGGGTATCACAGCGGAGGAAGTGGACTATCTTCTGGAGATGGTCCACCATCAGTTTCCGAAACTGCATATTTGCCGTGATGATGTGCTATCGACATGGTCGGGGGTTCGCCCTGTAATTGGTTCCGAAAAATCGAGGGACGCCTCGAAGGAACGTCGGGACCACGCGGTGTGGGTCGATAAGGGCCTGGTAACGGTGAGCGGTGGCAAACTGACGACTTTTCGCCTGATTGCTCTGGACGCCCTGAAGGCTGCAGCTGCCCGTCTACCCGAGCGTGACGTGGTGCATGATGATACGGTATTTCGAAGCGGTGATCCGAGTGCTGGAACCGGGAAACATGATAACGCCGTCATGCTGCGAGCCCGTTATGGGGTCAATACAGCAAGCCTGTTGGAAGACGCCGAAATAAACGAATGTAAATGTGTTGAGGGTACATCGTATTCGCTGGCGGAATGCCGCTGGGCGTTACGGCATGAAGCCGTGCAGCACCTGGATGATTTGCTGTTACGACGAACCCGGCTGGGTCTTATTACGCCTAACGGTGGCAGCAAGTTGCTGGAGACGCTGCAAGTGCTGTGTAAGAACGAGCTTGGATGGAACGAGGAGCGTTGGATCAGGGAAGTTGAGAGATACAGTAAGATCTGGCAACAATATTATTCACTGCCTTGATCTTTAATTTTATCAAAACAAAGTCATAAAGAGGTCTGTCATGTCAGGGGCCGGTCAGCGTTATTTACTCGCCATTGATAATGGTACACAGAGTGTCAGGGCTCTGCTGTTTGATCAGTATGGCGAACTGCACGCAAAGAGCAAGGTGGAGATTGAGCCCTATGTTTCGCGCCAGCCTGGTTGGGCGGAACAGGACCCGGAGTACTACTGGTCGTCGCTTTGTGAAGCCTGCCAGCAACTCTGGCCCTTGTTGGATATTCCACGGGCTGCTATTGAGGCGGTTTCCGTGACTACGCAACGCGCCACCGTGGTGCCACTGGATAAGAATGGACACGGTGTCTATCCCGCGATTACCTGGCTGGATCAAAGGCAGGTAGACAGTAAGCCAGCATTGGGCCACCTCGAATCCTTGCTGATGAGAGTGCTGGGAGCGAAAGCACAGGTCGACAATTTCCATGTGCAAAGCGAGGCCAACTGGTTGGACCAACACGAGCCCGAGGTGTGGAAAAATGTTGACAAGTTTCTGTTGCTGTCGGGCTATCATATTCACAAGCTCACAGGCCAGTATCGAGATGCTATTGCCAGCCAGGTGGGTTACGTACCGTTTGATTTCAAAGGTTTGCATTGGGCTGATGCGAAATCCTGGGAGTGGCGTGCGCTGGCCATTCAGGCATCGATGTTACCCGAGGTGCTGCCAGCAGGCGCGAGGCTGGGAACTGTTTCAGCTGGCGCGGCAATGGAAACCGGTATTCCGGAAGGTCTGCCGTTGATCGCGTCCGGCTCAGACAAAGCCTGTGAGGTCCTGGGTTCAGGCTGTGTGGATGAGCTCACAGGCAGTATGAGTTATGGCACGACCGCAACCTTTAACAAAATATCCAAGCGGTATTTGGAGGCTATTCCATTTCATCCACCCTACCCGGGTGTAATACCCGGTACTTATAATGTTGAAATGTACGTGCCGCGAGGATACTGGATGGTGAGTTGGTTCAAGCACGAATTTGGCTTGCGTGAGAAGCAAATCGCTGAGCAACAAGGCATTGCTGTCGAACCATTGTTTGATGAGTTGTTGCAAGCCGTCCCGCCAGGCTCTTTAGGTTTGACCCTACAGCCGTATTGGTCCAGCGGCGCTGGCAATACCGGCCCGGAGGCCAAGGGCGCGATTATTGGCTTTGGTGATGTCCATACGCGGGCACACATTTATCGTGCATTGATTGAGGGTCTGACGTATGCGTTACGAGAAGGGAAAGAACTGGTAGAGAAACGCAGTAAACAAAAACTGCAGCATTTGATGGTATCCGGCGGCGGCTCACAGAGCGATCAGATCATGCAGATTACCGCGGATATTTTCGGCATGGAGGTTCAGCGACCGCATACTTTCGAAACATCGGGACTGGGCGCCGCGATTGCCGCTGCAGTGGGTTCTGGAATCTATCCGGACTTCCAGTCTGCAGTGAGCTACATGACGCACGTCGGTCAGCGTTTCGCGCCTGACCCCAACAATTCGTCTACCTATGATCAACTGTATCGTGACGTCTACCTGGGCATGTACGCTAAGCTGCAGCCGCTCTACCGAGCGATTCGAGCAATTACAGGCTATCCAAAATAATATTATGCAATTAGCAAGACGACCAGTGTCCACAAAAGTGCGGCGCAGCTTGCTGCTAAGCTCGCTGGTACAATTTGCGTCTTCACATGGTCCATCAAATCACAACCTGTGGTCATTGCGCTTAATATAGTGGTGTCAGAGATGGGTGAGCACTGATCGCCGTACACACTGCCATTGAGTACGGTCGCAAAACACACGGCCATATAAAGTTCCGGGTTAGCCAGGCCTTGTGAACTGGCCACTGCCCAAGCCAAAGGCATTGCCAAAGGGAAAGCAATTGCGTAGGTGCCCCAACTGGTACCGGTGGAAAACGCAGTAATCATCGTGATGAGCTGCAAGCTCAGGGGCAAAAGCCAGTACGGGATGGATCGCCCCAATAATTCGACCAGGTAAAAACCACCGCCAGCTTCTTTGCTAATCGCACCGACGGTGATCGCGAGCATCAATATTACCGATGCAACAACGACACCCTTCAAGCCATCGCCAAAGCCTTCAATAACATTGCCAAGCGACATTCCCTTGAACAGCGCAATAATGGCGCTCACCAATAAAGCAGTACCGAAAGCCCAGTTCACTTTCGGAATACCCGTTATGATGAATGTCCCCACCGCGATCCCAATGATCAAGATAATGGGAATGAAGAACTCTATGACGTGCGGTGGGTAGCCTTTTGGTACGCGACTCACCTCCAATTCACGGGCGCTGAGCGGGCGGGCACCCGGAGCATCCAACTCTCCTGTACTGCGCGAGCGTTTGATAGCGTCGCGAATACCCTGGCCGCTGAATTTAGTAAATTCAATACTGACCAGGAATGTACCAAGTACTGCAAACATTGCGTAGAAACTAAATGGTACGCTGTTGAAGAAAAAGCTAATTCGGTCAGCTTCTGTAGCAAGAAAAGCGACACCAGGTACAAATATCAGCGCTTGTATATAGGCTGGCCATGCGTTGAATGCCAGAAGAGCTGCAATCGGAGATGCAGTAGAGTCAACGATATAGCTCATTTCTTCATGGCTGATATTTTCTTTGTCGGCTAAAGGTTTTACAGTGGTACCCACCAGTACCGTACTGACCGAACCTCCCTGGAAGAAAATCACTCCAAGCAGCCAGGCAACCAGCTTTGCTGACTTGGGACCGCGCACGAAGCGCTGGGTCATAAAAGTTGCAAACGCTTGCGCAGCACCCGTCTTCGACCAGATGCCGAGAAGCCCCCCTAACAGCCAGAGATACAGGAGTAAAACTCCAGCAGCATTACGCGTGGCAAGGTTGGAGATCAGTACTTGGTCAGTCAGATCAAAGCGACCGAGCATAAATGCGCCAACTATGATTCCAGATAGAAGCGCAGTCAAAGGCTCTTTCGTTAACAGGCACAGAGCAATCGCGACTATCGCTGGTAATAAAGACCACGCTCCAAAATGAAACTTGGCCTCAAGCAAGAAATACTGCTGCTTGATACCTTCCGGCTGTAAAGTAGTTTCTACCGCCCATTGTTGCCGAATTTCGGGTGGGCCGCTTAATTGGTCCAAATTTTGTTGTCGAAGCTCTGCTTTTTCATAGGGAACAGCCTGGTCTATTCTGGACTCCTTGCCCCTATTGAGATAGACCAACTCTCCGTTAGCATTTTCGTATACCTGAATAACAGTTTTTTGCTCACGCCATTGAGGTTCGACTGACTGACTGACGTAAAGCCCAGCGATCAGGCTGATTATTGCTACCCAAAAAGCGGGTTCCAAAAGTGGCTGCAGAAAGGGTGCACGTCGAGTATCCAAAGATGGATGCGATGAAGTTGGAGTAGCACTTTCTTCAAGCGTGGCGGAGGGCTGCCTGGAACCTTCTGAATCGTTATTGTTTTTCTTCATTGCTTGCTCGTTATGGCGTTTTGTTGGTTGCTTTTACGCGCCCAGGCCTGCTCAAATAGAGACGCATTGCGTAGCCTGTCTGCAAACAATGCTTCATAGAAATCACTGCCGATTAACTCCTGATAGGCTTGGACGGTCTTTTTTACGATTGAAGGGTCGGTATTTAAGCTGTAAGCCATATACAGGCCGTCAGAAAAATCTTCTAAAGCAAGTGCTGGCTCCAGTAAGGTGCAATCAAAATTCAGCTGTGCGCAAAGGGGCAGTAGGCCTCCAGCACTGATTGGGAAAAGATCAATCCGGTTCAATAGCAACTTGCGCAGGTTCTGGGCACTACTGTTCACAGGCTGAATATTTTTGAAGCCTTCGGAAAGTAAATATTCGTGGTGAACGTGATCATTGACAACGCCGATGTTCAGAGCTTTGGCTTGTTCTATATCAGTCAGCTGTAATTCAGTTCGACTTCTCAACTTGAATAGATAGTATTTGATCGGGATTATCTTTCCTACCCAGACGAACTCACTCGCCCTGCTTGTGGTGCGGGCAATGGGATAAATTAGAATGCTGTCGCGTGTTTGAGCATAGCGATATGAGCGTTTCCAGGGTGTGAAAGAAAAGGTATAGTCGATACCAGCTCGATCGAGAATTGCTTTTACGAACAGTGTTGCCTCTCCGTCACGTTCTACTGGCTGTTGCCGTAAAGTAAATGGCGTCGCTTCGGTCATGACGTCGATTCTTAGTGAATCGGCAAGCAGCAAAGAGTGCATCAGTGATAAGGTTGTTGCGATCAAGCCGCAAATGAAGTTTTTGTGTTCGCTCATGTTGGAAGTTTCAGCGAAGGATGTAGGGTGAATAGCCGCTGCAGGCTTTCGTTGTGACATTCTTGAAGCTTTGCAATGTGATTCATAGCCTCTGTGGACTGTCCGGCTTCTGCTGCCGATTCAATGCACTCTGCGATGCTGCCAAGTTTCATGAACCCGAAGTTTGCACACAGCCCTGCTAGCGCATGGGCTCGCTCTCTCAACCATTCCATATCAAGCGTTTCGTTACTCTGCAACTCATTGATACGAAGGTCGGTTGATTCAATAGCCTCCAGGTATAGGTCACGGAATTTGGTGTCTCCTAATGCATCGAGATGTTGGCTAACCAGTGCCCTGTCAATTTGCTCCATGTGCTTGGACAGCTTGCTGTTGCCGGTCTCTTTTTGTACAACCTGTCGCAATGTGCGAGCGAGTTTGGTTTGATCAACCGGCTTGATGATCACTTGATTCATCCCGGCGGCTAGACATTCCTCTATCTTCTGCTCGGAAATATTGGCGGTAATTCCAATGATTGGTAGATCGCTGTGATCTCCCTGGCGGATTTTGTGGGTCGTTAAGATGCCGTCGAGGCCTGGCATATGTAAGTCCATCAAAACCGCGTTGATTGGTTCTTGCTCAATCAATTGTAAGGCTTCTTTCCCGCCCGCTGCCAGGAAAACTCTATGGCCTTCATTCTCCAGTTGGCCCTGAGCAAGTTTTCGATTAATGCTTAGATCGTCAACTACCAGCACATTGATGCTGGGAATCGTCTCCTCGCCAATAGCCTTGGCCTCGGTAGAGATGGGTTCTTCTGAGACTTCGAATGGTAGCTCGAACACGAAGCGTGACCCTCTGGCTTCGCCGTGATCATTTTTTCCCAGAGGGCTTTCACAGCTGATTTGCCCGTTCTGCTGCTCGATAATCTGCTTGCAAATGGCGAGTCCCATGCCACTGCCACCAAATCGTCGGCTGATCGTGCCGTCAGCTTGAGTGTAGGGCTCAAAAATGTGCTCGAGTGCTTCTGCATCAATACCCATTCCACTATCGCTTACTGTGAACTGCAGGCGCACAACTCCCGGTTCTGATATTTCTCCGGGAACCGGTTTAACAGAAACAGTGACATGGCCATCATAAGTAAACTTGATCGCATTGGTGATCAGGTTAAGCAGAACCTGACGGAGCTTCTCCGGGTCGCCATACAAAGCACTTGGTACATTCTCGGAGACTTCGCTATTCAATAGGATGTGTTTGGATTCAGCCGAAGCGGAAAGCAGGAAGATAATACTGTAAATCAGATGGGTAGGATCAAACACGACACGTTCGAAGGGCATCTGGCCGTGTTCGTATTTCGAGTAATCGAGAACGGAATTCATTAGAGCCAGTAATGATTTGCTGGACTCAATGATTGCGTCCGCGTATTCTTTTTGCTTGGAATCACTGCTGCGAATCGCCAGCAATTCGGCCATACCCAGTATTCCACTCATCGGCGTACGGATTTCATGGCTCATCATTGCCAGAAACTCGGTCTTGGCCATGTTCGCCTCAATGGCAAGCGATCGTTCAATTTCCAGCTCTTTGTTACGTTGATCCAATTGTTCGGTACGTTCGCTGACTAGAGACTCCAGGTTTTCATTAGCTGCGACGATTTGGTGTTTTTGTTCTTCAATTATGGCGATATGCTCATTGAAGGCGCCAAACAGGGCGCCAATTTCGTCTCCGGCGTGGCGTTCGGGCAAAGTGATCTGGATTTTGTCCTTGCCTTTAAGTATTGGTTGGCTCGCCCTTAGAATTGAACGAGTGAACGTGAGGTAGAACACCGCAAAGATACAAACCGCCAGGATGATATTACGTATAAAACCGGCCATGAATACGACGATGGATCGCTGCATGAACGACTCTGCTGTCAATGATGGATCAACAACGATACTCAGTTGTCCAACGCTCTGATCATGGATGCTGGGGTTCTTAAGCTCGCTAGTGATCGTTTCCAGGGGGCCAAAAATCCAGCTGTATAAAACCGTTGTATTTGGGTGCGAATTATTTTCCGCCGTACCCAGGACATCGCCAAAATCGTCCACGATAGTGGCTTTTATAATTGGGTGGTTGCTGACCAGTCCTCGCGTAATTTGCAGTGCCCCGGATTCGTCGATATTAAAGGCAGCATGAAATGCAGCGCTGTGGGCGGTTGCCAGGGCATTATTCACCGATTCGCGGGTTTGGGATTGTTCCGCGAAATAGTCAATATAAATCTGAATGCTGCTTAGAGTGACGCCTATGATGAATGCGACGATGACAGTGTATTTTGTCTGCTGATACGAAAGACTTCGGCGTAACGGAATGGCGCTGGTGCTCATGTTTGCCCGTTTATCTCAGCGACAAAAACGTATCCAGTACCATGCGCCGTTGAAATGTATTTTGGCAAATCCCGGTCATCGCCAAGTTTCTTGCGAATTCTGGCAATAAGGACGTCAATGGTGCGATCGGTCGGTAACCAATCGCGTCGATCCATGCAGTGCATTAGTGAATCACGACTCAGCACATTACCGGCGTTGTCGATCAGGGTAATTAGCAGCTTAAATTCGCCTTCGGTGAGCTGAACCGCTTCGCCATTGTCCGCAGTCAAAAGGCGGCGTCCCGGTTGCAGACACCACTTATCAAAATGAATGCTCTTGCTGCTAATACCATTACCCGAATGAGAGGTGCCAAGAGGATTCTGTAGTCTTGTGACCAGATTACGTACTCGAACAATGAGTTCTCGAGGGTTATACGGCTTGGTAACATAGTCATCTGCGCCGAGCTCTAGTCCCACGATGCGATCAATGTCATCCTTTTTGCTGGTTACCAGAATAATGCCTACCCTGGATTTTGCTCGCAATTCACGAGTCAATGACAATCCATCTTTTCCAGGCAGATTAATGTCCAGCAATATAACGTCAATAGCACGTTTCTCAAGAATACTGATAGCCTTTTCTCCGCTCTCCGCCTTGTAAACGGTATATGCTTCTTTTTCAAAATAGCTTGCCAGGAGGTTGAGACTGGCAATTTCGTCCTCAACGATCAGCAGCTTTGTGGAACGGGTGCTTTCCATGATTACCAAAGTAACTTGTGTACAGGAATTGCGCAGGAGACGTCGTAAGCGTGCCAGCCACTTGACCGAAATGCAATTCCAATATCCGCTGTTAACAACTGATTAACAACTTCACACAAATTAATACATAAGATAAGCGAGGCGTTAACGACTATTGCTCTACCATGGCGGCGCCATTCTAAAAACACCAGCGGAGATCAATCATGTTCGTTCCCAAAAGGTACTCAGCTATTCACCTGTCGGTAGTCGCTGCACTGTCCACCATATCCCCTGTACTGAGTGCTCAGCAGGCAACCGATGGTACTGAACCCACATTAGAAGAAGTGATTGTCGTAGGATCGCAGATTCGTGGCGCCAATATAGAAGGGACACTTCCGGTAACTGTAATGACGGCCGACGACATTGTTGCATCTGGAGCTGTTTCCGGAGATGAGCTTCTACGCTCCATCCCTCAAATAGGTGCGGTCGGATTTAATGAGTCGGTTACAACCGGTGTTAACGCTGCGCGTGGCGATGTGAACTCCATTAATCTCCGCGGTTTGGGCACGGGGAATACGCTGGTTTTGCTGAATGGTCGGCGCATGGTTTTGCACCCTGGCACACAGACAGAAAACTTTATTCCGGTAGTTACCACCAATTCAAATACCCTGCCAGTTGCCGGTCTCGAGAGGGTAGAAGTCCTTCGCGACGGTGCCGCGGCATTGTATGGAACAGATGCTGTTGCCGGAGTAATCAATTATGTAATGAAGGACGACTATGAAGGGGGCGAGTTGAATTTTCGCTATGGAAGCTCAGTTGGTACAGACCTGGATGAAATTACGGTCAGCGGTGCCAAGAGTTTCAGGTTCAACGAAGGAAGAACTTATCTAACGTTGATGGGTTCTGTATATGATCGGTCGTCGATGGATGCTTCCGATCGGGATTATTCAAAAAACTCCGACCTTCGAGGTTTTTTTGATGGGGATCCTCTTTTTGAAGGTGACACCAGTCTGGATAATCGTTCCAGCATTCATGGTTGGGGAGAGTTCATTTTTGAGGGCGTTGGACGCCAGCATGTAAGGCCGACTGATCTTTTAAGGGATAACGGCGATACGCTGGATGTTGGCGATTGCAGTTACGAGTTGACGACAGACCTTTGTCTTGACCCGGGTGGCGGGGACCGCGCTTTGCGAGGAAATCGAAATGCAACTCGTCAGGTGTCCCCGGATAGCAAGCGCTATAACTTTTTCGCATTCCTCAATCATGAGCTTGACAGCGGGATGGAATTTTACTCCGAAGTCGGCTACTACAAGGCTGAGGTTGAGCGCACCCGGGAAGCTGCGGGCTTATTGTCAAATAGCCGCTTTGAAGTTCCTGCGGACTATTATTGGAATCCTCTAGGCCCGGTCACATTCGCAGACGGGCGGGTCAACCCCAACAGGATTCCAGCCGCAGGCGATCCAGAAGTACCCGATGAAGGCCTGGGTTTCACTCTACGGACCATGGCGCCCTATGATGTTGGGCCAAGAATGGTTACCGTAGACGACGACAGCTATCGTATTCTAGGTGGATTGCGTGGCAACTGGGGTGACTGGGATTGGGACACCGCAGTTCTCTACAGTGAAGCGGAAACCAAGGACCATACTCGCAATCGTGTGAGCCACACGCTTTTCCAGCAGTCCCTGATGTTGGATACGGCGGACGCATATAACCTGTTTACCGGTTTGGATACCAATAACCCGTCAGCGCCGTTCGATCCCACACCCAATCCCGAGGCTGTACTGGATACCTTCCGAATCAACGTGACACGCAAAAGTGAGACCAGTCTTGCGCTCGCGGACTTTAAGCTCTCGAATGCTGAGCTGTTCACTCTGCCTGCCGGGGAAGTAGGTGCTGCCTTCGGGATCGAGTGGCGCGAAGAGGATTTCACAGAAGATCGTGATCCGCGCTCTGACGGAACCATCCAGTTTACTGATCAGGTAACGGGTGATTTGCAGAATGTCAGCGACATAATGGGCAGCAGCGCATCGCCAGATGCGTCCGGTTCCAGACGAGTGACCTCATTGTTTGCTGAGTTTATTGTTCCACTGCTCAATGAGGTGCCTGGAGCCAAAAGCCTCGACATGCAAATAGCGGCTCGCTATGAGAACTTCTCTGATGTGGGAAATGTGACAAAGCCGAAGTTCGCTCTGTCCTGGTATCCAGTTGACTGGCTGCAGTTTCGAGGCGCATTCTCCAAGGGGTTCAGAGCCCCGAACCTGCTGCAGCTGCACCAGGGGGCAATCTCCGTCGTGAATACCCGCACAGATCCAGTAACCGGCGAGAGCGTGGGCCTGGAAGAACGTCGCCTTGGCAACCGGGATCTTGAACCGGAAGAAAGTGAAAACACAACCTTCGGTATCGTTCTGACACCCGCTCCCGGTCTGACGTTGACAGCCGACTGGTGGAAGATCGAACAGGAAGGTGTTATTGGAATTCTTGGCAGCTCGAACGGTTTGCAACTGGACGCTTTGCTTCGTGAGCAGGGCTCTTTCAACCCGAATGTGATTCGCGAAGAGACCACAGATGGTTCCATTGGCGAGCCGATATTGTTCAGGGATGTTTACCTCAACCTGGATCCTCGCACGATCGAAGGTTTTGATTTTGGAGTGTATTACAGCTTTGATACAGGCGCCGGTGAGTTTGACCTTAAGCTGAATGGCGCCTATCTGATCGCATTTGATCAGGAGCCTAGCCCAGAGTTGCAATTGCTGATCGATGCGGGGCGCGCTGCCAGTAACGCCGGCACGCTGATCAAGGAAAATGGAAGGCCTCGCTGGAGAAGCACCGCGTCGCTGCAGTGGAGAAAAGGCCAGTGGGATGCAGGAATATTCGCCAAATACATTGGTGATGTGGTTGATACCAGCACAAGAGCAGACAGCGATACAGCATCACCAAACACTCCACTGCCCGTTGACAGCTATTTTACCATGAGCGCCAATGTCAGCTTTAGAGTTGAAAATTCAGGTATTCTGAATGACACGCGCTTTAGACTGGGTGTCAGGAATATGTTTGATGAAGAGCCACCGGTTACCGACGAGCAGTTGGGCTATTTTGGTAGTCTTCACTCGAATCGCGGCCGTTATGTGTATCTGGACATTAGCAAAAAGTTTTAAGGCATGAACCGGGCAGTTAGTCTGTGCCTCTTGGCCGCACTGTTAGTTAGCGGTTTGCCAGCCTTGGCCGGCAAACCGCAGCAAAGTGGAACACCAAAGCACAGCATACTTCGCTACGACACCATTCATCGTCCGCTCGTGGGGGAAGGCGGTATGGTCGTGAGTCAGCGGGCAATTGCCAGCGAGGTGGGCGCCCAAATTCTTCGTCAGGGGGGTAACGCAATTGATGCAGCCGTTGGCGTGGGTTTTGCTCTGGCAGTTGTGTTGCCGCGCGCGGGTAATATCGGTGGCGGCGGGTTTATGCTCTTGCATTTGGCCGACACTCAGCGGACTTTCACTATCGACTATCGTGAAACTGCTCCGCTCGCAGCTAATGAGGACGTGTTTATTGATGGCGAGAGCGGTGACGTGGATCACCAGGCTCAACGAGCCAGTCACCGCTCGGTGGCTGTTCCTGGAACGGTCGCCGGCCTGCATCACGCCCTCAGTAAATATGGAACCATGTCGCTCGATGAAGTCTTGAAACCCGCGATTTTATTAGCGAGAGATGGCTTTTTGATGGATTACGATACATCTTCGGCTATCGCAACCAGGAAGGCGATGCTGAGCCGTTGGAAGAGCACTGAGGCGCTGTTTTTTGGCAGCAACGGCAAGGCGGTTGAACCGGGAGAACTGTTTGTCCAGCCAGAGTTGGCAAACACGTTGCAAAAGATTGCTGAACAAGGGATCGACGCCTTTTATCGTGGCGCTATCGCCCGTTTGATTGTTGACGAAATGCAACGCCACGATGGACTGATTACTCTGCAGGATCTCGCTTCTTATCGCGTGTTCGAGCGTGAAGCTGTCACAGGCAGCTATCGTGGCTATAAGATAGCCTCGATGCCTCCTCCGAGCTCAGGCGGTATTCACCTGATTCAGATGCTGAATGTGCTTGAGAACTTCCCAATAAAGAAAATGGGCTTACAATCTGCCAAAACCATGCATTTGCTTGCGGCGACAATGAAGCGGGCTTATGCCGACCGAAGTAAGCACCTGGGCGATCCGGGTTTTTATCCAGTGCCGCAAGCGTGGCTGACCAGTAAAGAATATGGCAATCAGCTTGCTCAACAAATAAAACTGGCAAGTGTGGTGCCTTCGTCTGAGATATATCCCGGTCAAGCGCCTGCTGAGGAAAGCATCGATACCACGCACTATTCTGTGGTGGATCAATGGGGTAATGCTGTTAGTAACACCTACACACTGAATTTTTCTTTCGGTTCCGGAATTCTGGTGCCCGGTGGGGGGTTCTTGTTGAATAACGAAATGGCAGATTTCAGTGCGAAAGCAGGCGTGCCCTATGCTTTTGGTTTACTTGGTGGAGAGGCTAACAGTGTTCAGCCAGGAAAGCGGCCTCTCAGCGCGATGACGCCAACCATGGTCTTTAAAGAAGGTAAGCCTATGTTGGTAACGGGAAGTCCTGGCGGTAGCCGGATAATCAGCACAGTGCTGCAACAAATCATTAATGTAGTCGATCATGATCTCAATATTGCTGAAGCGACGCACGCCGGGCGAATACATCACCAGTGGTTTCCCGATCAAATAGAAGTTGAGGCATCCGTCAACGCTGACTCCCTTCGCATTTTAGAGAGCATGGGTTACAAGGTTGTTCCCAGTGGCACGATGGGCAGCCTCCAGTCGATAGTTTGGCGCGATGGCCGTTATTACGGTACTGCGGACCCGCGCCGGCCGGGAGCTGGTGCTGTCGGACTGAGATGATGCACATGACAATACACACTAACAGGGCATTTCCTATTGTCTTGGTAATAGCGCTGTCGATGCTGTTACAGGCTTGCCAGCTTAGCCCTTCCGAACCCGGTAAAAGTCCGGCACCTACAACAAACGACGCAATATTGCGCTATGACTCAGTACATCATCCTGTAATCGCGCAATATGGCATGGTGGTAAGCCAGAACGCACTGGCCACCAGGGTTGGGCAAGACATTTTACGCGGCGGTGGTAATGCCGTGGACGCCGCAGTGGCGGTGGGGTTCGCGTTGGCTGTTACTTTACCGCGTGCCGGGAATCTTGGTGGCAGTGGCTTCATGCTGATTCATCTCGACGGGGAGGAGACTCCGGTTGCACTGGACTTTCGCTCAGTGGCCCCTCGCGCAGCACATTTGAATGATTTTATTGACAGCGAAGGTGATATCGACTGGGATTCAATGACCTTTGGGCCAAAGGCAGCTGGAGTGCCTGGGACCGTCGCCGGATTGCACTATGCTTGGCAACACTTTGGTTCGCTGCCCTGGCCACAACTGCTTGAGCCGGCCCGGCAACTGGCCGCAAATGGCATAAAGGTAAGCAATGATTTAGCCTTCGCTCTGGGCTCGGCGATGCCGGTTATGTCGCAATACCCATCCAGTCTGCGAGCCTATTCGAAAGGGAATGACCAAGTATATGCTCCGGGCGACAAGTTGGTACAGGCGGATCTTGCGCATTCAATTGCAATGTTAGCAGAGCATGGGGCAGATGCTTTTTATCGCGGTGAAATTGCCGGCAGGATTGATAAATTCATGCGCGAGGAAGGAGGTTACATCCGCAGGGAAGACCTTGCCGACTATCGAGTGCGGGTAAGACCCGCTATAGAGACAGAGTATCGTGGCTATCGTGTTGTAACTATGCCCCCTTCCAGTACCGGTGGGCTGGCGTTACTGCAGATGCTCAATGTGCTGCAGAACTTTGATCTGGCTCAGTACCCTGCAGGTAGCGCTGACAGCCTGCATTTGCTAGCCGAAACCATGAAGCTGGTTGCGGCGAATCGACGCATCAATATCGGTGACCCTGATTTTGTCGACGTACCAACACTTGGAATGTTGAGCAGAGCAATGGCTGCAAACATAGCTTCTGAGATAAGCATGAGTCGAGCCCGGCCTGTAAAAACGATCCAGCCGATGGATGCCAACAAATACGAAAGCCGCGAGACTACGCACTATTCGATTGTAGATGGGAATGGCAATGCAGTGTCGACGACCTACACCCTGGGTTACTCGTTTGGATCTGGAGTGGTAGTGCCGGGTACTGGTATTTTATTGGACAATCAGTTGCGTAATTTTTCGCACAGACAGCAAGGCCATGCCAATGCAATGAAACCCGGTAAACGCATGCTCTCGACCATGACCCCTACCATGGTTTTCGACCCAACCGGAGCCCTCACTATTGTGACCGGTACACCCGGTGGCAGCCGGATCCACAATGTAATCTTGCAGCTGTTGGTCAATGTGATCGATTACGATATGAATATAGCTGAAGCCAGCAACAGGCCGCGTATTCATCAACAATGGCGCACACCTCAACTTGGTGTGGAGCGCGGTATTGGCGTGGACACCATTCAGCTCTTAGAAAACAGAGGGCATATTGTACAGCGCCAGCAGACCATGGGAAGCACCCAGTCTATCGTCCGCCAAGGTGGCTATTTGTTCGGCGCGGCGGATCCCAGGCGACCGGATGCGCTTGCACTTGGAGTTAATGAGGCAGTGCCTTAAACCACGGTTATCGGTTAGGCTGTTGCTACTGGGTTTTGTTGGATTTCTTGCGCTGCTTCGGGTGTAATGATTTCCCCAGAATATGCTCGCTGCGACCAATCACATGCCCACTGTGGCCTACAATCAGGGGGTCCGGGCCCTTGTCAATGCGGCTGTCTTTGCCGGCGTAGGGCAGGCTTGCCAGAAAGTGCTGCATGGTGTTCAGGCGTGCGCGCTTTTTGTCATCAGACTTGATGATTGTCCAGGGTGCATCCGCAGTATCCGTATAGAAAAACATGGCTTCCTTGGCCTCTGTGTAGTCTTCCCATTTGTCCAGCGAGGCCAGATCAATGGGTGAGAGCTTCCACTGTTTCAGAGGGTCTTGCTTACGCGATTCGAAGCGGCGGCGTTGCTCTTCACGGGTTACTGAAAACCAGTATTTGTACAGACGAATTCCGGAACGAACCAGCATCTGTTCCACATCCGGGCATTGGCGCATGAATTCCAGATAGTCGACCGGCGAACAGAAATCCATGACCCGCTCTACACCGGCGCGGTTGTACCAGGAGCGGTCGAATAGCACTATTTCCCCGGCAGACGGCAAATGCTTGATATAGCGTTGGAAATACCATTGCGTGCTTTCCGACTCGGAGGGTTTTTCCAAGGCGACCACGTGCGCGCCGCGTGGATTCAGGTGCTCCATAAAGCGCTTGATGGTTCCGCCCTTGCCGGCAGCATCACGCCCTTCGAACAGGATCACAATCTTTTGTCCGGTTTCCTTAACCCATTTTTGCATTTTCAGCAGCTCGGCCTGCAGGTACGCCTTTTCCTTTTCGTAAGCAGCGCGCCGCATGGGAGTGCGGTAGGGGTAGATACCGGTTTCGAATGAGCGTCGAATCGCCTCAGGATTATGGCGCATCTCAGCGAGTTCATGAGTGGTGTGTGCACCGCTTGGCCTGTCAGGGGCTGAATTTTGGCCATTGCTCTGCGAGGCCTTCGAATTTCCGGTTGCGCGGGGCGGCAACTCGGCAGATTGCTCAGTGATTTCCTGTTGCTCTTCTTTCATAGATGACCCCGATGCGAATGTTGTTTAGCTCTATTAATATTAGTAATTATCGGTCGGGCTAAGCTGACATTGTTTGCGCCAGATCAAAGCAGCAACAATTCCAATGGGTTACATCCGTTTTCATCCAGTTTGCCACCTTGCGGATGCCGTAATTCAACAATGCTGTGTCGTAAACACAGAGTGTCACAGGCTTGGGGCTGGTTACACTGCGAGGCTAGATGGCATAGTAGCGTTTTCGCGCCGGCTATTGAGCAACACCGAAACCGGGTGTACAGAGCCGCATGGAGTTTATGAGTAATGGCTAAGTTTCCTAAACGGGCAAAAGTGGTAATCATCGGTCAAGGGGGCATAGTGGGGGCCTCGGTCGCCCACCACCTGATTGAGCGCGGGTGGAGCGATATTGTAGGCATTGACAAATCGGCGATACCCACAGATATCGGGTCCACTGCTCACGCATCGGATTTTTGCTTTAACACTATGCATGATCAGATGACCATCCACACCACCAAATACAGCATCGACTTCTTTGAGAAGATGGGTCGCTACGAACGTATCGGTGGGATAGAGGTGGCCAGAGTAGGTGATGATGAGCGCCTGGCCGAGTTGCAGCGCCGGGTATCATCCGGCAAAGCCTTTGGAAATCGCGTACAGATGATCAGTGCTCGGGAAGCAAAAGAAAAGCTTCCATTGCTCGAAGAAAGCCTGGTGCAGGCAGCACTGTGGGATCCGGATGCCGGTCTGGTGGTGCCCCGTTCGCAGACTGTTGCCGGCGAATTGGTGGAACAGGCTGTGGTTAGCGGTAAGTTGCAGGCTTTCGCGAACACCGCCTGCACCGGTCTGGTCATCGACGACGGGCGTATTCGTGCGGTAGAGACCACTCGGGGCACTATTGAAGCAGAAAAGGTGGTGGTGTGCGCGGGCCTTTGGGGCCGTCTGATTGCCGAGATGGCGGGCGAGGATCTGCCCATTATGCCGGTGGACCACCCACTAACCTTCTTCAAACCCTTCGATGAATTTGCCGGCACCAAAAAAGAAATCGGTTACCCGTTATTGCGTGACCAGGGCAACTCGGCTTACCTGCGTGACACTGGTGATCCGACTACCTCTGAAGGCGGTGCGTTAGAGTGGGGTTACTACGAAGAGAGCAATCCGCGAATGTGCCACCCGCGCGACATTCTGGAAAAGGAGCAGGCCAGGTTGTCGCCCTCACAGCGCGACCTGGAGCTGGAGCAGATCATAGACCCGCTGGAACGGGCTATGGAACTGACGCCCATCCTGGCCGAGATGGGTTATGACGAGAAATATTCTTTCAATGGTTTGCTGCAGGTTACCGCGGACGGGGGGCCGTCTATTGGTGAGTCGGGCAATGTCCGCGGTCTGTGGTACGTGGAGTCGGTGTGGGTCAAAGACGGGCCCGGCACCGGCAAAATAGTTGCCGACTGGATGACCGACGGGGTCACGGAGTTTGACCACGCAGGCATTGATGTGGCGCGTTTTTACCCTTTCCAGCAGAACGAGCAATACATTCATGACCGCTGCTACGAATCGGCTTTCAAAATTTACAACCCGCCGGTTCACAACCGTGAGCCTTATACGGCCGCACGGAACCTGCGGCGCAGCCCTTTTTGGGAGCGGGAAAAAGAACTGGGCGGCTACTTTATGGAAGCGGCCGGCTGGGAGAGGGCGCACGGTTACGCCAGTAATGAGCACTTGCTGGACGAATACGCAGACCGTGTGCCGGTGCGCGAGCACGAATGGGACAATCGCCACTTCTGGCGTGTGTCCAATGCCGAACACCTGAAAATGTCGGACGACGTTGGCATGGTGAACCTGTGCCACTTCGCTATTTACGATGTGCACGGAGAAGGCGCCGCTGAGTTTATGGAATACACCTGCGTGGCTAAAGTGGCGGGCGATACCCCCGTGGGTAAGGGTGTGTATACGCATTTCCTGGACCAACGTGGCGGTGTGCGGGCCGACCTGGTGGTGTTACGCCTGGGCGAGAATCACTTCCGTGTGATCGATGGCGGTGACGCTGGCAATCGTGATTTCGTCTGGATGAAGCGTCTGGCTGAAGATCAGGGCTTTGGCCAGGTAACCATTGAAGACCGCTGTACTGACTTTGGCTGCATTGGTTTGTGGGGACCTAACGCACGTACTACGTTGCAGAAAGTCGTGGACGACCCAGCCGCCGTCAGCAACGACAGCTTTCCGTTCGCGGCGGTCAGGGACATTGTGGTCAACGGGGTCGCTGTCACGGCCTTCCGCATTTCCTACGTGGGCGAGCAGGGCTGGGAGCTGCACTTCAATTTGCAGGACGGCCTCGCCGTGTGGGATGCCCTGTACGCCCAGGGCGTGACCCCGGTCGGTGTGGAAACTTATGCCAACAGCCGCCGCCTGGAAAAAAGTCTGCGCCTGCAAAACGCCGACTTGTTGACGGAATACAACCTGGTCGAAGCCGGGTTGGAGCGCAAATCAGTGAAAGCTGCCGATTTTCATGGCAAAGAGGCCTATCTCGCTATTCGGGAACGCGATCAGCAGCCTGCTTACTTGTGTACCCTGAGCATGCTTGAAAACACAGACTCGCAGGGCGTGGCCCGTTACCCGGTTGGCATTTGTCCCATTATTGACCCTGCCAGTGGCGAAACCCTGATCGACTCCGCGGGTCGGCGTTCCTACACCACCAGCATTGCCTACGGCCCCAGCGTTGGCAAAAACATTGCCCTCGGCTACCTGCCGCTTGAGTATTGTGAAGTTGGCCGTGAGCTGCAGATAGAGTACTTCAACGAACCGTACCCGGTGGTTGTGGAGGCGGTGGGTTGCGTGGGCCTTTACGACCCGGACAATCTAAAGCCGAAAAGCTAGTGCGGTGGGCACACAGCACGTTCTCGCCAATGCCAAAATCGTAGCCATTGGCGGACAGCTACGGTAATGTAGGCGGCATGAAAGCCACGAATTGCCTGAATTACCGGTGTGTTGTCTTTGCGTTTACCTGCTGGGTAGCGGCTGCATCCATTGCTGCGTCGGCTGAGCAAAACAAAACCAATTTATTATTTATTCTGACCGATAACCAGCCGGCTTCGATACTGGGTGCCTACGGCAACCCGGACGTACGCACCCCGAATATTGACCAGTTGGCCCGCGAAGGCATGCGCTTTGACCGCGCATTTGCCGTCAATGGCATGTGCTCGCCAACCCGAGCCACCTTGATGACTGGCTTGATGCCATCGCAGCACGGGGTGCATAACTGGTTGGATGACGAGGAAATGAAGCACTGGCCACAAGACTGGTCAGCCATTGCCGAGCTGAGAACCTTGCCATTGACCTTGCGTAACCAAGGTTATCAAACAGCATTGATCGGCAAATGGCATCTCGGCCAGCCCTGGAAGGCCTCCATCGGTTATCAACACTGGGTAACCTTTACCGATGGCCACACGCTGGACTTCTGGAGTAACACGGTTATTGATAATGACAAAACCTATCCGGTCAAAGACCGGCATATCGTGGATTTTTTTACCGATAAGGCCGTGGAGTATCTGGAAAACTACGATGGCCAGCGGCCGTTCTATCTGCAACTCAATTACGATGGGCCCTATTTAAACCCACCCACCAATATGGGGCCGGCGCGCAATCGGCATTATGCAAGCTATCTGGGTGAGCGATTTGAGTCTTTTCCAAGAGTGGCGGTAAACAGCAATATTGTCGAGCAATTGCTGGACCCGGCTACCCCACCTTTTTTAATGACCAAGCACCAAGAAGGCCTGGCCATGCACAATGATCCGGCCACGATGGCTAATGTGGCCTCGCAAAACACCGTGGTGGATGATGGGGTGGGGCGGGTCATGGCCGTGTTGAAGAAACGCGGTTTGGATAAAAACACATTGGTTGTGTTTTCCAGCGACCAGGGTAATTTCTACGGGCAACACGGTTTGTGGATGCACACGGTGGTAACGACACCGGCTAATTTGTACGAGGCGGCCTTGAATATTCCCCTGATAATACGCCACCCTGACAGAATTCCCGCGGGCTCCGCCAACCCGCAGCTGATCGGCCAATACGACTTACCGCTTACCCTGCTCGATTATCTCGGCATTCACGATGTGGAGTTTGCCGGCAGCCCTGGCCAGAGTTTCGCTGCCAGCCTGCGAGGTGAGCCACCAAATCCCCGGCCAGCGATTTTCTATGAGCAGGAAGAAACGCGCGGAATTCGTACCGATCGATATGCGTACTGGGCGCGTTTACACGGCACCGGCGAGTCTGAACTCTACGATATGCAGGAAGACCCCGGCCAGCTCGTGAACCTTGCGACTCGCCCCGACATGCAAGCGGTGGTTAAGCGCCTGCATACGCAGCTGGAGCAGTTTTTCGACGAATACAGTGATAGGCGTTATGATCTTTGGAACGGAGGTACGGCGAAAGGCTCAGTAATCCGGCCGGCCATGTTCCAGGCGATCTATGGTGAAGACTGGCGGCCTAAAACCGAGCGCTTTCCCCCGTTTGTTGAGTAGTCAAGATTGACGACTCACTGTTAGCGAAGACACCCACCCTGCCCAAAATGACAGTGGACTGCGCAAGCACGCCATGTAGAATGGCGCTTGTTAGGTGGTAAAGCGGGCTTGCCGGTTGCATGGCAATGCGCCCTGCCCGAATAATAAACACAATAAGCTCATGGAAATTCTACAAATTCTGATCAGTGGCGTGTCCCAGGGCTGTGTATACGGCCTGATTGCAATGGGCTTTGTGCTGATCTACAAAGCCACCGAGATGGTCAATTTCGCCCAAGGCGAGCTAATGATGCTGGGCGCCTATTTTGCCTATACGTTTATCAATATTCTGGGCATGGGTTACCTGTTCGGGTTTATGGCAACCGTGCTCAGCATGGGGCTGGTGGGGGTGGTTTTGGAGCGTGGAATTTTGCGCCCAATGATTGGCGAGCCACCGTTTGCCGTGTTGATGATCACCATAGGCCTGGGCTTTGTTCTGCGCGCTATAGCAGGCGCCGTGTGGGGCACGGAGACCAAGTCTTTATCCAACCCGTTCACCGGCCAGGTGGCCCGTGTGGGTGAGCTTGCCGTGGGCTATGAGAACCTGGCCATCATCGCCGGAACCACTGTTCTGTGCATCGGGTTTTATCTGTTTTTCCGCTTTACCCGGCTGGGAATTGCTATGCAGGCGGCATCGCAAAACCAATTGGCAGCGTATTACGTCGGCATTCCCGTTAAACGTATTTATTCTCTGGTTTGGGCTTTATCAGCTGCCCTCGCGGCGGTCGCAGGGGTGCTGGTGGCCCCGGTGTCGCTGCTGGAGCCGGTGATGGGCTTTATCGGCATCAAAGCCTTTTGTGCCGCGATCGTCGGCGGCTTTGGCAGTTTGCCCGGCGCCATCCTAGGTGGTCTGATCGTTGGTATTGCCGAGCAGTTTGCCGGTCTGTACCTGCCGCCGGGCTTTGCCGCCACCACGGCCTATGTCATTTTGCTGGTAATGCTGCTGGTGCGCCCGCAGGGCCTGTTTGCCACCATGCAGCAGAAGAAGGTCTGAACGCGATGCGCTTTATTTTCAAAACGCGTTACCAGCAGGACATCGACCTGTTCAAACACAATGGTCAACGCTTTTGGTACGGCGTGCTGGCTGTTCTGGTGTTGGTGGCGCCGTTGTTTCTGGATACCTTTTACCTTGGTGAGCTGTCGCTGGTGTATATCTACGCCATCGCCGGTATCGGCCTGATGTTACTGGTGGGCTACACCGGCTTGGTCAGCCTGGGGCATGCCGCGTTCCTCGCCATTGGTGCCTATGCGCACTCCTGGTTTATGCGCCAGGGTTTGCCGCTGCCCTTATCCATGCTGGCCGCGGGCCTGGTGAGTGCCGCTGCGGGTGCGATGGTGGGCAGGCCGACCCTGCGCATGACCGGCATTTATCTGGCCATTGCCACCTTGGCCTTTGCCATTATTGTTGAGCAGATTATTGCGCACTGGGAGCCGGTCACTGGCGGCTTTCGCGGTCAGCTGGTGCCCGACGCCGTGTTCGCGGGTGTCGATCTCAGCCGGGGAGCACCATTCTATTACCTTTGTCTGCTGTCCACCGTACTCTGCCTGCTGGCGGCTCTTAACCTGCTGCGCAGCTCCAGTGGCCGGGCGATGATTGCGATTCGTGATTCCGAGGTTTCCGCACAAAGCATGGGCATTGACCTGGCCCGCACCAAGACCGTTGCGTTTGCAGTATCGGCCGGTTTTACCGGTGTGGCCGGCGCGTTGTTTGCGCACAAGTTGGGTTACCTCGCACCGGATGCCTTCACCATGCTGACCTCCATTCAATTATTGCTGATGGTGGTGGTCGGTGGCCTGGGCTCAATGCCGGGCGTATTTTATGGGGCTATTTTCATTGTTGTTCTACCGCAGTTCATTGCCATCATGCGCGACACGCTACCGGCGGCTGTGGGTCAGATACCAGGCCTGGAGCCAGGACTGTTCGGGCTGATTCTGATACTGTTTCTGATTTACGAGCCGGAAGGCATACGCGGGCGCTGGGTGAAGATCCGCCAATTCTTCTCCGAGTTTCCCTTATACCGAAAAGCAACCCATAAGCGGCAGAAATCCTACCTGCGTACGGAGCGGGTGCGATGACGGCTTTGCTGAGTGCACGCAATCTGGCCTTGAGCTTTGGCGGTGTACACGCGGTGCGTGATGTCAGCTTTGATGTAGAGCAGGGTGAGGTGTTCAGCATTATTGGCCCGAATGGGGCCGGTAAAACCAGTATTTTCAATCTGATCAGCCGACTCTACAACGCAAATGCCGGGGAGCTTTTGTTTGCTGGCCAGAGCATTTTGCAGGAGCCGCCGCATCGCATAGCGGCACTGGGTATTGCGCGCACTTTTCAGAACACGGAATTGTTTGAGCATGAAACGGTCTTGAACAACATGCTGATTGGCCGACACGTGCATCGGCGCACGAATTTGTTCGGCGAAATGTTGTTTCTCCCTAAAGTACGACGCCAGGAACTGGAATTTCGCCGCGTGGTTGAAGACGTCATTGACCTGCTGGACCTGCAAAGTTACCGCAACAAGGTGATTGGCAGCCTGCCTTATGGTGTGCGCAAAATGGTGGAAGTGGCACGGGCCTTGTGTATACAGCCCAAACTGCTGCTGCTGGATGAACCGTCGTCCGGGCTGAACCCTGAAGAAACCGAAGACGTGTCCTTCTGGATTGAGGACATCAGCCGTGATTACGGCGCCACGATTATCATGGTAGAGCATGATATGAACCTGGTGTCACGCGCCTCAGACCGGGTGCTGGCCGTAGCCGATGGCGCGGTGGTGGCTGTCGGTACAGCTGAAGAGATTCAAAATCACCCGGACGTTCAACGGGCCTACCTGGGTGACTGATGGGGTTCACTGAGATGGCAGGCACTCTGGTAGTCAAAAACATTGAAACCTACTATGGCCCGATCATGGCGATCCGCGGCGTAAGCCTGGAAGTGCGTGCCGGGCATATAGTCGCGCTGTTAGGTGCGAACGGCGCTGGCAAAACAACAGTGCTGAAGACAATTAGCGGAGCAATGGAGCCTCAGAAAGGTTCGGTCGACCTGGATGGTGACGCCATTGTCAACCTGGACCCGGATGTTATTGCCCGGCGTGGCGTTGCCCATGTGCCTGAGGGCCGGGAGGTGTTTCCGTTCCTGAGCGTGGAAGAGAACCTGCAGGTTGGAGCGTTCAGCCGCAACGACAAAGCGGTCAAGGACGACCTGGAACAAGTATACGAATATTTTCCCGCGCTGCTGGAGCATCGCAGTCTGGCGGCAGGCTTTCTGTCCGGCGGGCAGCAGCAGATGCTGGCCATTGGTCGGGCGCTGATGCTGCAGCCGCGCATTATGTTACTCGATGAACCGTCTCTGGGCCTGTCGCCGCGCTATGTCGCGGAAATTGCTGCCATTATCACCCGGCTTAACAAAGAACGCGGCATTACCGTACTGCTGGTTGAACAGAATGCCAAAGTGGCCCTGGACATCAGCGAATACGGCTATGTGATGGAGAACGGGCGTATTGTGATGGAAGATACAAGCGAGCGGCTTAAAGAGGCAAGTGATATTCAGGAGTTTTACCTCGGTATGAAAGACGAAGGCGTGCGCGGCCGGCGGCGTTGGAAACAACGGAAAACCTGGCGCTGAGATGGCACAAGCGGAAACCAACATCGAAGTCGCTGCTTGCAATACCATTCCCAGGCTGTTCTGGAAACGGGTGGAGGAACTCGCGGACAAAGTCGCATTGCGCGAGAAAGACTTCGGCATCTGGAATGAGTACAGCTGGGCTGCTTATGGGGAACAGGCCATGCTGGCGGGGCTGGGTCTGAAGGCACTAGGTATGCAGCGAGGTGAGGTCTGCTCGATCGCCTCGGAGATCAACAAAGAGTGGATGTTTGCTGATCTCGGTATCGTCTGCGTTGGCGGCATCTGCAATGGTGTGTACCCAACGGATGCTGCTGAGCAGGTGGAGTACCTGATCACCGACAGCGGGACGCGATTTTATTTTGCCGAAGATGAAGAGCAGCTCGATAAGGTACTGGAAGTCAGGGCACGTACACCTAGCCTGGAAAAGATCATTATCTTTGACATGGAAGGCCTCAAAACCCTGGACGACCCGCAGTGCATGAGCTTCGACGCACTGCAGGCGCTGGGCCGTGACTACGCCAGCAAGCATCCGCAGGCCTGGCAGAATGAACTACAGGCGGCCAATCCGGAAGATATCATGGTGCTGACCTATACCTCGGGCACCACCGGGCCGCCCAAGGGGGCGATGATCAGCCAGCGCAATATGTTGTACATGACCCAGGTCTTGCAGACCATCTATGGTATTCGTGCTGACGACGAACAACTGGGTTTCTTACCATTGGCGCATATTGCCGGACGCATGTTCTACACTTTCTCGCCACTGGAAAGCTGCTCTACGGTGAACATTGTCGAGAGCCTGGAAACCGTCAACCAGGATATCCAGGAAGCCTCGCCGTCCATTCACTTTGCCGTACCAAGGGTGTGGGAAAAACAGTTTGCGACCATTGCCATCAAGCTCAAGGACGCCACCGCGCTGGGGCGTTGGGCGTACGAACGCGCGCTGGGGGTCGGGGAAAAGCTGGCGGCGTACCGCAAGGCCGGGCAGGCTATTCCATTGCCGTGCAAAATGCTGGGGTTTTTGGCCGAGCACAGTGTGCTGAAAAACTGCCGAAAATTGTTGGGCATTAATGACGCGCGATGGTTATCCACGGCGGCGGCGCCTATTGCACCTGAATTGATCGACTGGTACTGGAGCCTCGGTAAACCGATGTACGAGGTGTATGGCCAAACGGAGTGTACCGGGCTGGCGACTGCGAATTTACCGCATGACTTCCGCATTGGCAGCATCGGCAAAGCAGTGAAGGGCACTGAAGTAAGGCTTTCGGATGAGGGTGAAATTTTAATTCGTGGACCCGGCGTGATTCGTGGTTACTGGAACAAGCCGGAGAAAACCGCCGAAACTTTTCGGGATGGTTGGTTGCACACTGGTGACGTGGGGCGGATCGACGAGGACGGTTTCATTTACATCCTGGACCGGCTGAAAGACATCATCATCACGGCTGGCGGCAAGAATATCACTCCCAGTGAAATCGAAAACCGCCTGAAGTTCTCAGCGTATATCTCTGATGCTGTCGTGGTGGGTGACAAACGCCCTTATCTGAGTTGCCTGGTTATGATTGATGAGGAAAACGTCACCAAGTTTGCTCAGGATGCCAACGTCCCATTTACCAACTACACCAGCCTGTGCCACACTCGCGAAGTACAAGACCTGATCTGGGAAGAAATTGAGAAGGTGAACAGCAAGTTTGCGCGGGTTGAAACCATCAAGAAGTTCCGCCTGATTGACCAGTTGCTGGACCCGGAAGATGAAGAGCTCACGCCCACGATGAAATTGAAACGTAAAGTCGTGAACGTGAAATACGCCGAACTGATCGAAAGCATGTACTGAATTGATTAAGGAAGTGATTATGACCCGACTCGCGATAACCGTGCTGCTTGCCAGCGCGCTGCTGGCTGCCTGCGGCCAAAGTGGTAATGACACCGGCAGCAATGGCGCAAGCAGCGTACGTGGGGTAAGCGATACTGAAATTGTATTGGGAACACACACTGACCTTTCCGGTCCAATCGCAACCCTGGGGGTTGATGGCGTGAACGGCGCGCGCATGCGCTTCGATGAAGTCAATGAGGCCGGCGGCATTCACGGCCGCAAGATTCGCTATGTGGTAGAGGACACCCAGTACCAGGTGCCGAAGGCTATTCAGGCAGCAAACAAGCTTATTCACCGCGACAAAGTGTTTGCAATGGCGATTACCCTTGGTACGCCTACCAACAACGCTGTACTGACCCAGCAGCTCAAAGAAGGCGTGCCCAATTTATTCCCGATTACCGGTGCGCGCAGCATGGTGGAACCGCACCACCGCCTCAAGTTTATGGCGCGTGGGATCTATTACGATGAAATTCGTGCGGCCACCCGCTACTTTGTCGAAGAGCAGGGCGCGAAGAACATTTGCGTCATCTATCAGGATACGGAGTATGGTGAGGAAACTCTGCAGGCTGCCGCCGACCAGGCCCAAGCGATGGGTATGGACATTGTCGCTACTTCGTCACATAAACCTACGGAAAGCGAGTTTACCGCTGCGGTGCTGAAACTGCGCGATGCCAATTGTGATCTGGTACTAATGGGTACCGTTGTGCGCGATACCATTCTGGTGTTGGAAGCGGTGCGTAAACTGGATTGGAGCGGAGCAGCCTGGGTTGGCAATAACGCGGCCTACAATCAAGTGGTTGCCAACCAGGAAAGTGGTGCCGGTGAAGGGTATTATGCCTTCGTACATATTGCGATGATGTATCGAGACGACCCGCCCAGCGAGGCGGCGGCGTCCTGGTGGGACCGCTTCATTGAGCGCCATGGGCGGCCACCGGAATACGCTGCAATGGAGTCCTACCGCAACGCGGATCTGATTGTCGAAGCACTGCAACGCGCCGGACCGGATTTAACCGTCGACAGGTTTATTGATGCACTGGAGTCCATAAAAGACTATACCGATATCTTTGGCTACAGCTTGTCCTTCGGGCCGGACAAACACAACGGTGTGAACGAGTCCACGTTGTCGCAGGTACGCGATGGCCGATGGCGGACTCTGGAAACATCGATTAGTTTCTGACGGCCAGGTTGGAGAGGCTTATGAGTGATCACGCTGAGACTGAGCCCTATTTGTTCAAGGAGATGCGCGGCAGCGTCTGCTGGATCACCCTGAACCGTCCCCGGCAACGTAACCCCTTGTCGCTGCAGATGATACAGGCACTGCAGTCTGCGCTGGACGATGCAGCGCTTGACCGGGATGTGCGCGCGGTAGTGATTGCCAGCAGCGGACCGGTGTTTTCCGCAGGCCATGACCTGAAGCAAATGAGTCAGCTACAGGAGGGTAGTAAGACTCTGGAAGCGCAAATTGAACTCGTCTTGGAAAAATGCGCGACCATGATGCTCAGCATCATGCACAACCCCAAGGCTGTGATTGCTTGCGTGCAAGGAACAGCCACTGCGGCGGGTTGCCAACTGGTTTCGGCTTGCGATCTGGCCATTGCTGCTGAGACGGCAAACTTTTGCACGCCAGGCGTCAATCTCGGCAGCTTTTGCACGACACCTCTGGTAGGGATCGGGCGCAATATGCATCGTAAGCACGCGATGGAAATGGCGCTAACCGGCGACATGTTCAGCGCGGATGATGCGGTGCGTATGGGCCTGTTGAACCGTGCAGTCGCCGCAGACCAGCTGGAGGCAGCGGTCACGGAACTCGCCGACAGCATTGCCAGCAAATCCGCGCGGGGCATCAAAGCCGGCAAAGAGGCATTTTACCGCCAGCTGGAGTTGCCGATTGAAGAGGCGTTCAAGTACGCAAGCTGTGAGATGGCCAGGGCATTTTTGAACGAAGAGGCGCAGGAGGGAACACGGGCGTTTCTCGAGAAGCGCACACCAAGTTGGGGTGATGCGTCCTAAAGTGTCAGTGTTTACGCGCCTGGCTGGCGCCCTGTTGGGAGCGCTGCTTGCGGTCAAACTGCAAGCCGCTGCTCGCCCGAATATAGTCTTCATTTTTTCCGATGACCACGCGGTCAAAGCTGTCAGTGCCTACGATGATAACCTGGTGTCAACGCCCAATATCGACCGGCTTGCGAAAGCCGGAGTACGTTTTAACCGCGCCTATGTCGGCAATGCGATCTGTGGGCCGAGCAGGGCTACCACACTAACGGGCACCCATAGCCACGCCAATGGCTTTGTCAGCAATGAATGGTCCGGCGAGTTTGATGGTTCGCAACAAACCTTTCCGAAGCTGCTGCAGGCCGCTGGCTACCAAACGGCCGTGGTGGGCAAATGGCATTTGTACAGTGACCCAACGGGATTTGACCATTGGGATGTGATCGACAACGCCTTTGAACAGGGCACCTACTTCAACCCGCGTTTTCGCAGCTCAGCTGGTGAGGAAGAGACCAATGGCTATGTTGCCGAGCTGATCACCGATAAAGCCATCCAGTGGCTGGACGCCGGGCGTGAGCTTGAGCAACCCTTTCTGCTGATGGTGCATCATAAAACACCGCATCGTAATTGGACGCCCGGGCCTGAGGAGCTGCGCCACTGGGACGAAGACGCACGCCTGCCTGAACCTCCCTCCTTGCTGCGCGACTTATCACACACGTCAATACCCAGGCAAAATGCTCGGATGTCGATTGGCGAGCACATGGGCGACAATGATGTAAAACTGTCGATGCCGGGCAACCTTGATGAGCAGCAAGCGGCGCTCTGGCAACAGGCCTTCGGGCCAGGGAACATGGCCTACGCGGCGCAAACGCTCAGCCAGGATGAACAGACGCGCTGGAAGTATCAGCGCTATCTGAAAACGTACCTGGCCTCCATACGCGGTATGGACCGCCAGATTGGCCGTTTGCTTGACCACCTTGATGCGAATGGACTGGCCGACAATACGCTGATTGTTTACACCAGCGACCAGGGCTTTTTCCTGGGGGAGAACGGTTGGTTCGACAAGCGCTGGATGGATGAAATCTCAGCGCGCGTGCCATTGCTGATGCAGTGGTCCGGCACGATACCAGCCGGCATTAGCAGTAATGACCTGGTGCAGAATATTGATTACGCACCGACCCTATTGGCCGCCGCCGGAGTCGAGCCTGCAACACCAATGCATGGCGTGAATCTGCTACCGCGGTTAAGCGGTGAGCGAACGGCGCCCTGGCAACGAGACTTGTATTATCACTACTATGAAAACCCCGGTTTTCACGGCGTCGCGCGGCACTACGGTATTCGCGCTCAGCGTTACAAACTGATTCATTTTTACCGTGATGAGGTTTGGGAGTTGTATGATCTGCAAACTGACCCGGAAGATCAGGTTAACCTGTATGGCAAACCGGGTTTTGAAGCGATCACCGCAGACTTGAAGAAACGCTTACAGTCTTTAAGAGCCCAGTACCAGGTGCCGGAGCAAGACCCCGAAGCACCCTGGTATCACGGCCCGATGATTCGTTTATTCGAATGGCTGCTAAATCTGCGCTGACTTGTTCAAGACCTGCTTCCTTAAAAGTTATACCTCAGATCAAGGCCTACAGTCCGCTCTGCATATTTGGGCACCGAATGCAGGTACAGGTTGGGGAAGAAGTTGGCCGGTATTGGGCCAATCCCTGTGACATAAAACTCATCGAAGACATTTTTAACGTATAAATTGGCCGACCAGCGATCTTCAGTGTCCTGCAGTTGTACCGCAACATCGACAATTTCATAGCCATCCTGGCGGGTATTTTCGTCCTGCGACAAACTGAACAATACATCGTCCTGGGCGCGGATACTGGTCTGCAAGACCACGTTAAAGTTACCACCGGTTTCGATAGTGTATTGGGCGGTTACGCTTGCTTTCCAGTCCGGTGAAAAAGGCATTTCTCCGCCCGACAAATCCTGCGAGCCTTCTGGGCATTCACCGCGCGCGGTTTGCCCGAAGCTGCAGTTGGCGTTCTGGTAGTCGACGATCTCTGCGTCGATTAAGGCGAAGCCGCCCTGAAGGCGCAAGTTCGGAGTCGGCAGTGCCACAAAATCCACCTCAATGCCCTGGGTTTCCACTTCGCCCGCGTTCACCAGTGCGAAGCTGCCTGGCTCATCGTCCGGGTCGCAGCCTGGGTTATCGGCCGGGCACATCGGGTCGCCGTCCGGGTCGAAAAAGGCCTGGCCCTGAAAATCCTCGTAAGTGGAATGGAACAATGCGACATTTAGACGCAAGCGATCATCCAGTAGCGAACGTTTGAAGCCCAATTCCCAGGCATCCGAAGTTTCCGGGTTGATCGGTAGCAAGGAGGTTGGGTCTGTACCAAAGGTGACGTCATAGGCTGGCCCTTTATAGCCCTGTGCAAAACTCAGGTATATCAGGCCATTGTCGCCGGGTTGCCATTGCAGTGATAATTTGCCAGAGGTATCGTCTTCATCGGTATCGCCGGGCGTCGGTTCAATGGGTGCTGGTAAGCCGAGAGGCAAGCCCTCTCTGACCCGTTCAAATACGAAATCCAGCTCGTCCTGGGTATAACGCAGCCCTGCGACCAGGCTGATCTGATCAGTTAATGCAAACTCGCCCTGCGCAAAAACCGCCCAGTTCAGCGTATCGACCGAAAAGGTGCTGATGCCGGTTCCTGCGGGTAAGCCGGGAAATTCGAAGCCGCGGGTAAACTGCCGCGCGACGGTCTGGTCAAAATAGTACAAGCCAAGGATGTAATTGAAACGATCTTCCACTGGTGATGCCAGGCGCAGTTCCTGACTGAATTGCTCCTGGTCGGTTGCACCGGATTGGTTGAAGCCAAGCACGGAATCTGGCCGCGCATCAAGGTCCGGGTCAGCAGCGGCGATGGATGACTCACGGTAGGCCGTGATTGACGTCAAAGTGTGCTCACCAAGCTGCCAGTCGACAGTTAGCGAGTGACCCCAGCCATCCTGTTCGTTTTCCGGTTCACGATTGATGTTGACCGATGTGTTCTCTTCGCCAGGAACCACCGGAAACAAAAGGCCGAGCGCATTATCCTGAGCAGCCTGGTTGATGTTTGGGTGCGGGTTGGCGCTGCGCGGCGCGCTGACGGTACATTCGCAGTCGATCCGGCTGTAATCACTGCTCCAGATGATGTCCAGATCATCGTTGGGTTGCCAGCGCAGTTTGCCGCGCAGGCTCCATTGATCGTTGTTGTTGTAATCGGTGCCGTCGAATACGTTGTCAATCCAACCATCTTCGGTGGCGCCAAACGCGGCAAAACGGAAGCCCAGCTCATCACTAATTGGTGCAGATAGATTGATACCCGCTCGATAGGAGTTGCCTTCTTCAATGCCCAGCAAGGTCTCCAGTTCAAACTCATCGGCCGGGTTCTGGCTAATGACATGTACCACGCCCGCGCTGGAATTTTTGCCAAACAGCGTACCCTGCGGGCCGCGTAGCACTTCCACCCGCTCCAGGTCCATCAACTGCATAAAGGCCTGCAAGGAGCGACCCATCACAACCCCGTCGACCACGGTGGACACACTGGGCTCAACCGCGGTACTGAAGCTTTGCGTGCCGATCCCGCGAATGCTGAAAGATGTCTGTCGGTTATTGGAGCCTTTTTGCACGGTTAGCGACGGAACAAGGTGGGTCAGATCGGTCGACGAGCGAATCTGGTTGGCCAGCAAATCCTGAGCAGACAGTGCAGTCACCGCCACGGCAACGTCCTGCAGGCTCTGTTCGCGCTTGCTGGCGGTCACGATGACCTCCTCCAAGACCGTGCTGAGTTGAGCTTGGGTGGACGCTGCGAAACTGAGCGATGTCAGTGAAATCAGGGTTCTGAAGGCTTTCATAAGTGCACCTGGTATTATTTTGAGCGCGATCTTGCTACTGTTGTCCATCAAAATCAAGCAAGATATACAGATCAACACCTAGTAACCTGACATTGTGGTTTTAGCCAGCAGCCTGCTAGAGCCCAAGAACCCACTCAGCGAATCACTCTGAACTCCAGTGTCGTTTCCACATTGGCCGGCAGGCGGTCGATGATCAGCATATCGTTCGTTACGGCATACCCCGGAACTTCGGACAGCAGTTGCCAGGTATCCGGAATCTTTATTGCCAGCCCGCGAATCGCCTGCTCGCTGTGAATGGCCAGTATTCTGTGTGAATCAGTACCAGTAACATCCAGGCCAACTTTAGAACGCGCCAGCCACCACTGCCCGAAATCACGAATCGAAGTGAAGTGTGGTTGTTTGCCAGCGAGTTTTTCGCCGGGCTCGAAAACCTTGTCAAGAATATGCAGTTCGAAATCGAGTTTTTGCTGGTGGCCGTATTCGGTCGGGTGGATGAGTAGGTTAAAACTGCCACCGGACTGACTTAACTGGTACAGAAACTCCTCCACTTCGGCAATGAATTCGGGTTCCATCATGCCCTGACGTTCAGGATCCTGTTCATCCTGCACCGAGCGGATTGAGTTTTTACTTATATCCTCCCAAGACAAAGGTATTTCCACCAGATCCAAAAGCTGCTCCTGGCGGCGTCGCATGGTGCCGCCGATGCTGCGTTGGTAGGTCTGCAAATAGGGCAGGTGGGTGGAGGAGTAGGGCGCCGTGGTTGTTGATGTCACCTGATAACCGGCTTGCAGCGCCAACTCGTTCAGGCGAACCGGGTAGGCAAGGTGCCCGGGCCGAAATGAAACAATTGGTTCCTGCAGCAGTTCCTCCAGCAAGTACTTGCTGATCGTCAACTCCCCGCCTACGGTGCCCTCGCTTACCTGGTAGCGCTTATTCTCAGGTAGTGATAGATAATCTTCTACCAGCAGGCTGCGCGGTGCATAGTCGGGGAACTGCTCATCGCCACCCAATGGAAACCGCGCAAAGTCGAACGAGTGTGACACTGAATGGCTGGCAATTTCGTGGCCAATGGAGAACTCCAGAATCGCTTCCATGGATCGGACGGCGTTGTTGTCCAGAAAGCGCATGTCCCGCGCATCGTTCATGTAGCGGGTTTGCCAAAAGTAGGTGGCAGGCGATTTGCAATCCTGCTCCAGGCGGGCGAAATCCAATACATTGTCACTGGATTCATGGGCATCGATGTCATGGGTGATCAGCATGGATAAATCTTTGCCGAACGGTACGGTCCAGAGGCTAACAGAGTTTTCGTTGTGGGCGTGGTAGATCGACTTGAACAGGCCCATGGTCACATCGAAGCCGGGGGAATAACCGTCGGAATACATTCGCCCCAGCGTAGCGTATTCAAGGCTGCGACCCAGCGAGCCCTGGTAGCCAACATCCCAACCAATGCTGTAGGCAGTACCTTTGCCGTATGTATTTTTGCTGATTGCAACGAGCTCGCGGCCAGTATTATTGTCGGCACTGTCGTCGTCATACACCGCAACGGCTTGTGCAGTGGACAGCTGGTACCCGTAAATGGATCCATCACCGGAGTCGCGGGGGTCTAAGCGATCATAGCGGTCTGGCCCGGCATCGGTGAACAGTACGCCTTCCTTGTCATCCAGTCGCCGATAAATGCTGATACGCTGTTCGTAGGGGTGGTCCAGGTGGTCTGTCAGGCCCGGAAAACTGTGCGTGTCGAATGCAACGTCACGGATGCTGCTGTCGTGAGCAATATTATCGCTGCTGATAACACCGAATACCTCATTAAGTGATTCGTCACCGAGTTGCAGACCGATCAGCGTGCCGCCTGAGCGCACGTACTCTCGAAGCAGGCGTTGTTCCTCCTCATTCAGCAAGCTGGCTGAGACCTCCGGGTACACCACCAGGACTGAATGTTGTAGAGCTTCGGCCAGGTTCTGGTGAGCTTTGATTGGCAGGCCGATGTTGCGCAGTGCAGCGACGAAGTCCAGCCAGGCTGAATCGGTATCGTTGATGAAGACACCAAGGCGTTCGTGGCCACCTTCAGCGAAGTCCGCTACGGGTGTGCGCTGTACTTCAGGCAATTCAAGGCTTGGCAGCGTACTTTGAAAGTCTGCGTATGGGCTGCGGTCGTAGAATTCGAAGCCACCGACATCAAAGGCGACGGCGGCGTCATCATCAGTGTATACCCGGATACGAATGGCGTGCAGCTCTTCCAGTTCAAGCAGCGCTCCATTGCTCGGGCTGTTAGGGCTTCGCTCGAATTCCTTGACGTGAATTCGCAGGTTGATTTCGTTCCAGCCCGCTGTCAGTTCATCAAGCAGTACGTGAAAGTCCGGTTTTTGGCGCCAGGTATTGATGCCTGCAAACCCTTCCATGCGGGTCTGCAGTTCAATGGCGATACGTGCCTGAGAACTCTGTAGGTGACTTCGAATGAAATAACGCAGCCGCCAATAATTATGGAGATTGCTGGGTTCGGCCAGCGTGAGGTCCAGCCCACTGCTGGCCCCGCACATGCCTTGCATGGCTTCGAATGAGAGGTGCTCGCTGGCTAACTGCTCGCTGTACGCGGAGCTTAGACCGGCCGGGCGATTTGCCGCGCGACAGGGGTGCAGCGTGGCTTCCACGGTAATTGACTGGCCGTCAGCTGTGGTCAGAAGATCGCTTATTTCATCAGCAGTCACCGGGGCGATACATGCCAAGATCGCGCAGAAGGCGAATGAACTCAGGGCGAAAAAACGATGGCGGTGGGCAGTTGCTTTCATTATTCTTAGCTACAGTAGGTGAACAATTCTGCATCCACTGCAAACTGATGTGGTTAATACCACATGGGCAAGCAATCCCCCAACGAACCTGCCAGGCGCTGAGAACAAAACAACTGGTTAGTGCGCAATAGCTTGTTCTGCCTTGAGTGTAGCAAAGCACCGCCGGGCGCCAGTGCGCAGTGTGAACTGGTTCACAAAAGCGTTCTTTTGTGAACATCATGGTGCATCGTAAACTGCAACTGTCGGGAGGTAGTTAAATGATATATAAAGTAATCCAATGGGGCACAGGCACACACGGCAAGCTCGCGCTGCGGGCGATTCTCGATCATCCCGAGCTGGAGCTTTGTGGAGTAAAGGTATTCAGCGAAGCCAAGCATGGCCTGGATGCAGGAGAGCTGTGCGGCCGACCAGCTACTGGCATACACGCTAGCATGAATCTAACCGACATCCTGGCCCTGGAGGCCGACTGTGTGGTGTATATGCCGCTGATGCCAGACCCAAAGGAAGTGCTTCAACTGGTCAAGTCAGGCAAGAATGTAGTTGCCTCTAATGGCTGGTTTTATCGTGGCAAGCGCAATATGGACTCGCTGGAACAGGCCTGCCGGGAGCATAATGTGTCGGTGCACGGTACCGGTATCCACCCCGGCGGCATCACCGAAAAACTGCCACTGGTGGCTTCGGCTTTTGTACCCAATGTCAGCTATGTGCGCGCCGAGGAATTTTCCGATATTCGCACCTATGATGCTCCGGATGTGGTGACGGGTATTATGGGTTTCGGGCAGTCTGCCGCGGCCATGCAGGCCAGCCCAATGCTGAGCCTGCTGGGCGACGGGTTTTGCCAGTCGATAGACATGATTGCTGATGCGCTGGGTATGGCCCTTGACGAAGAATATCGTACCCGGCACACCTTCAGCCTGGCCACGGCTGACATTGAAACGCCCTTTGGCACCCTGGAAAAAGACACAGTTGCCGCTCAGCGATTTGCCTGGGAAGGCACGGTGGGTGGCACAGCGGTTATTACTGCGGCAGTGAACTGGTACATGGGGCATGAACACCTGGAGGCAGGTTGGGTGCTTGGCAAGGAGCGCTTTGAAATGGAGGTGGATGGCGACAGTCATATTCAACTCGTGACCGAGCACTTCCATCACGAAGGCGAGTACCAGGGCGCGGTGGATGAAGAGTCGGCAATTGTCGCCACGGCCAGCCATTGCGTGTGTTCGGTGCCGGCGGTGTGCGCCGCAACGCCCGGCTTGCGAAGCTACTTGGATTTGCCCCTGGTAACCGGGCGCGCAGCGGCCAGCCTGCGTTCTGCGGAGCGCAACTGATGGACTCGGTCGCACTGAAGCGAATTCTCACTGACTACCGCCGCATAGCGGTGGTCGGTTTGTCAGCCAAAGAGCATCGCGCAAGCCACCAGGTTGCTCAGTATCTGTTGGCGCATGGTTATGAAGTTATTCCGGTCAACCCAGCCTATGATGAGGTGCTCGGTCTGCCCTGCTACCCAAGCCTGGCAGCAGTTCCCGGCCCGGTTGAAATCGTTGATCTGTTTCAGCGCAGCGAGCGGGTGCTACCTTTTGTGGATGATGCCATTCAGATTGGTGCCCGGGTGGTGTGGATGCAGCTGGATGTAGTGCATGAAGAAGCGGCGGCCAAAGCGCGTGCAGCAGGGCTGGAAGTGGTGATGGACCGCTGCCCGAAGATAGAACACGCACGGTTATTGGCGGGCTGAGCGTACCGGGTTCTTTGCCACAGGAGTAGCCGAGTGCGAGTTATTGCCAATTTGATTACTGAGCTAGGCAGCGTGCCGAACAAAACAGTCGAGGCGGAGAAGCTCGGATATGACGCCGCCTACAGTGCCGAAATAAATAACGATCCGTTTCTGCCGCTGGCTCTGGCTGCGGAGCACAGCAACTCCATCGAGCTGATGACCTCTATTGCTGTGGCTTTTGCGCGCAACCCAATGACGCTGGCGAATACCGCGCACGACCTGAACGAGTTCAGCCAGGGCCGCTTTGTACTTGGAATCGGCTCGCAAATAAAACCGCACATCACTCGGCGCTTATCCATGCCGTGGTCGCGTCCAGCGGCGCGAATGCGTGAATTTATTCTGGCGATGCGGGCAATCTGGGATTGTTGGCACCAGGGCACAAGTTTGGACTTTAACGGCGAGTTCTACACCCATAACCTGATGACGCCAATGTTCGTGCCGGCATCCAGAGATTTCGCTGCCCCCAAAGTAAGACTGGCCGCCGTTGGCCCGTTGATGACCGAGGTGGCAGCCGAAGTGGCCGATGGCATGATTGCCCACGGTTTTACAACCGCTGAGTATTTACGTCAGGTAACCTGGCCGGCGATTGACAAGGGCCTGGCAAAATCCGGGCGAGCGCGCTCAGAATTTGACGTTTGCTGTCCGATTGTGGTGGTGTCCGGTGTAGACGAACAGCAGTTCGAGGCCAATCTTGCAGCGGTTAAAATGCAATTGGCCTTTTACGCCTCCACGCCCGCCTACAAACCGGTACTGGAACTGCATGGCTGGGAGGGTTTGCAGGAGGAAGCCCACCGTATGTCCCGCAATGGACATTGGCAGGCCATGGCTGAGTTGATTGAGCCTGATATCCTGAACGAGTTTGCCCTCGTTGCAGAAACTCCAGGGCGTATTGCCGCGCTCATGCATGAGCGTTACAGCGGCTTGGTGGACAGCTGGGAATGCACTTTTGACAGTGGTGACGCGGCGCTACAGCAGCAACTCATTAAGAACATTCAAGGTATTAGTTGAGGCACGGCTTCACGGCTTTTTTAACGGTAGTCTCAGAATTTGCGGCGTGCGCCCAAGTAAGTCCAAAAACCGCCTGAGCTGCTCCATCGACAAACTCAGCGTCGCGGTATTTACCAAGGGGTGACAGAGAATAGCGGTGTCAGCCCAAACCTCGGCATCGATGACCAGTTCTACCCGCTGTGCGCTGTCGTTCATGATGGACAGTACTGAGACGGCGCCCGGTTGAACGCCCAGAAACTCCTGCAGTTGCTCCGGTGAAGCGAAATTAAAGCGTCCTGCGCCCAGATGTTTTGCCAGCGCCGTCAAATCAATAAACTTGTCCTCTTGAAAAACCAGGAGAAACAGTCGCTCCGACTTTCTGCTGCGCAGAAACAGGTTTTTGGTGCGCGCACCCGGTAACTCTGGGATGACTGCTTTTGCCTCTTCATTGGTGAACACAGCGGGATGGTCCACGCGCTGGTATTCGATGTGATTGGCGTCGAGGAATTCGATGGCTTGCATGGCAGTCGAAAAAACGTGTACCGAAAGTCGACGGCGTCAGTCGCCGCAATAGGCGGGTGAGCCCGGTGACCGGTAGCGGTCCATCGGGCTTCGCAAAGCATCACTGCCATAGTAATGGCCAGAGTTGGCAACGTCGCCAAACAACAAATGCATGACCACGCGGGCCCCATCTGCGGGCTGCTTCATGCCAAGCTCCGCTGCTGTTTGGCCCGAGCCGCGCGTCAACTCCCGAGACAGATCAGTTTCAATATAGCCTGGTGTACAGGCATTAATCATCAACTGCGGGTTGTCGCGTGCGCAGATCATCGAGTAAAGGTTGGCGCAGGCTTTGGACAGGCCATAATCGGCGTCACCGGGTAGTCCTGGTAACTCACTCGAAGTCAAACACTGCTGCATGAACTCGTCCAGCTGCTGCCAACTTGCATGAGAGTCCATAAAAAAACGCTGCCATTGCGCGCTGCATCGGGCCACGTAGTTGGGCCCGGATGCCGAAGTAACATTAACCACCCGGCTGCCGTTTTGCATCAACGGAATAAACTGCTCGCTAACCTGCCGCAGCCCGTAGCTGTTTACCGCGAGCATATCGGCCCGTGAGCCTATGGCAATTCCTGCATTATTCACCAGCCCGGCAAGTTGGTCGCCTCGGGCCTGCAGGTTCTCGGTCACCTGCGCGAAGGCCGTTGCCACAGCCTGCTCATCGCTTACATCCAGGTCAATGACATCAACCCGGTCGCTGCTGCAAGCAGTATTCGCCAACACAGTATTGCGCGCCGCTTCGCCACGCGCCGCATCACGGGACCCCAGCAGAACCCTATAGTCGAGCTGTTCGCGTAAAATGGCCTCAACGATCGCCAGACCGATGCCTTTGTTTGCTCCGCTTACCAGGATTGCTGGCATAGTCATTCCCAATGTACTTTCAATGGGTGGCAGTATACTGTGCGGCAAAAGCAGAATACAAAGTGAGAAAGATCATCAGCCTTCTGCACTATAGCGATAGGAGATGAGGGGCCGAACCGGAGTATTCGAATCATGGCCGCTATTCAGGTACTATTGCCGCGCAAATGAACCAATGCGGCTGTAATTAGCCGCGCTCATCAGCCAGCGTTTTGAGGAGAACCAATGAATTTATCGGGTAAAACGGCAATCATCACCGGCGGTGCGTCCGGTCTTGGTGAAGCAACCGTGCGGCGGCTGCACGACAGAGGTGTCAAGGTAGCAATTTTTGACTTAAATGAACAACGTGCTGCCAGCATCATCGAGGAACTGGGCGACAGTGTTGCCTTCTTTAAGGTCAATGTTAGCGATGAAGATTCAGTGGCCGCGGCTTTGGCCGGTACTGTCGAACAATTTGGCGATGTCCACATCTGTTGCAATTATGCCGGTATTGCCAGTGCGGAAAAAACCGTCGGGCGCGAAGGGCCGCACAAGCTGGATGTGTTCAAACAGGTTCTGAATGTTAACCTGATCGGTACCTTCAACGTGCTGCGTCTGGTAGCGCACCAGATGAGTCAGCAAGCGACCATTACCGACGACGGTCAGCGTGGCGTTATCATCAACACCGCGTCGGTGGCCGCGTTTGAAGGTCAGATTGGGCAGGCGGCCTACAGCGCTTCGAAAGGCGGCATTGTCGGAATGACTTTGCCAATCGCCAGGGACCTCGCGAGCTTTGGCATACGGGACAATACCATTGCGCCAGGATTGATTCACACACCCTTGTTTGATTCCCTGCCCGAGAAAGCTTATAAATCCCTGGAAGCGTCGGTACTGAACCCGCAGCGCCTCGGCAAACCGGATGAAATTGCCCACCTCGCGCAAAGCATTGCCGAAAACGATTACATTAATGGCGAATGCATCAGGATGGACGCCGGTATCCGTATGCAGCCCCGTTAACCACCAGAGTTGTCGCATGAGCTATGAGTGCATTGAATATTCAGTGAATGATGCGGTTGCCGAAGTGCGACTGAATCGACCCGCCATTGGCAATGCGCTGAGCCTCGCTTTGTTACAGGAGATGAACAGCGCCTTTCAGGCTGCGGAAAGCGATCCCTCAGTGCGAGTGGTATTGTTAAGCGCCAGTGGTAAGAACTTCTGTGTTGGCGCAGATCTGCAGGACGCCGCCGCCCTGGAAAAGCCGGTTGACCAGCATCTGCTGGAAGATCACTTGCCCAATTTGCTGGCGATTCGTTGCTCCCAGAAAACCTATATCGCCGTTACACAAGGTGCGTTGGCCGGTATTGGTGGGGCCTATGCGCTGCTCAGCGACGTGACAATCATGGCGGATAACGCCTATCTGTATCAGGCATTTCTGCCGATTGGTCTGGTGCCCGACGGCGGCATAACCTGGCTGTTGGGTCGACACCTGGGTTACAAACGAGCTTTCAAGCTAATTTCTGAAGCGACCAAGCTCGATGCGGCGACTTGTCTGGATTGGGGGCTGGCCAGCGATGTGGTTCCACTGGAAGAGCTTACTCGTGCTGCGGGCGCCAAAGCGCGACAGCTGGCGTCTGTCGCGCCACTTGCGTTGTCAGCCAGCAAGCAATTGCTTAACCGCGTGTTTGAAGAGGATTTCCCGGCGGCCGTTGCTGCTGAAGCCGAGCAACAGCTTAAAATGTTAAAGTCCGAGGACGCGGCCGAAGGCGTGGCAGCCTTTCTTGAGAAGCGCCGGCCAGTTTTCAAAGGTCGCTGAATCCGGCCGGGCTCAATCGGTCGGTCCGGTCAGGTCTCGTTGCAGCGTGCGGCTGGCGCATAGATATAACGCTCCGCCAACCAGGAAAATCAGGCTTGTGACAACCATGGCCAGGCCCAGACCACTGGCATTGGCGGCAAGACAGGCGTCGGCTTTCGCCTGACCAAGCGTGGCAATCAACGCTTCGGCCGAGCCTTTACACATTTGCAGAGTCAATTCTGTGCCATGCGCGGACGCCGCGATGTCGCTTGCTGTAAAGAGGTCACTGAGTACTCCAAGAAACAGCGGCCCCAGCCCGTAGCCGATAATATTGATGACAAACAGCATAATGGCGACGGCAGTGGCGCGCGAGCGCGCATCGGCAATGCCCTGGCAGACCGTGTACTGGGCACCGAGATAGCTGTAGTGCAGGAGGGCGCCCAACATAACCGACCCAATGGCCAAATGAAAGTTGGGCGTGACGAAGGCAAACACATAAAACGGCACGCTGGCGATCAGGCCGGCTCCGGGTATCAAAACCACGGCGTTTGGCATTCGCGGGCTGAGTTTTTCGGTGAGATAGCCGCCCGAGAACACGCCGGCCGACGCGGCCAGACCTGCAGGCACCGACACGGTCAGCGCGACCTCGGTGAGTGAAACCGGAAAGGCGCGCTGAAAATAAGCCACTTTGAATGCCGTGAGGGCGTAGCCGACAAACGCAACCAGCGTTGCTGCCGCACAATTCAGCCAGAAAGTGGGTTTATCGCTAAGCTTTCCGAGGGTAACGCGCAGATTGTCGCTGCCACGTTGCTCGGTGCCCGGTGGGTCGGTGTAGCCGCGCGGAGGCTCCCTGGTGGTGACCCAGAAGATCACACCGATCAACACGCCAGGCGCGCCCAACACCAGGAAGGCGGTGCGCCAGTCAAACGCATCGGCGATGGGGCCGCCCAAGGCGGCCGCCAAAACGCTTCCCAGGGTGACACCCATCGCATAGGTGCCCATTGCCCGGGCCCGGCTATTTGGCGGGAAGTAATCGGCAATGATTGAATTGGCGGCGGGCGTCAGCCCGGCCTCACCAATACCGACGCCAACACGAAACACCAGCAGTGACAGAAAACCACCGGCAAAGCCGCATAATGCGGTCATTACCGACCAGACAATGACGCTGAGCGCGATGATCCGCACCCGATTATAGCGTTCCGCCAGACGCGCGATAGGGATGCCCAGCAGGGTATACAGTGTGGCAAACACCAGCCCGGACAACAGGCCGAACTGCCAGTCCTGCAACTGGAATTCCTCGATGATTGGCTGCGCCAGAATCTGGATCAGAATGCGATCGATAAAATTCAGCGTATACAGCACGGTCAGCGCGATCAGCACGTACTGCCGGTAAAACGGTGTCCCATAACCTTGCGGCTGATTTGCTGTGGTCGTGTCGGAAGCTATGTTGTTATTGTTATGCATGATTGTTCTCGCCAATCAATCGAAATCCAGCCCCTCAGGCTGCTGTTGATACCAGTCTACGCCGTGGTCGTCACGATTGCGGCGGGCCTGGCGGCGGCCCAGCAGGCAGTTCAAATGCGCCAGAGATTCTCCGGTAGCCAGGCCTTGTGAACCTGAGTCAATGTCCCGCGTAAACAGGGCCGGGAAGCAGTCTACTGCGCGGCGCGGCGTTTCCAGGAAGTTATACAGGCTGTCCAGGTCTCTTTCGTGCGCCTCGATTAATTGCGTAAGGCGCACGTGCAGTCCGTAGAAGGGAGTTTCATGCGCCGGCAGGACCAGTAAGTCATCAGGCAAGCGCTCACGGAGACGTGCGCAGGAGCGTAACCATTCTTCCAAAGGATCGCCGTGCGGCTCGGTGGGAAACACACTGATATTGGACGTGATTCTGGGCAATACCTGGTCGCCGGAGATCAACAGTTTCAGCGCCGGACAGTAAAGGCAGACGTGCTCCGGTGAGTGACCGCTACCAACCACAACCTGCCAGTAGCGGTCGTTGATCAGAATGGTCTCGCCGTCCACTACGCGCCGGAAACTGTCGGGTATTGGATGAATGGCCCGGCCAAAATTGCCGAATACTTTGCGGTAATTCTCCAGCTGTTCGTCATCGTAGCCCGCCGCCCGGTAAAATTTGATGGCTACATCCGGCGCTTCCCGACCGGTATCGCTGGCCATGGCCCGGCACATCAAAAATTCTTCGCGCGACATCCACAGTTCGGCATTGAAGCGTTCCACCAGCCAACCGGCCAGGCCTACATGGTCGGGGTGCATATGGGTGCATATGACCCGGTTAATGGGTTTGCCTTGCAGAAATCCGCCGAACAAACCCTCCCAAACCTCGCGTGATTTCTCCAGGTCCAGGCAGGTATCAACGACCGTCCAGCTGTCACCATCCTCCAGCAGCCAGATGTTGATATGGTCAAGTGACATGGGCATGGGGATGCGCGCCCACCAGACGCCATCAGCCACGGCAATGGGCTGTACTTCGGTCGGACCGGTGTTTCGGCCCCAGGGATACTTCAGGCCACGGTATGTTTCTGGGTCGGTGTCGGTGGTAAGCAAGCTGGAATTCCTGAGCAATTGAACGGGCACGAAGGCGCCAATGATACGCCAATGCCACGCTGAGGTGCGACCGTTACGCGGCGATTGCTCTGCGTGATGGGCTTATTAGCGCTCGCCAGCACTTGCGCGTAATAGCGTGCCAGCGTATACGTCTTCGACAACCTTGCCATCAGTTACGGCAATCTGCCCGTTCACGAGCACGGTTTGAATGCCGGCAGAAGCCTGGAATGGATTGCCGTAAGTGGCCCTATCAATAACTGTGGCGGGGTCGAACACGGTAATATCGGCGTCTGCTCCCTCTTGTATGCGACCCTTGCGTTCAAACAGTGGGTAAAAGGCCTGCAAGCGTTTAGCGGGCAGCCAGGTCATTTTTGCCAACATCGTTGGCAAGTCCAGCAGTGGCGTTTCCCGAACATAGCGGCCAAGTACTTTGGCAAAGGCATTGTTGTGTGGGGCGACCATACGGGTTTCGTTCACCATGGGCAGCAGATCGCTTACCACGATCACGCCGGGCTCGCGTATGGCGCGTTGGGTCCATTCCTCCTTCAGGTAATGGTGCACCACCTGGCCGCCCGGATGTTTCTCGCGGTATTCATTCCAGGTATCTTCAGTGAAACGCATGCCAGTAGCGGCCCACTCAACGTCCGGGTAATCAATATTGAAAATCGTTCGCCAATCACGTCCGAATACAGCTGAGGAGATCAGTGCTGAGCCCGCGTTATAGGGCAGGGTTTCCGTGGTGACATCCACCCCCTGTGCCCTGGCCTCTCGAATCTTCTGCAAAAACAGCTCAATATTTCGCATGGCGTTGTGCTGAATGTGGCAGATATGAACGGCCGCGCCGCTTTCCTTTGCCAGCCGCAAGGCCTCGCGCAGTCCGGCCGGATCACCGTTGATACCGCGGCGCACATGAATGTACAGTAGATTATTGGTTTCCGCGGCGGTGTCAAACAGCATACGCAGTTCTTGTTCATTGACGGCAACGCTGAAATAGTCCAGGGGAACGCCGATACCGAGTGCACCATTGTCCAGCCCGTCCTGCAGCAGCGCCCGCATGGTTTCTCTCTGGCCCTGGTCGGCCTGCTTGACGAAGGCATCATCAGTGGACAGGCCCAGAAGGCCGCGTAACAGCGTCCAGTAACCTTTGAGGTTAACGGGTTCTGGCTTGCCGGTGAGCAACGGCACCTGCTGAATACCCAACATCGCCTGCACTCGTACCGAACCATGGCCGGCCGAGCTACCGTAATTGATTCGTGCGCCGTCGGGGAACAGAGCCTCCAGACCGTCCAGCGGATAGGTGCCGGCTTCCAGTTCCAGCGCCGTAGTCACCCCGTCAAGCAGCTGATAGCGTTGGCCCAGCGGAGTTAGCGAATGAGTATGCAGGTCCACAAACCCAGGGGCCACCACCAGGCCGCCAGCCGGTATCAATTGATCGGCGCTGAGCTCTTGTTCCGTGATGATTGCAATGCGGCCATCCCGTACACCCACGTTAGCCACCGCGTCGAAACCGGAACCGGGGTCGATGACCCGCCCGCCAATAATAGCCACATCATAGCGGGTTTCAGCCTGTGAGCTGTGGGGGGAGTGCAAGCTTAGAATACAGAGCAGGGCGGCGAGTAAAAATTTTGTTATAGGCATGGGCTCTGGTGATGTGACGTAAAGTGATAGCATGACATATAGACGCGAATAATGGGAGAGAGATAATGGCGAAGCAAACTACTGCCCCGGTACTGGTAACCGGTGGTGCATCAGGAATTGGCCTGGCAAGTGCGCAAAGATTGGCCGGCAGTGGTCGAGCGGTCGCTTTGTGGGATCTTGATCAGGCCAGGGTGGAGCAAGCAGCAGCAGACATTGCAAATCGTTATGGGGTAGCGACAATTGGCCAGGCGGTCGATGTTCGGAATCTGGACGACTGCCGAGCCACTGTGCAAGCAGCGCGCGATGCACTGGGCGCATTTGGTGGTTTGGTGCATGCGGCCGGAGTGGATGGCGTCGGCCCGCTCAATGATCTAACGCCAGAGTTATGGCAGGCTGTCATGGATGTCAATCTGCGGGCCATGCCATTTCTCATTCAATACCTGAGGGATGATCTGCGCTCACAGCCGGGTGCGGCGATTGTCGGCATCGCATCTATTAACGCTCAAATCGGCAACGCGATGAACCCCAGTTACAGCGCCAGCAAAGCCGGTCTGCAGGGCGTAATGCGGGCGCTGGCCGACGATTTGGGCACCGAGGGTATTCGCATCAATACTGTGTCACCCGGCCAGATTCAGACCCCCATGCTACAGGTGGCACTGGATAATGTAGAGGGTCTGCAATCCGCCTTTGAACAGCGTATTTTCCTGGGCCGTCTCGGGCAGCCGGAGGAAGTCGCCAGCGTGGTGGCATTTCTGTTGTCATCGGAAGCGAGCTACATCACCGGGCAGGACATTATTGTCGATGGCGGTAACGTGCCGTCACCGCGCTGAGTCAGGCAGTAGCTTGGTCGATGTGCGGTGAACTCTTTCTCTAAGAGTCACTCGACCGAATGCACCAGCTTGCCACGAAAATACGTTCGTAGTACTTGCGTTTCCGAGACGTCCTCAATGGGAACAGCGAGCAGGTTACGGTCGAGCACGATTAGATCCGCTGATTTACCGACTTCGATCGAGCCGGTGAGGTCTTGCAGCTTCAGAGCGCGCGCACCGGCAAGCGTGTAGATTTGCAGTGCCTGCTGAAGGCTTACCGCTTCCTCTGGCCACAGACTGCCGGGCGCCTGACCTTTGGGGTGGCGGCGTGTCACCAGTGCTTCCAATCCAACCCAGGGGTCGGCGCTGGGCACCGCCGCCGGCCAGTCGGAGCCGGCGATCACACTGGCATCGGCTTGCAGCAATGATTTGGTGGGCCAATACTGTGGGCCGCGTTGTTCACCAACCGCAGAGATAACGGCATCCATGATGGGTGATGGGTGCCAAAGATACGGGGAGAAATCCGCTGCAACCCCCAAGGCCTTAAAGCGAGGGATGTCCATGGGGTCTATGTACCCGGCATGGGCCAATTCGTGTTGCAGGCCGCTGTTACCGTTGGCCTCGCGGGCTGCCGCAATTGCATCCAGTGCCACGCGCACCGCACCGTCGCCCGCGGTATGGATTTTCACGGTAAAGCCACGCTTATCCAGCTCAATGAGATCAGTTGTCAGTTGCTCCGCTGTCAGATGCATGTCGCCACGGTAATCTGCGCCGTGCAGCTCATCGGCAACATATGGGTGGATCATGGCTGCGGTGCGAGCCGGTGTGGGTACGCCATCCATAAACAATTTGACAAAGTTGGTGTGTACATTGTTGGATGCAAACTCACTGCGCTGTTTGTCCAGCAGCTGATAATCCAGCGGGCCCTGGCGTTTTCCGTAAGGCGTTACCAGACAGATCGCGGCATGGGCATGTAAATCACCGCGCTGATCAAGCGCATGCAAACTGGCCGGCATGGCCTCCGTGTACCCAGCAGCTTTGAAGCCGGTAATGCCAAAGGCGTTCATTACCCGGGTAGCATGTGCGGCAGCCGCCAGGTTTTGTTCGGCTGTGAATGGGGTAATAATTTTCTCCACCAGCATAATGGCCGTTTCCAGCAATAAGCCGTTCGCCTCGCCGTCTGCATCGCGGACTATCGTGCCGCCTTGCGGATTCTCAGTGCTCGCGCCGATACCCGCCAGCGCCAGCGCCTTGCTATTCACCCAGGCGTTATGCCCGGAGTCGTCGCGCAGAAAAATAGCGTGCGTATCGGAAATCGCATCCAGAAAGCCACGAGGTGATTCCAGCGCATGCAGCTCAAAAAAGTTACTGCCCCATTGTCCACCACGAATCCAGGTGGCGTCCGGCTGATCCTGCGCGCACTCGCTCAAGGTCTGAGCAATTTCATCCGGGCTCGCCGTGAATCCGAAACTGCATTCGAACAGGGCCATCTGGCCCGCCATTACCGGGTGGATGTGCGTATCGTTAATGCCCGGCATCGCCATGTTGCCCGCCAGATCAATCACTTCAGTGTCCGAGCCGATATAGGCGGTGACCGTTTGCTGATCCCCCAGTGCCTGATACTTACCGTCGCGAATCGCAACAGCCTGCACAGTCGGTTTATCAGGTACAGCGGTGTAAATGGTGCCATTCTGCAACACCAGTTCAGCTGGTGGTACCGTTTGTGACAGGCTATTGCAGGCGGTCAGTAGCGGGAAAAGTAATATTAGAAAGATGTATTTGATATTCATGTTCATATGTTTTCCTTCAGGCAACGGACTCGACTACTGGCTGATAAGAATGAAGCGTTTTGCGCGATTCCCGATTTAAAGCCCTCGTGGCACCTGGCCACACTGCAGCGGCGCTTATTGTGCAAAAAAACTAATCACTTAAAACCGTCATATCGCCTTTCAACATAAACCAGCTCACATCCCGCCGCACAATACGCCAGCCGGCCTCGGTGAACTGCCAGTGGTCAATATACTCGCCGTTGCTGTCCAGGTATAGGCCCGCTTTGTCGCCTGCTCCCTGGTGGCGAGCCTGCACATAGGCACGGGTGATTGCCGTTGTACCATCGACTTCAAGCTGAATGCTTCCCAGTAAATGCTGGGACGGGCCGCAGGGGTCAAGGTAGCGCTGAAAGTTATCGGTCAGTGCGGCCAGGCCTTGTTGTTCCTGACCATCGCCATAATTAAAGCTGACGTCGTTGGCGAACACCGTGCCAACATCGCGCCAGCGGCGCTGATCGAGGATGCGGGCGAATTCACCCAGCTGGTTCAGTAGCTCTTGCTCGGCAGTCATTGTTTCCGGTTCCATTGTTCAAAAATTCTTAAATGCTTGTGTAGCACAGTCGGGTGGGCCCGGCGGTGCGGGCCACCCCACCCATTTGTTGCGCGCTTGGTGCCAGGTCACCCGTCAATTCGCTGAATGTATATCTACCGAACAAGCCGCTCAGCACCACTTTACACATATTATGCGAGAATTTCTGTGCCGGGCAGGCATGTCGGCCATGGCCAAAAGTGCTGACGGTTTCTTTGCCGAGCGCTACCAACTCGGGTTTGAGTCGGCGGCCATCGTAATGGTCAGGGTCAAACCGGGAGAGTTCGCTGGTCTGGGTGTTGGTGACCGATAGCATGGTGGCGATGTATATGCCCGGCGAAAGCGTGTAGCTGTGGTCGCCGCAATCGAATGGTATTTCGCGAAGGACCTTACGCAAGGTTAGCGAGCGCTGTGCAAAGCGGGTGCTCTCCATGAGCATTTGCTCGCAAAAGCGCATTGAATCCAGCGCTTCCTGTTGCTCGCTAAAATTGTCACCAAATTGTTCGCGGGTGGCTTGGAATTCCGCGGTGAGTCGCTGTCCATGCTGTGGATAGCGGCAAGCATTGATTAAGACCCAGCTGATTGCAGCATACAGATTGGATAGAAAGCCCTGGTTTGCATTCACCAGGTTATGGACCAATTTCCGACGGTGGACGGCCTGGTCCGGATTGCTGAATCGTTGGTACAACAATGTCAGGGTGTCCTCCGGCCAATGGCTTGTCTGTTCACGTTGGTCGATAATGCTGGCCAGCAGTTCATGCAGCTGTGCGAGGGCCTTACGCTCTTCCGCTTTGTTGCTGACCAGAGTGTGTAATGTCGCTTGTGGGTTAACGAATGCATTTTCCTGGGATAGCACATCAAAGGCAGCTTTAAATTGTGGCCAATAGTCGTCGTCAGCCGCTTCAGCGCCCATCCAGACAGAAAAGCCGATGCGCTGCTCCAAAGTACGAATTGCGTCAAACACGTCCAGCTCGCCGTTGGTTCCCCAACGTTCCAGCTCCATTGCCAGCACTTGGTTGAAGGCTGGCAGGTAGCCACGCACCCGCTCGACCGTGAGCAACTCGTAGAACAGATCAATATCAGCGTCGGCAAAAATTTCTAACGGGGTTTTAAAGCCCATCATGTCAAAGGTCGCCATGCCGAAGCTGGCGTCTTCTTCCGCAACAGCGTACAGACTTTGCAGGGCGCGGGGAGAAAACACGCAAAACAGCCGATAGCCAAAGACATCAACAAGAAATACGTCACCGTATTCAGCTCGTAACTCACGTAAGTAGCCAGTCGGGCTTTGGGCAAAGCGCAAACCAGCGCCAATGTGAGGTAAATCGTCCCTGACGACGGGGGGCGTGGGCTTAATCACGACTTAAGTTCCGCGGACACATGACCCACCCAACATACCATAGCTGCAAAAAAACTCGCAGATTCTATTAAATTAGTATGTTTACTCTAAAAATAATCCCTATCTTTGTACTCACATTAACCGAGGGAGGAAAAACCCATGCCAGCTAAGAAAGCTACCGCAAAGAAAACCACTGCACGTAAAACCACGGCCCGCAAGCCTGCGGCCAAGAAAGCTGAGTACAGCCTGCGCAACATCGCTTTGGCTACTCTGGGTTTTTACGGCAAAGTTTACGATGAACTGCAAGACCGTATTGATGACGCACGTAAAGAAGCGCCCAAGACCTTCGAGGGACTGGTAAAGCGCGGTGAAAAAGCGCAGAAGGAACTGACCAAGGCACGTAAGGAGCTGCGTGAAAACATCAAGGATGAAGTGGAAGATGTGCGCGACCAGGTTGAAGACGCTGTGGACAGCGTTCGTGACCGCTTCGCAACAGCGAAAGCCTAAACCGCTACCAGACGAAATGGCCGGCCGTGAGGTCGGCCCATCCAGGCTTCTCCTTGACCACTCGACCTTGGGTGGTCTTTTTTGTTGCGGTAAACAGAGCCATTAGCCGAGCCAGCAATGCAGCACTCACGAGGTTCGATACAGCGCTCTCTCCAGCAGGCTTGGTTGGAAAGGACGCCAGTTGAGGCTGTCTTCGCGCAAACGATTAGCCAGCAACTTAAGCACGACCGGGTTTACCGCGAAACCCACATGGCTGCACACCACTTCAATAAACTCAATGACCTTAGAACGCGCGGCGCGAGCGTTGTGCGGCGGTACAAAGCCATCGGATTTGCTGTAAATTACAGTTAGCGGTATGTCGCCAATGGCTACATTGGCCATTTCGTCCCAGAGATCCAGATCGTTTTGACTCACTTCGTATTTGTTCAACAACTGCATCAGCGGGTACACCGACGTGGAGCGAAAGTCACCAAACGGTGTGCCCATGGTAGTTACGCTGCTTACCAGGTCCGGGTATTTAGCCGCCAGTTGACGAGACACAATGCCGCCAAGGCTCCAGCCCAATAAAGTGACTTTCTGCCCGGTCTGTGCCTTGAGGGCGCTCAATTGTGTAGCCAGCTTATCGATGTTATGTCCCACCTGTTCAACGGCGCTCGCGGTATCTGAAATGTTACGAGGGTTCAGGTTCTGCCCGATACCCCACGGTCTGGCGTCAAAGCCCCAGTGATTCAGATATTTACGGGTGATGGCGGTGGTTCGGTCGTCGGCTGCAAAGCCTGGCAGAACCATAACCGGTTTGCCGCGCCCACCGCCGAGCCTTTTCAAATAGCGATCAGCCGGCAGTAATAGGCTCATCTCATGCAATGCACGGGGGAACTCCAGAAAGGAGTAGGCTTTTTTGGGGCCAGCTGGTGGTTCGCTCAATTGCTGCACTGCCATGATGCGCTCTCCAGTTTCCGTGGGTTGCCCGGCAGTGTACTGGGATTTGCCTCTCAGCACAGGCAGGGTCTTGCAAACGTAGGTTAATTCATTGTTACTTTAAAACATTGCAAAACCTTGCAGGTGACTCTTGTATTGTTGGGTACAGCTTGTGAAACTGCTGCTATGAGGATACCGATCGCTACAGTTTTTTTGGCCTGGGCAAGGCGCTTACGCTTTCGTCAGTTGTTTTACCTGACTGCTGTGTTGTTCTTGCTCGATCTGGTCATCCCGGACATGCTACCGTTTGCCGATGAGGTTTTGCTTGGCCTGGCAACTCTGCTGTTTGCCAGCTGGAAAGATTCGCGTTCTACAGACCTCTCAGACAAAGAATTGGCCGACCTTGAAGCGGACAGGCCCGGGAAAGATTCTGCTGTTTGATCCACGTCAAGGCGACTGGCCGCGGGCCGACTAACATCTGTGTGAAATAACCTGCACTGTATTTCTACATGATGAGCCTTGAGCCCGCCGCGACCGTCGGCAACGTCCAATGGGACCCACTACTTCTCGCACGTTACGATGTTCGCGGGCCGCGCTACACCTCTTACCCAGGTGCCCAGACATTTAATGATCAATACGATCTTCATGATTACCACGATCAGTTGCGCGCAACCGGCAAGTTGGCCGAGCCACTGGCGCTGTATGTTCACATACCTTTCTGTGAAGACATCTGCTACTACTGTGCTTGCAATAAAATTGTGACTCGTGATCGCTCCCAGGGGCAGACATACCTGCGCTATTTGGCAAAAGAGGCGCGCTTGCTCAGTAGCGAATTGTCGACGGACCGGGAAGTTAACAGCCTGCATCTTGGTGGTGGTTCTCCTAATTTTCTCGATATGGGCGAGCTCACAGAGCTGATGTTTTACCTTGGCAACCAGTTCAACTTAAGCAAGAAGCCTGAGCGTGAATTCAGCATTGAAATAGATCCACGCCGAATATCCACCGATACTCTGGGTTTGCTGTATGGCCTGGGATTTAACCGCCTCAGTATTGGTGTTCAGGACTTCAGTCCGGTTGTACAAAAAGCGATTAATCGTTTTCAGAGCGTGGAAAAAGTTGCTGCACTGACTGAAGCCGCCAGAGACTATGGCTTTGAGTCCATTAATTACGACCTTATGTATGGTTTGCCCGAACAAACCGCGTCACGATTCGAGACGACGCTGGACCGGGTGACCGAGCTGGCGCCGGATCGAATCGCGCTGTACAACTACGCACACCTGCCGCAGCGCTTTCCTTCACAACGCGCGATTGATCGCTTGCAGTTGCCGCGCGCCGATGAAAAGCTGCAAACCCTGTGTGCCAGCTCGGCGCTGCTGCAGGCCAATGGTTACCATTACATTGGCATGGATCATTTCGTCAACGAAAATGATGCCATGTACCGCGCAGCCAGAAACGGCAAGCTGCAACGCAATTTTCAGGGCTACTCGGTCAACCATGCGCCCCATACAGTTGCTCTGGGCGTGTCATCCATCAGCTCATTGCCAGACAGTTATTCGCAGAACATAAAAAGCCTGGATGACTATTACGCGGCTCTGGACCGCTTGGAGCTGCCCTTGGCAGGTGGTCGTCGGCTGAGTCGTGACGACCATGTACGACGTGCCGTGATCAATAGTCTGATTTGCCAGCTGGTGGTTGATTTTAAAACGATTGAGAGCAGGTATCATATTGATTTTAAAGAGTATTTTGGCGAAGAGCTGGGCCGGCTGCACGCTCTGGCAGTTGACGGCTTAGTGGAGATTGGTGCGCGCAGTTTGCGGGTCACCGAGCGCGGGAGGTTGCTGTTACGCAATATCTGTATGCCGTTCGACGCTTATTTAAAACAGTCGCAGGCGACTTTTTCGAAAACAGTGTGACTGCTGGGCGCTGCCGGAATTGACCGCGGCTGTGGTCACTCTATAATATCTCCCACCGAGCGGCGATACGCCAGCTCGATATTCCATTGTGTGTCGGTGAATTAAAGGAAGTCGTATGCTGCCTGAAGAACAGCGCTGTCCGCACAACGAGCAGGTCAATTGTGCCAACTGCCGTCTCAACAGCATTTGCCTGCCACTGGCCATTGCCGATGATGACATTATCAAACTCGATGAAATTGTGCAGCGTGGCAAGCCTCTGCACAAAGGGGATAAGCTGTACCGTCAGGGCAGCGATTTCCGCTCTGTTTATGCAGTGCGCTCCGGCGCTATCAAGGCCTACAGCGTGTCGCCCAGTGGTGAAGAGCAGGTAACCGGGTTTTATCTGCCCGGTGAGATCCTCGGAGTCGACGGCATCAGCTCGCACCGCTACAGCAGCACCGCCGTTGCGCTGGACACCTCTGCGGTTTGCGAAATTCCATTCGAGCAACTGGAGTCGCTCAGCCTGCAATTGCCGAAATTACAGCGCCACTTTTTTCAATTGATGAGTCGCGAGATCACCGACGATCAAAAACTGCTGACCCTGGTGAGCAAAAATTCGGCAGAAGAGCGAGTGGCTTCTTTTCTGCTGAGCATGTCCGCCAGGCATACCCGACGTCAGCTGTCAGAGCAACGCTTTCACCTGCCAATGTCCCGTCAGGACATCGGCAACTTTCTGGGTTTGACCATTGAAACAGTCAGCCGGGTTCTGGGACGGTTCAAGAAAAATCTGTTGATTGAAGTGGACGGCAGAGACCTTTTTATTGCCGACCTGGATGGCCTGCGCGCGGTGGCACGGGTAAACCACTGAACAATTCCTTTGGCATTTTGATCTGCGTCAAGGCTGCAGAATCAAACGGCATATACACTGTTCTTCGTTCCATTTGGTGAATAAAAAAATGTTTGCGGCAAATCCTCTTGGTTTTCTCTTTACCCCGTTAAAACAATGGCAAGCGCTGGCGGATAAGCCCTTATCCAGCTTCGGCGCTTATCTGCTCTATCCGCTGATCATGGCGGTATTCCCTTGTATTGCGTGGTATTACGGGATCACCGAAGTGGGGTGGCGGGTTGCCGGTGGTGATGCCGTGAAATTAACCCCGGACAGTGCGTTGGCCATTATTATTCTTTTCTACTTCACCATGCTGGGAGCGGTGGTCGTTATTGGTTATCTGACTCACTGGATGTCGCAAACCTACGGTGCAGAGACGAATATTGCCAAAGGAATCAGCCTCGTGGGGTTTGTCAGTACACCATTGTTTCTCGCCGGGCTGGTTGGTTTTTATCCGGTTCTGTGGATTGATTTGCTGGTCGGTATCGTTGCCGTTAGCTGGTCACTGTATTTGTTGTATGTTGGCGTGCCGATTGTCATGAAGCAGCCCAAAGAACGTGGGTTTCTGTATTCCAGCGCCATCGTTGGCGTGGCCCTGGTGATGCTTATCTGCATTATGGTCGGCAGTGTCATTGTCTGGGACTTCGGCGCTGCACCGGTTTTTACTGACTGATTCAACGATAGCACAAGGTTTATCGTTTCGTACTTTCAAGGGGTTTCTATGTCGAATGTAAGCACAGCGGAGCAGCAGCGCGACTTTGAAGTGTATAACTACGAGGTGGTGCGCCGCTTCACCATCATGACAGTCGCGTTCGGCATTATCGGCATGGCCGTTGGGGTTTATCTCGCCGCGCTGATGATCTGGCCGGGTATCAGCATGGAGATACCCTGGCTGAGTTTTGGTCGTCTCCGGCCGCTGCACACCAATGCAGTAATTTTTGCTTTCGGCGGCTCGGCGCTATTTGCGTCGTCACTGTTTGTGGTACAGCGAACCTGTCAGGTGCGCCTGATATCAGATGGCCTTGCGAGTGTCGTATTCTGGGGCTGGATGCTGGTCATTGCCAGCGCGGTTGTCACCCTGCCACTGGGCATCACTACCAGCAAGGAATATGCCGAGCTTGAGTGGCCAATCGACCTTTTGATTACTGTCGTTTGGGTGCTGTACGCCATCTTGTATTTCGGCACCATCATGAAACGTAAGGTGGCACACATTTACGTCGCCAACTGGTTTTTTGGTGCCTTTATCGTTACTGTCGCCGTGCTGCATATTCTGAACAGTCTTGCAATTCCCGTGCATCTTGGTAAGTCCTATCCGGTGTATTCCGGGGCGGTCGATGCCATGGTGCAGTGGTGGTATGGCCACAATGCTGTGGGCTTCTTCCTGACGGCCGGCTTCCTGGGCATGATGTATTACTTCGTCCCTAAACAGGCAGAGCGGCCCGTGTACTCTTACCGGCTGTCCATTGTGCATTTCTGGGCGCTGGTCGCTGTCTATATCTGGGCTGGCCCACACCATCTACACTACACGGCCTTGCCGGATTGGGCGCAAAGCCTGGGCATGGTTATGTCGCTAATATTGTTGGCACCCAGCTGGGGCGGCATGATTAATGGCATCATGACCCTCAGTGGCGCCTGGCATAAGCTGCGTACCGACCCCATTATACGTTTTCTAATCGTGTCGCTGTCTTTCTACGGTATGTCAACGTTTGAAGGCCCAATGATGTCGATCAAAACGGTGAACGCACTGTCGCACTACACCGACTGGACCATTGGCCATGTGCACTCCGGTGCTTTGGGTTGGGTAGCGATGATCTCCATTGGCGCTATTTATTATCTGGTGCCGATACTGTTCGGTCGCAAGCAAATGTACAGCATCGTCTGGATCAACTGGCATTTCTGGATGTCCACGATCGGCACGGTACTGTACATCGCATCCATGTGGGTGAACGGCATCGTGCAGGGCCTGATGTGGCGTGCCTACAACGCCGATGGCACCCTGACCTACAGTTTCGCCGAGAGTATTCAGGCCAGTTATCCCGGCTATCTGGTCCGCTTTATTGGAGGTTTTATCTTCCTGGCAGGTATGTTTTTGATGGCCTGGAATGTCTACAAGACAATCCGCGAAGAGGGTGTACGTGATTGGGCGCCAAGCGAGCCGCCAAGCGAGCCTGCGACGGGTGCGACTGTTCAAGGAGCTGCAGCATGAACCATGAGATTCTTGAAAAAAACGTTGGCTTGATGATTCTGTTCATCATCATCGCCATCAGCTTTGGTACGCTGGTAGAACTGGTTCCCCTGATGATTGAGCGTCAGACCAATGAACCGGCTGAAGGCCTGGAACCAATCGCTGCGCTGCCATTGGAAGGTCGTGACATATACATCCGCGAGGGCTGCAATAACTGTCATTCGCAAATGGTACGAACTCTGCGTTCTGATGTAGAGCGCTTCGGCCATTATTCGACTGCGAATGAACTGGTCTACAACCATCCGCACCTCTGGGGAAGCAAACGCACTGGGCCTGACCTGGCCAGAGTGGGTGGGCGCTACAGCGATGACTGGCACCGGTTGCATTTCTATAACCCGAGAGATGTCGTGCCCGAGTCCAATATGCCGGCTTATCCCTGGCTGTTTGAGCGCGAGCTAAGCGGTGAGCACACGGCCGCCAAGATGGAAGCCCTGCGGGCCGTCGGTGTGCCCTACACGGATGAAGACATTGCGACGGCGGCTGAAAAGGTTGCCGGTAAAACTGAAATCGACGCGTTAATCGCCTATATACAGCAGCTTGGGCTGTTGTACCCACGAAGCTGACCAGGGGGCAGAATGGAAATTGCAAGCTTACGAGCCTTTGCGACACTACTGATATTCATCGCGTTTATTGCCTTGTGTTTCGTAGTGTTCAGCCGCAAGCGCAAGGCTTTCTATGAGAAAGCCGGTAACCTGCCCTTTGAGGAAAACCCCGACCTGGATCCTTTTGGCCAGGAAGGCGATGCGGCAAGATCAAACCATGATGGAGGCAAACAGTGAGCGGATTTTCGAATGCATGGATTATTATCCTGACGGTCGTCACGATTGTCCTGTTAGTCTGGTTGTCTTTTGCGACCCGCAAAATAAAGAACCCTCGGGACGATAACACCACCGGCCACGTGTATGACGGCATCGTTGAAGAAGACAATCCGCTGCCGGCGTGGTGGTTTTCCATGTTCATGCTGACCATCGTATTTGGTGTGGGTTATCTTCTCGTCTATCCGGGGCTGGGGAACTACAAAGGCATGCTCAACTGGACGTCGGTGGATCAACTGGAGCGCAGCCAACAGCAGGTGGCGGATTCCTTTCAGGCCAGTATTCAGCAGTTTTCCGGCATGAGTATTGAAGAGATGGCTGGTAATGACAAGGCCAATAGTATGGGCCGCCGTTTGTTCACTACCAACTGTTCGGTCTGTCATGGTCGCGAAGGGCAGGGTGGCTTTGGCTTCCCTAATCTCGCCGACAGCGAATGGCAGTGGGGTGGCAGCATAGATCAGATCATGCACTCGATTGTAAAAGGCCGTCAGGCTGTTATGGCGCCCTGGGCTCAGGTGTTAGGGGCAGAGAACTTACCTAAAGTGGTTACCTATGTGCGGCATATTGCTGGCCTGGAACCGGACGCTGACGCTGCCACTGTGGAGGCCGGCAAGCAACAGTTTTCCACCTATTGTGTGGCCTGTCATGGCCCAGATGCCACCGGCAATCCGGTCTTTGGCGCACCTTCCCTAGTGGATGATGTTTGGTTGTACGGCAACAGCCGTGCGGAAATACAGGTCAGCATCAGTGCCGGTCGTAACGGCCAGATGCCAGCGCACGAAGAACTACTCAGTCAGGACAAAATAAATTTAATTGCCGCCTACGTGTTAAGTCTGTCATCTGACAAACCAGCAGCGGCAATCGATGAAGGATAGTCCGGAAAAGATACCAGTAGAGGAGTGGGCACCGGCTGAGGTTGCTGAGCTCGACCTGTACGAAAAGCGCGAGAAAATCTACACGCGCAAGATCGAGGGTTTTTATCAGAAGCTTCGCCAATACTCAGGTTGGCCGCTACTGCTGGGTTATTTCTGCATTCCCTGGTTGCAATGGGATGACCGTCAGGCGGTACTGTTCGACCTGGTTAATCGCAAATTCTATATATTCGGTCTGACCATTTGGCCGCAGGATGTCTCGCTGCTTGGATTAATATTGATTCTGGCGGCATTCGGCCTGTTTCTGGTGACATCTCTGTTCGGTCGGGTCTGGTGTGGTTACACCTGCCCGCAAACTGTCTGGACGGCCATTTTCATGTGGGTTGAGCAGAAAGTGGAGGGAACTCGAAACCAGCGAATCAAGTTGGATAAGGCGCCCTGGTCTGTCAACAAGTTTGCCCGCAAATTCTCCAAGCACGCCGCCTGGTTGCTGGTTGCCTTTGGTACTGGCTTCACATTTGTTGGCTATTTCACACCGGTTTACGACCTTGGCTGGCAGGTTTATTCCTTTTCCATGCCGCTTACGCCGTTAAGCTGGGTGGTGTTCTTTACCCTTGCTACCTACATCAATGCCGGTTGGATGCGCGAGCAAGTCTGCAAGTACATGTGTCCGTACGCAAGATTTCAGTCGGTGATGTTTGATGCGGACACGCTGATCGTGTCGTACAACGCGAAGCGCGGAGAGCCGCGGGGCTCGCGCAAACGAGCGGATGACCATGCCGAGCTCGATCTGGGGGATTGCATTGATTGCAAAATGTGCGTGCAGGTTTGTCCTACCGGTATTGATATTCGCAACGGGCTGCAATACGAGTGCATCGCCTGCGCATTGTGTGTTGATGCTTGCGATAGCATCATGGAGAAAATGAACTATCCGAAAGGGCTGATCAGCTATACCAGCGAGCGGGCACTGGCGAGCAGCGATTCCAATCAGGAGACAGCCCATTTTCTGCGCCCGAAGGTCTTTGTTTATGCGGGCGTGCTCTGCGTCATGCTGGCGGTTTTCGCGTATCGCTTTACGTCTATTGAGAGTGTGGAGCTTGGTGTGATTCGCGACCGCCAGGCGGTTAATACGGCAACCACATCGGGTGTGGTGGAAAATCGCTATTTGATCAAGGTTGCCAATAAGCAGGAAATTGCCCGAGAGTTTGAGCTCGCGATAGAATCAACATCAGGGGCCGCCTTGAAAATTGTTGGTGCTGCCCAGCTTGCTGTACTGCCAGGAGAAGTGACCAGTTTCCGCGTGCGGGTTCAGGCTGCGGAAGAGGACGTGCCGAGCTTGGTGGTGCCAATTGAATTTGTGTTAACTGAAAAGGGCGAGCAGTACCGTCATGAAGCCCGCTTTGTTAAGGCCCAACGATGAACGAGCCGAAGCCTTGGTATAAGGAGTTTTGGCCGTGGTTTATCATTGGCCTGCTGGGCAGTGTTGTACTTGCATCCCTGGTCACCGTTGTCATCGCCTTCCGCTATGCCGACGAGCCAATCTCCGGAAATTACCGTAAGCAGGGTCTTGCCATCATGGAAACGAAAGAGCCGCAGGAAGACGCTGCTCAACAGTCTGGCGGTGAACGGCTCAGTCCGGAGGCACGGTGAGCAGCTGCTTTCATTGCGCGCAAGCGATTGAAGGCGTTGCGTATACCAGCCAGCTCGACGGTAGCGATCGTCAGTTTTGCTGTCCTGGATGTCGGGCTGTCTACGAATGCATTCACCAGAGCGGCTTGCAGCAATACTACCGGCGGCGAACCGAAATAGCCGAGCAGGCCGATGCGTCGCCCGAGGATTACTCCAGCTTTGACGAACTGATCGACGAACTGCCGTTTGTGCGGCGTGTGCAGCAAGAATATGAAGCCCGATTGCTGGTGCACGGCCTGCATTGCAGCGCTTGTGCGTGGCTGATTGAGTCGGCGTTGCGACGTCTGGAGGGGGTTGCCAGTGTTGTTGTGAATTTGCAGCAGCAAACGGCCATCATTCGCTGGGTAGAGCCTGCCCGGCTGTCATCGCTGATGAGCACGATCCAGTCGCTTGGCTACGGGGTCGAGCCCTGGACAGAGCGAAACCAGCAGCGCCAATATCAGGAAAACAGGCAGTACCTGCAACGCCGTCTGGGTATTGCGGGTTTACTGATGATGCAGGTGGGTATGCTGTCGATCGGCTTGTATGCTGGAGAATTCCAGGGTATGGATGTGGTGACCCGGGATTTACTGCGTTGGGCCAGCCTGGTGCTGGCCAGTTTGTCTTTACTGTATTGCGCAACGCCTTTTTTTTCCAACGCCGCTCTTGTGATGCGCCAGGGCAGTGTCAACATGGACGTGCCAGTCTCACTGGCACTGTTAGCTGCCTACAGCTACAGTGTCATTGCCTTACTGTTTACGCTTGAACATGTGTACTTTGACACGGTAACCATGTTCGTGTTTTTTCTGTTGCTCAGCCGTTTTCTGGAACTGTTGTCCCGTAAACCTCAGCAGCTTGAGCGCCAGTGTGCGCAGCCGCTTATGGTTTGTCGTCGTGGGCCGGGTGGTGAACCGGAAAACGTGCTGGCGCAGCGGGTTGCCGTTGGCGACATTGTTCTGAGCAAAAACGCAGCGGCGGTACCGCTGGACGGTATTATCGTCGAAGGGAGCAGCCGCTTTGATGAAGCGGCCTTCAGCGGAGAAAGCCAGCCCTTGAGCAAATCGCCCGGTGACATTGCACTTGCTGGTGCCATCAATCTGGATGACGCTGTTTGGCTTGAGGTCGTACGGCCAGCGGCCGAGTCCAGCCTCGCGCGAGTGGAAGCGCTGACCGAACGGGCTGCGGCCAGTAAGCCGGCCTATGCACAACTGATTGACCGTATCAGTCCCTGGTTTATCAGTGCGGTGCTATTGGCGGCAACGGTTAGCTTTCTGCTGTGGTGGTCACATAGCCCGGAGACGGCCTTGATGACGGCAATTGCTGTTTTGGTCATCACCTGCCCCTGTGCGCTGGCACTGGCGACTCCGGTGGCATTGGCGCTGGCTCACCGGCGCGCTCGAGCAATGGGAGTGGTTGCCAATTCCGGGCAGCTGTTGCAACAGTTAATGTCAGTGACGGATGTGGTTTTTGACAAAACCGGCACGCTGACTGAGAACAGCAGTGCCGTGACTGTTAGTACTTACGGGGGCCTGAGCCGGGAAGAGGCATTACAGCTGGCAGCAAGCATGGAGGTTCAGGCGAATCACCCGTTTGCCCAGACCATTACTGTGGCGAATAACCGGCCGTTGCTGGCAGTAGAGAATGCGCGAGAGTATCCGGGGAAAGGTGTGGAAGCGATTGTTGATGGTGTCTGCTATCGGCTCGGAGAGTCATCCTGGTGCGCTGCCCTGGCGGGCCTTGATCCAGTGAGCCTGTCGGATGATGGCGCGCTGTTATGCAATGAGCAGGGCGTGCTGGCGCATTTCAACAGTGAGGAATCACTGCTTGCCGATGCAGTAGAGAGCCTGGCTCGCCTGGCCAGTCGGGGGCTCAACTTGCATCTGTTGAGTGGCGACTCGGCGGCCAGGGTGACGGTCGTGGCCGAGCAGCTGGGAATAGCCGACTATCGAGCCCGGCAGACGCCGGAGGATAAACTCCGGGCTGTCGAGGGCCTGCAGAAAGCGGGCCGCAGTGTATTGATGGTTGGTGATGGGGTGAATGACGCACCAGTGCTGGCGGCAGCCGATGTATCCCTGGCCGTCAGCAATGCGGCGGATTTGACCAAGGCCAGGGCTGATGGCCTACTGCTGAATCAGCGCCTCCAGTCCATTTCTGAGCTGATTACTCTGGCCAGCCAAACTCGTCGTGTTGTCAGGCAGAATATTGCTTGGGCGATCACATACAATGCCATCGGTGTGCCATTGGCGGCGCTGGCCATGGTGCCACCCTGGTTAGCTGCTATTGGTATGTCACTGAGCTCCCTGGTGGTAATCCTGAATTCCAGGCGCTTGTCGGGTATGGCAAGCAACCGGGAGTTGGGCGCCAGCAATCTGTTTTCCAAATCCGAACGGAACCCCAAGAGTGCCGCGGTGCCGGCAGCGGTGCAATGATATGCCCAGCCTTTATGTGTTAATACCTATAGCGATTGTTTTGGTACTGGCGGCATCGCTTTTGTATTGGTGGGCGGTGCGTGATGGTCAGTATGATGACCTGGATCGTGAGGCAGATCGGATTCTGTTTGACGACGACGGCGACTCAAACGGGCCAGACCGTTCATGATCAGTTCCGCTGATATTTTGACGGCGGTGTTACTCGGGCTCGCGGGCAGTGGGCATTGCCTGACCATGTGCGGCGGAGTCAATAGCGTTGTGTTGCTGCGTGACCAGCCCTCGGCGACTTCAGCAGATTCATTGATTGCCAGCAGTACCGCGCCGCAGAGCACTTTGATGATTCCCTTGTTCAGCATCGGCAGAATCACCAGCTACGCCTTTGCCGGCTTCCTGCTGGGCAGCGTTGGCCTGGCGGTGCAAACCTTGGGCAAGGGGGTCATGCATTGGGCGCATTTGTTTGCCGGGGTGCTGTTACTGGCGATGGCCGCATACACCGGGCGCTGGTGGATGGGGCTTACTAAGCTGGAAGCCCTTATGGCCAAGCCGTGGCAATTACTGCAGCCGCTGACCAGTCAGCTGATACCCGCACGCACGCCACAGGCGGCACTGCTGCTGGGCGCGCTTTGGGGCTGGCTTCCCTGCGGCCTGGTGTACAGCGCGCTGGCGTGGTCTGCGCTTTCAGGCGGGCCGCTACAATCGGCAGCGCTGATGTTTGCATTCGGATTGGGCACCTTGCCTAGCATGCTCGGTGCGGGTTTCTTCGCGCACCAGCTGGCCGGATTGTTACAACGCCACAATGTTCAGCAGGCAGCGGCCATACTGTTGCTACTGTTTGCACTGTATACGATATATTCAGCGCTTGCGGGTCTTAGCGCCGGCGAGCTCAATCATCATCATTCCATGGGGCATTCCTGATGGCAGCGACCAACAAAGCCAAAATTGCACAGAAAAAAGTGATGCAACGTCTGCATGACGAACACGCTTACCTTTTCAAACTTCGCAACGCAATGAACACTGAACTCAACAGGGTTAGCAAGCGCAGCGATCCGGACTTGATGGTGTTGCGGGATATGTTCAAGTATTTAATGGAATACCCGGACACACACCACCATCCTCTGGAGGACCAGATATTTTCCCGCCTTATTGAAAAAGGTACTGAGCACCGTTCGGATGCGCTGGAGTTACTCGCCGAACATAAAGATCTTGCCAGGGAAAGTCAGTATCTGTTCCATCATCTGGATGCGATGGTGCACGGTGATGAGCGCTGCAACCGGAGTCTGCTTAAAGCCACCGTCCACGATTACCTGGAACTGTATGCTGAGCACGTTCGTCGTGAAGAGTCGGTTTTGTTTCCGGCGGCGATCGAGGAGCTCAGCGCTGAGGACTGGATCGACATTGAAGAAACGTTAGAGAATGTTGATGATCCTCTGTTTGCCGATTTGCATTTGCCTGATTTTGCAGAGCTGCGCGAGCGCATTGAAGAGAATATGGACACGGCCGCTTCTGGTCTTGCCATGGGTGAAATGATGGGGTTTTATGCGCTGATTGAGGTTGCTGGTGCGCTGTCCGAGGGGGTTTCCGAGCTGCATCGCATAAACGTTCAGCAACTGGGCGCCTACCGTGATGAAAATCTGAAAGCCATCCGCGGTGCGAAGTCGGCGACCGACGCTGTATCAAGTATGCTGTCAGTAAATTCCCGGCTCATAGGGCAGGGCTTTCGTAAGCGTGCGCTTTTGGCCCGTAATACCTGGCGTGCCGCTTACCTGCCATGTGCTGAGTCATTGCGCACGGTACGCGATATCGTCGACTGACAAGAAAGCAGGCATCACCGGCAAGGTGATGCCTGGAATCTACAGCTTTACCGGTGTTGTTCGCGCAGTCAGGACACTTCGATCCGGCGCTGCACGGGTTGCGTTTCAGCAACTTTTGGCGCCACAAGCGTCAGTACACCGTCGTTGAACGAAGCGCTAATGTCCTCTTCATGAACCTCGGAGCCGAGATTGAAACTGCGCATATAGCGACCGTAACGGCGTTCCCGCCGAATGAACTGTCCTTCTTCTTTTTCATCCTTGTTTTGCTGCTCCAGGCTTGCTTCCAGCGTAAGAACACCATCGTTCAGTGTGATGTGGATGTCTTCTTTTTTTACACCGGGCAGATCGGCCGTTATTTCGTAATGATCCTTGTTTTCCTTGATGTCAACGCGCGGTGCGAAAAACGACTGTGTCGATTCGCTTTCGCGTTGCACAGGTGACCAAAAGTCATTAAAAAACCGATCGATATCCATAAAGTTACCGCGTGGTATCAGAGACATAATGATCCTCCTAATAGTAGAGTAATTTGCCGCCCGACTATTCCCGTCGGGCAGTATCTATATGGTAGCGATGGAGAGTTTTTCAACCTTGATTACCATCAATCTATGTTTATCGGTAATTCGAAAAACAGCTGGTTGAGCACAGATCACTTCAGCTCGCGTAATGCATTTGACCCGCGGCGACAAAACACTGAAACTAATGCCTGAGTAAACAAGCATGGGAAGACGTTATGAGCAATTACGCGAGAATTCTGGTTGCTATTGATCCACTGGGTGAGTATCAGTCTATTGTAGAACGAACCAAGGCGGTTGCTGATAGCAATGCTAAAATAAGCATACTGCATGTGCATGAGCCATTCGTGTACATCGACATGCGCTACGCAGATACCGACGCAGAAACTGAAGTTGTCGAACAGGCGCGCCAGGTCATCGAGAAAATTGGCGTTGAACTGAATGTGCCTGCTGAGCGCCGTTACGTCGAGCAGGGTAAGCCGGCTAAAGTGATTCACCAGAAATGCGAGGAATTGGAAATTGACCTGGTCATCATGGGAACCCATGGCCGCCATGGCGTACAACTGTTGCTGGGTTCCACAGCAAATGCTGTTTTGCACGGTACTCAGTGTGATGTGCTTGCAATACGCGTGAGTGACGCGCCATCGAACTAGCCATCGCACAGTTGTAAAAAAAGAGTTAACAAGTGCTTCTGACTGTTTTTATCTGTCTTGTATTGGCCAGCCTGGTGGTGGTCATCCATTACGAAGCATTGCGTTTACTCACCTCCTGGCTGCCGGAACTGAATATCCGGCCGCGCAAAAAGGTGGTTGTGGCCCTCACTGGGGCATTGTTGGCGCATAGCCTGGAGATACAGATTTTCGCATTGGGTTTTTACTTGATGGTTAATCTGCAGAAACTTGGCATTGCTGAGCTGGGGCAGCTGCATGACCTGCGTGGAGCCGTATTGCTTGGCTACCTGGACTGCAGTTACTACTCCTTCAGCAATTACACCTCTTTGGGCCTTGGGGATATTTTTCCGATTGGCCATGTGCGATTCCTGACCGGGCTGGAAGCACTGGTGGGCCTGGTTATGATCACCTGGACTGCGTCATTCATGTATCTTGAAATGCAGAAGTTCTGGGTTCGAAATGGCGTAAACAAGTAGAACTTATGAGAATTATATGGATTCCGGTAGCGGATCGGCCGGAAAGTATACAAGCGCTGCAAACCAGTTTTTTATTGGCCAAGCGTGTGGGATCTTCGGTGGTGGGTTGTCACATTCGACCGCACAAAAGCGACAGCGTTCAGCTGTTCCAGGGCTTCGACATTGATGATGACGAAGCCTGGCAAAACGCCTATGCCAGCAAATACAAGGAAGAATCCAGCCAGAGTGCACGCAGCATATACTCAGCAATCGCGGCCGATTACGGGTTCGAGCTGCGCGCTCGTCCTGGTAGGGAGCCGGCGGCGTTGTGGCAGCAGAAAACAGGTTCCCCGCGCCGCGTGATTGCGCAGAACGCGCCGGTCAGCGACCTGATTGTGGTATCCCGCCCCAAAGCTAAAGGTGGGCGGCTTGCAAAAATGTTTCTTGCTGCCGCGCTCGCCAACAGCGGTACGCCAACGCTGGTCCTGCCACAGCGCACTCGGGCAGCCGCTATCGGGCGAAGAGTTTGCATCGCCTGGAATGGCAGCAATGAGGCGAGCCGAGCGGTCAGGGCGGCCATGTCGATTCTAACAGCTGCCGACGAGGTGGTCGTACTGAGTTGCGGGTTGGAGTCAAAAAATGTGCCCAAAGCAGAAAAACTGCGCAGCTACTTACAGCACTGGGGAGTTGCAGCGACGATTGTTCGAGATCGCAAGTCGCGAGACCACGCTAAAACGTTGATCGATATGTATAAAGCAGCCAGCGCTGACCTTATGGTCATGGGTGCTTACAGCCGTCGCCGAGCGAGCGAGCGCTTGTTTGGCGGCGTTACCCAGACAATGCTGAACTATCGAGGAACGATGTCTTTGTTACTGCACCTTTGACGGGCGCTGTATCAGGGTTCGTACAGTTTGCTAACCCACTTGCCGTTTTCCAGCAAATAGGCTTTACGTTCGTGAACCCGGCGCCAACCGGATTGCCAGAATTCCAGGCGCGTTGGTGCAACCCGGTAAGCTTTCCAGTGTTCCGGCATTGGAATTGGCTCAAAGTCATAGGACTGGCGTATTTTTTCGCTGCGTTCCTGCAGCGATTTTCGGCCACGGGTTTCCTCGGACTGGTTGCTCGCCCAGGCGGTAATCTGTTTGCTTCGATCACGCTTCTGCCATATCGCATCAGCTTCCACATCCGATACCTGATTGGCAACCCCATCGATCACCAGTTGCAGCCCTAAAGAAGACCAGTAAAAGCACAGACCCACATGGGGGTTTTCCGCCAATTGTAAGCCTTTGCCTGAGCGGCTGTTGATGAAAAACAAAATTCCGTCTTCGTTAATATCAGCGGCCAGAACATTGCGCACTGACGGCACACCATCTTTACCGCAGGTTGCCAGGCTCAGCAATTTGGTATCGCGTTCACCCGCTTCGCTGGCATTGGCGATGGCATCGTTCAGCCGGGTCAGCGCTTCGGCAGGAATTGCAGTTTTCGAATCGGTCATACTCAGTTTCCATTATACTGGCGCAGTAACAGTGCTCCATTATTAACATCAACCAATAGAATGCAATCCCAAACCGTAGAAAAGGAAAGCCGTTACCAACGTATCCGGCAGGTCACGCTGCTGGGTACGCTGGTTGACCTGTTGTTGGGCGTGAGCAAGCTGATTGTGGGCTTTCTCGCGAATTCCCAGGCTTTGGTCGCGGATGGTATTCACTCCCTGTCCGACGTGGCGACCGATATTTTTGTGCTATTTGCTGCCAGACATGCCCATAAGGAAGCCGACCGTCGTCATCCTTATGGGCATGGCCGTATCGAAACGCTGGCGACGGTCGGGCTCGGTTCCGTGTTGCTTCTGGTCGCTGTCGGAATTGTCTGGGAAGCCATACAGCGGCTGGGAAGCGGCGCCGATGTAGTAGCGCCCGGCTGGTTAGCCCTGGTGATCAGCCTGCTATCCGTTGTTGCCAAGGAATGGGTATACCGCTTTACTCGCGCCGTTGCCGAGCAGTACGAATCCGATCTATTGCTGGCCAATGCCTGGCATAGCAGGACCGATGCGATTTCGTCTATCGTGGTTGCCATTGGGGTGGCCGGCGCCATGCTGGGTTTTACATACCTGGATGCAATCGCCGCGGTCGCGGTGGCTCTGATGATTGCCAAGATCGGTTTTGATCTCGTGCACGCCAGCGGGCAGGAGCTTATTGACGCAGCCCTGGATGCGGAGGAAACCCAAGCGATTGCGGCCAGTATGGAAACCATTGACGGTGTTAAAGCGGTGCACGATCTACGCACCCGGACCAGTGCCGGCGAAGTACTTATTGATGTGCATGTGCAGGTCAACCCCAGAATCAGCGTGTCGGAAGGTCATGAAATTGGCGATGCAGTGCGCCGACGGGTTACACAACAACATCCGAAGGTCGCCGATATTGTTGTTCATATAGACCCTGAAGATGACCGTGATCAGGCGATAGATACCGGGCTGCCATTACGGCAACAGGCGCTTGGCTGCTTGCGTCAACATTGGCAGCATTTATTGCCGGAGCACGCCGAGCAAGACATTACGCTGCATTACCTGAGAGAAGGGATCGACGTCGAGCTGGTCTTGCCTATGCAGCTGGTCTCCGGTGTCAAGCGGGCCGCCGAACTGGAGAGCAAGCTTAAGGAGGCTGTTTCCGAGTTGAGCTGGCTGCACCAGCTAAAGGTCGCGTTTCGCCCTTCACAGCCAGTTTGACCTGGATCAACAGAATCGCCTGTTAAAATGCTAGCCTGAGATCAAAACCACCAGAGGAGTGTGCAATGAGTGTTTACAAGAACGTTTTAATCGCAATCGATACTCACGCTGAGTATGAGCCGGTTGTTAAGCGAGCAATGGAAATCACCGATTCCCAAGCAACGCTCAGCCTGATCTATGTGCACGAGCCTTTTTATTATGGTGACATGATTTATGCGGGTTCAGTGGAATTTGAAGAGCAGGTTCTTGGTCATGCCAAGGAGGTGCTGCAAAAAATTGGCGAACCGCTGGACATTCCAGAGGAACGCCGATTTGTGGAAACGGGGCGGCCTTCTACCCAGATCCAGGCCAAGGCTGAAGAGCTTGGCAGTGACCTGATTGTTATGGGCACCCACGGTCGCCATGGTTTTCAACTGCTTTTGGGTTCTACCGCCAATGCCGTGTTGCACGGTGTGAAATGTGATGTGCTGGCCGTGCGCGTGCAGGGCGAAACCATCGACGGATAAGGGTCAGGCCAGCGAATACCCCGCTTCAGTGAACGGCATGCTGCGCAGCCGTTCCCCTGTCGCAGCGAAAATCGCATTGGCAATTGCCGGAGCTGTGGGTGGCAGCGCCGGTTCCCCCAAGCCGGTTGGTGGGTTATCGCTTTGAATGAAATGCACGTCTACCTCAGGGGCATGCCGCATGCGTAGCAGCGGATACTGGTGGTAATTGCGTTCCTGTACCCGGCCGTTTTCGATCGACAGACTCAAACCCATCGCGGTACTAAAGCCATCGATCACGGAGCCTTCAACCTGGTTTTCAGCGCCGCTGAGGTTGACGATCGGGCCAACATCGCCGACTACCGTTACCTTGTGCACCCGAAGGCCTTTGTTGTCTGTCACACTGACTTCGGCCACGTGTGCAAAATAGCCCGCATGGCTGTAGTAAAAGGCCAGGCCCTGGAAGTGGTCAGCCGCCAGCCCATGCTGCCAGTTGGCCCGATGCAATACCTCCTTCACAACACCCACCGCACGGCTTTGCTCGAAGCTGACGAGGTCACTGTGATGGTCTTCTGCGGCCAGCAATTCAAGCAGAAACTCGCCATGGTCACGCCTGGCAGCCACGGCCAGTTCATGAATAAAACACTGATTGGCAAATGCCACGGCACAGGATATTGGGGCGCGCCACCAGCCGGTGGGAATAGCGCTTTGGATCAGGCTGAGTTGTAGATTGGTGTTTTTGGCTTTACTGTGAGGGAACAGCTTTGTGTGCTGGTTGCCACCCCGGGTAGTGGTCTCACCGTCAGGCGAAAAAGTAATGTAATGGTCGCGCCAGGCCAGCAGTTTGCCTGCCTTATCCAGCCCGGCGCTGAGCGCATGAAAGCCGCCAACTCGATAAAAATCGTGGGCCATATCATCTTCGCGGCTCCATTGCAGTTTTACCGGGGTGCCTACCCGCTCCGAAATCGCCGCGGCCTCGCAGACAAAGTCGCTCATCAGACGCCGCCCGAAGCCGCCGCCCATACGCAGTTGATGCAGTGTCACCCGGCTTTCGTCAATGTCGAGCAGGTTGGCCACCTTTTTGATGGCAACCTGGGGCATTTGCGTGGGGGCCCACAGTTCACATCGGCCGTTGTGAACATGTGCCGTACAATTCTGTGGCTCCATGGGCGCATGAGCTACATATGGGTAGCTGTAATATGCGTCTATCCGGTGAGTAGCCGCATTCAGGGCGCCAGTCGTATCACCTTTGTCGATCACTTGCTGGCCCGTGATTTGGGCCAGCTCGGCAGCACGCTGTTTGGCCGCTCTCCAGCTGTCGCTGGCGGCCGAGCTTTCGTCCCAGTCAACCTGTAATTGTTTGCGTGCGCTGAACGCCGCCCAGGTGGAATTGGCCACAATCGCGATTCCCGCCTGCAGATCCTCACGATCACCGCGAGCATCCATAACGAACGCGGCGCTGACCCCGGGCAGTTGTCGGATCACATCAAGATTGGCGGATTTGACTGTGCCTCCAATCGCTGGGCATTTGTGGTACACCGCGTATTGCATTCCAGCAACCACCTGGTCGACGCCAAACAAGGGCTTGCCAGAAACAATGGCGGGGTTATCGACACCGCTGACCCGGGTGCCGAGCAGACAATATTCGCTGCGCGGTTTGAGGCTGACGGTTTTCGGCAGGGGGCGCTGTGATGCCGCTTGCGCCAATGCACCATAACTCAGACTGCGACCGCTGGCAGCGTGCAGTACATGGCTGTCACGGGTTGTGCATTCACCGCTGGCGACCCCCCATTTCTCGGCCGCAGCCTCCAGCAACACCTGCCTGGCTCGGGCACCCGCTTCACGCAATGCGTCCCAGCGGGTTGGAATAGAGCGCGAACCGCCCGCAAACTGGCGGCCGTAACGTTGGGCGTCGATAGCTGACTGAATGACTTCAACGGTCTGCCAGTCAGCGTCCAATTCTTCAGCGACGATCATTGGCATCGAGGTTTTGACGCCCTGACCAACTTCGGGGTTCTGTGCTGCCAGCACAATGGTATTGTCCGGCCGAATCTGAATATAGGCGTTGAATTCGTATTCGCCTGACAGTCGGGCTGCTTTGCCTAGTGCATTGGCCGGAAGATGAAAACCCAATACCAAGCCTCCGCCAGTGACACCAGCGAGCTTACAAAACGCCCGGCGGGATACATTTCTCATGCCAGCTCCTCCGTGGCTTGGTTCGGGTCGAAGGTTTGCACAGCCATAGTGGTTGCTGCCTGCTCGATGGCATTGCGGATTCGCAGGTAGCAGCCACATCGGCATAAATTGCCATTCATGGCGGCATCGATTTCTTCCGGGCTTGGCGCGGGGTTCTGCTCCAGCAGCGCAGCGGCATTCATTATCTGGCCTGCCTGGCAGTAGCCGCACTGGGGAACGTCCAAGTCCATCCATGCCTGCTGCAATGGGTGCCATTCACTGCCATTCGCCAGGCCTTCTATCGTGGTGATTTTCTTGCCGGTCGCGGCTTTTGCCGGCAACACGCAGGAGCGCACCGCCTGACCGTCCAAGTGAACGGTGCAAGCGCCGCAATAGCCGCCACCACAACCGTACTTGGTGCCGACCAGGTTGAGATTGTCTCGCAGTACCCAGAGCAGAGGTATGTCTTCGGCAAGATCTCTGAGCTGATGCTTCCTGCCGTTTATCGTGAGCGTCAGGTCCATGTAGGTTTCTCCAATACAGTCGACCGGTACTTTATATTACGCTGGCTCGGGTGGTGCTGAACAGGCTTACGCCAATTTCCATGGTGGCCAGGCTATTGAATATGACAGGTGTACTGGTCGATGATGGGCAATGCCTCCTGTTCGCCGACGGAGGGCAGGCCGAAAACCAGGCGGTCAACGCCCAGGTCGCGCAACAGCTTCACAGTTTCCGGGTCACTTGGGGCCAGATAAATGCTGATTTCAATATCACTGCGCTTACGCCCGGCGGCCTCGCAATCCCGCTCCACGGCATCCAGCTGTTCGGCAATATTTTCGGTGCCCCGACCCCAGATAGGCATCCAGCCATTACCGTAACTGATGGCCCGCCGCACAGCACCCGGGTATGAGCCACCAACATGAATTGGCGGATGGGGCAGCTGCAGTGGCTTGGGGTTCTGCCGGCTTGGTCCGAAATCAATTATCTTGCCATGATATTCGGCGACATCATTGGCCCACAGCTCTTTCATGGCCTCTATGCTCTCACGCAGTCGACGAAAGCGGGTTTCCGGAACCACACCGTGATGGCGCATTTCGTCCAGATTCCAACCGCCACCCACACCGAGCATAAACCGCCCGTTAGAAATGTTGTCGAGACTGGCCACTTCTTTGGCAAGATGAATGGGATCGCGCTGAATAACCAGTGCAATACCAGTGCCCAGCTTGAGCGTGCGGGTGCTGACCGCTGCGGCGGTCAGTGCCACGAATGGGTCCAGCGTATCGTAGTAGAACTGGGGCAGCTCAGTGCCGCCCGGCCACATCGATTCGCTACCAACCGGAATGTGTGAATGCTCTGCGAGCCACAATGACTCGAAGCCGCGGTCTTCCAGCTCTGGCCCCAACTCGTGCATGGCCATTGAATAATTGGTTGCAAATGTGGCAATCGCTATCTTCATTGCTTTCCCCGGACTGCATAGTAGAAAAGGTGGCAATAATGGTAAGGTACCGCCGTCGAGGCGGAGAGTCAAAAAAATGAAGTCCTGGTTAATGGTGCCGTGGGCCAGCGCGGAAGATATGATCGAACTGGCGAAAAAAGCCGATGCACTGGGTTTTGAAGGTTTGATGGGGGCCGACCACGGATTTGTTCCGCAGCAGATGGATGCCCGCTACCCGTACACCGACGATGGCAAGCCGCCGATCGACGGCAGCATGCCCTACCCGGAAGTGTGGACTACTATTGCCGCGATGAGCATGGTCACCCAGCGACTCAAGTTTTCCACCGCGGTCTATGTGCTGCCGCTGCGCAACCCGATTGAAGTGGCCAAGGCCACCGGGACCATTGCTCGTATCAGTAATAATCGCCTGGTGTTGGGCGCCGGAGTGGGCTGGATGCGCGAAGAATTCGACAGCTATGGGGTGGACTTTACTACCCGCGGTAAGCGCATGAACGAATGCATCGAGGTATTGCGCGCATTGTGGAGCGGCGGGTTTGTAGAGTACCACGGTGACTATTTCGATTTTCCTTCTTTGCAGATTGCCCCCGCACCGAGCTGCCCTGTGCCGATTGTTCTCGGTGGAGCCAGTAAACCGGCATTACGGCGTGCGGGCAAATACGCACAGGGCTGGATGGGCAATGGCAACGAAGCTGAGGAAATGCCAGGCATTTTCGCCGAATTGCAGGCAGCGAGGGTCGCACATAAGCGCGAGCAGGAACCGTTCGAAATTCTGTTGGCGCTGAAAAACTTCCCGTCCATGGAAGAACTGCGTGACTATCAACGCCAGGGCGCAACCGGGGTGTTTCTGGGTTTCCCGGATCATCGCTTGAGCTTGGCCGACAAACTGGCACTTCTGGAACAGCAGGCTCCTATGGTTGCCGAGCTTAGGGGCCTGGGCTAGCTTGGTCGTTACCGCGCTCACCTTTATTATTCTGCTGGCAGCCATCGCAACGGATTTTGTTGTGCCGATTATCCCATTGCTGCAGCGGGATTTTGGTGTTGATGCCCTGCAGGCGCAGTTGATCATTCCAGCATTTCTAAGCGCCTATGCAGTGACCCAAATTCCTTGCGGTTTGGCGGCGGATCACTTCGGTCGCTTGCGGGTTCTGTACACGGGGGTTGCCGTGTATTTTTGCGGTTGCCTGATTTGCTTATTGGCGCCAAGTATCGAGGTATTGTATGTCGGTCGCTTCGCCCAAGGGCTTGGTGCGGCCGCCACCGCGGTGCTGTCTCGCGCAATTGCGCGCGATTTACGGGCCGGGCCCGAGCTGGCCAGGCTCATGGCGCTGTTTGTGGCTGCTTTGGCCGCGATGCCGCTGATCGGACCCATTGGCGGAGCCTGGTTGGGCTCGGCCTTTGGCTGGCGCTCGGTGTTTGCGCTGATCACGGCTTTCACTGCTATTGCTGCGATTGCCTGTCTGGCGTCCTTGCAGGAAACACATTCCACAAGAGGGACAGAACGCAGCTCTGTGCTGGCGGCATTCAGTCAGTTTTTTAACTGCTGGCAGTCTGTTTGGGCCGCTCTTATGCTGGCCCTGTCGTTTTTTGGCCTGATGGCAATTCTGGCAGCATTTCCCAGTACTTTGGTGGATGTTTATCAGCAAAGCAGCCTTGCGGTTGGCCCTTTGCTTAGCCTGACCATGGTGTTTTTTGTGGGTGCGAGCATCCTCAGCCGGCGCTGGGTCAGCCAGCGTGGTGAAATGACTCTGATTGGCTATTCCATCAGTTTGTTCCTGATCGCAGCCATTGGCACTGCGGCACTGTTATTGCTGCAGGGGGTTCCGCTGTGGGTTTTTCTGCTCGCGCTTATGCCCTATGCGGCCGGCATCGGCCTGTTGTTTCCAAACGTGTCGTCAATCGCGCTGTCGCCTTTACCTCACATTGCCGGCCTGGCTGCCTCCACATTAGGAACCATACAAATGCTGTTTGCCTTCGCAGGCTCCACTGTCGCAGCTTATCTATACCGTCAGGACCTGAGTCACATCGCCTGGCCGGTTTTTATAGCGTCTTTCGCCATATGTATTCTGTACCTGTTCCGACCGGTAAAAATCGCGTAGCCGATTGCCTGGCAACCCAACGACAGTCTCAGTCAATACCTAACTTTTTCAGCCGGTAGCGCAGTGCGCGAAATGACATCCCGAGCTTCTCAGCGGCGGCGGTCTTGTTCCACCGCGTTTCCTGCAAAGCTTCTTCAATGGCGCGACGCTCAATCGTTTGCAGGTATTCTTCCAAAGGCATTTTGGCCGGGTCGTAATGTGATGCAGCGTCCTTTGCCTCCGGCTTACGCTGCCAGCCTGCAGGTATGTTTTGCTCGGTATCGCTGTTCAGGGTCAGGCCAAGATCATTATTTGTTATGGTGCTGGACTCGCTGAGCGTGCAGGCGCGTTCCAGAATATTGCGCAGCTCGCGAATATTGCCAGGAAAGCTGTAGTTCTCCAGTGTTTGCCAGGCTGCCTCGTCCAGGGTCCACTGGCGTCCGTCATCCAGTGACGCCAGTACTTCGGTCGCAATCAGGCGGATGTCTTCGCGCCGTTCGCGCAACGGAGGTACGGCCAGTTCAATGACATTAATGCGGTAAAACAGGTCTTGGCGAAAGCGACCGTTCGCGACTTCCTGCTCCAGGTTTTTGTGGGTTGCACTGAGCAGGCGGACGTCAATCGCCGATTCCCGCTGGTCACCTACAGCGCGCACGGACTTTTCCTGGATGGCCCGTAACAGCTTAACCTGCATCTCCAACGGCAAATCAGCGACCTCATCCAGGAATAGAGTGCCGCCGTTGGCGGCCTGAAACAAGCCGGCTTTGTCCGCCACGGCCCCGGTGAAAGCGCCTTTTTTGTGGCCGAAAAACTCGCTTTCCATCAGCTCACTCGGAATCGCGCCGCAGTTCACTGCAATGAAGGCTTGCTCCGCGCGTGGGCCGTTGCTGTGAATGAGATGGGCAACCAGTTCTTTTCCGCTGCCCGATTCACCGGAAATATGCACCGGCGCCTGACTGCGCGCCAGCTTGCCGATTTGCCGCTTTAGCTGAACGCTGGCGGTTGACTGGCCGGACAGCTTTACCCCGCCCTGCAGGCCTTTGCCCATGCCGCTGCGTGGCAGCTTCAATGCAGTTTCCACCAGGCTTCTGAGACGCTCCAGCTCAATTGGCTTGCTGACAAAGTCAAATGCTCCCGATTTGAGCGCGCTAATGGCGGTATCAATGCTGCCATAGGCGGTAATCACAGCCACCGGCGTGTCGGGATAGCGTTCCTGAATTTCACTGACCAGCTCCAGGCCGCTGCCATCTGGCAGGTTCATGTCGGTCAGGCAGAGGTTGAAAGACTCCTCCGTCAAGGCCTGCCGTGCATTGTGCAGGTCCGCCACGCTGCGGGTCGAAACGGCCATTCGGTTCAGTGTAATTTCCAGCAGTTCCCGGATGTCGGGCTCGTCATCGACGACCAGAACGCGCTGCCGGTTGCTCATTGTGCTGCCTGCTGACTGTTCATGGGCTGATCGCCAGTTTTTTCATCGGGTGAGGAAGGGTAATTCTAAAACAGCTCTTTTTGTCTGCAGTAGGTAAATAATCCAGTCGCGCCTGGTTGGCCTCACACAGCTCCTTGGCGATAAACAAACCCAGTCCGGTGCCGCCGGTTTCGCCGGTAGCAAAGGGTTCGAAAAGCTGGTCGCGCAAATTCGCTTCCACACCGGGACCATCATCAATCACATCCACAACCGGCAGGTTCTCGGACAAACTCCAATGGGCACTGATGGTCAGAGTAGCCCGGCCAGTCTGCTGCTTACTGTAGCGCAAACCGTTGGAGCACAGGTTGCTGAGTACCTGGTCAAGCTGACTGGGGTCAAACGACACGGTTTGATCCTCCAACGCGTTCTCCAGGCGGATACTGACTTCAGGGTCTGCGTCACGGGCGATCTGAATAAAGCGTTCCAACCAGGCGCCAATATCAAAGCGCTCGGGTTCAGAGGTTTTTCGCCTCGACAGCTGCAGCACATTTTCTACCGTGTGGTTGAGGCGCTGCGAGTGATTAACGATCATTTCACAGAGGCGTTCATCATCGCTGGAAATAGAGCTGGATTCCTGTAGTAGTTGGGCTGCATGGCTGATCGCACCGAGGGGGTTGCGAATTTCGTGAGCGATGCTGGCGGTCAAGCGGCCCAGTGAGGCCAGTTTAATCTGCTGGGCTTGCTGCCGTGTGCGGGTGGTGTCTTCAAGAAATATTAAAACCTTGCCCGCGTCATCATCAGTCAGGGGCATAAACTCAGACTGCAATAAGGCGCCGCCGGCTTTCATGCGAAAAGGCCGGGTGCGAACGTTCGGTGCGGCTTCCCATTCGCGCATGCTGGCCAGCAAGGGCTTGGGCAAGGGTTCGTCTTCGTCGTTTTGTGCATTGTATTCCAGGCCGAGTAATGCCACGGCCGCTTCATTTGCAGACTGCACCTGGTGTTGCCCATCCACAACCAGTACGCCGGTCTGCATGCGCTTGACGATTAGCTGGTTAAGGTACTCGCTATAGGCCAGCTCCTGCGCTTTGCGCGCGGCCAGCGCCTGGCTGGCCTCAATACGCCGGACAAGCTGCTTGACCACAAAAATCGTTGAAAAGAATACGATACCAAGAACACCGGCAGCGAATAGAACATTGTCGTCCACCACACCCAAACGGATGAGAAAGAACACATTCAGCAATACCGCAATACTTGCCAGGGCAGCGACCAGAAAGGCAAGGTTGTCTCGAAAAAGAACACCACTTGATGCAACCGTTAGTGTCATTATCAGGCTCAGACCAGTGCTGAGTTCTCCACTCGCATGGGCAATCAAGGTCAGCGCAATAATGTCCACCAGAAAGAAGAATAAGAATACCTGCAGGTCGGGTAGCGGACTGCGGCGCAAGCCGGCATAGAAATGGGCAATCACGCTGGTGGCAAAGTAGCCGCCGGTTGTGTATAGGAACAAGTCAGGACGGTAGGCGTTTTCGACCGCGGTAGTCATCTGGACCAGAAAGACCAGAAGAATGAGCGCCGCGAGAACGATTCGGTACAGACCATAGACCCGCAACGTCTGCTGCGAATCTGTCAGGCTGGAGTTGTTAAGCTCAACGGTTGCCATGGCCTGGGGTTTATGCGTCTTCCTGAAGATTGTCGCGGTGCTGCTCACTGCAGAACCACTGTCCATCCTCCTCAAGCGCGTCATTTTCCGGTACATGCGTGTGACACCAGGCGCATTCAACCATGCGTTCATTGCCAATTGCTCCTCTCGATCGCTGTGACCCGCGTCGGGTCAGGAAGCGCCAGAGCAGCCATACGGCCAGCAACAAAGCAATTAAGCGTATCAATCCGATGAAGCCCATAGTCCATACTCACAAGTGACTGCCTGGATAATGGAGCGGGTGGCAAAAAAATTCCAGCGTAAAAATAGCACTGGGTCAGTATCGATGCTTGCGGCCGGAGTCCTGGCGCACGACAATAAGCGGTTAGACATGGTGGAGACTTCCTATGCAAGAGTTGCTGGTTGCCGTTGCCCAGACCAACCCGTTGGTGGGCGCGATTACCCAGAACACCGATGAAATCATACAGTGGGCGGAAAAGGCGCGAGATGAGCTGGGTGCCCAGCTGGTGGTGTTTCCGGAGTTGTCCCTGGTTGGATACCCGCCGGAAGACCTGTTGCTGCGTCCGGGCCTGGAAGCCCGGATCGAGGCGGCATTGCAGCGACTGCTCACAGAGGTTCAGGGGATTTACCTGGTAGTGGGTTATCCGCGCCGCCAGGGTGGCCGGCTGTATAACGCAGCTGCCATTCTCCACAACGGTGAGCTGCTGCTGGAGTATTTCAAGCAGGAGTTGCCAAACTATCGCGTGTTTGATGAAAAACGCTATTTTGCCGAGGGCAATGAAGCCGCCGTTCTTGATATTGCCGGCTGTCAGTTTGGCCTGACAATCTGTGAGGATATCTGGCAGGAAGGTCCGGTTAGCAAAGCGGCGGCAGCAGGCGCAGATTGCGTCATTAATATTAACGCTTCGCCTTACTATATTGGCAAACAGCAAATTCGGGAAGAACTGGTGCTGAAGCGCGCGCAAGACAATGATGTGGCCATTCTGTACGCGCACATGGTTGGCGGCCAGGATGAATTGGTGTTTGATGGCAGTTCTTTCGCCGTCAACCCGGATGGCCTGGCTGCCCGGGCACCGATGTTTGAGCGCGGCATGTACAGCTTTGCGCTGACCCGTCAGCAGTCAGATGACGAGGGCCAACCTTGGCGCTGGGCGCAAGGCAGCAAGGTGGCACCGTTGACTGACCTGGAAGCCAGCTATAAAGCGCTGGTACTGGGCGTGCACGATTATGTGCGTAAAAATGGCTTTAAGCAGGTTCTGCTGGGGCTTTCCGGGGGGATTGATTCCGCGCTCACCCTGGCGATAGCCGCGGATGCACTGGGTCCAGAGAGTGTGACAGCGGTGATGATGCCCTACCAATACACCTCGCAGATCAGCCTGGATGATGCCCGTCAGGAAGCGGAAAACCTGGGCGTAACTTACAAGGTGATTCCAATCAAACCTGCATTTGAGGGCTTTCAGGAAAGCCTGCAAGGCGAGCTGGAGTTGGTGGAAACCGACGGCGTGGACGTTACCGAACAGAATCTGCAGGCCCGCTGTCGCGGCGTCATTTTGATGGCCCTGTCAAACCGCAGTGGTGCCCTGGTGCTAACCACGGGTAATAAAAGCGAGATGGCCGTGGGCTATGCCACACTGTACGGCGATATGTGCGGCGGTTTCGATGTTTTGAAAGACGTACCAAAAATGCTGGTTTATGAGCTATCGCGCTATCGCAACACTCTGTCGCCGGTGATACCGCAGCGGGTTATCGACCGTGCACCATCGGCTGAGCTGGCGCCAGACCAGGTCGACCAGGACAATCTGCCGCCCTATGAAATTCTGGATGAGATTCTGGAATATTATGTGGAGCAGGATTTAAGCGCGCAAAACATCATTGACAAAGGCTTTGATGCCGCTGAGGTTAAACGGGTCATCCGCCTGGTTGACCTGAATGAATACAAACGCCAGCAGGCGGCAGTCGGAGTGCGAATAACCGGGCGAGGGTTTGGTCGGGATCGGCGTTACCCAATTACCTCCGGTTGGGAGATAGACGGACCCTGACAGACAGGATCAGGGGCGATAATCAAACTGCAGCGGTTCGTTCTTGTCAAACAGGCCAAAGGTCATTTTGTTGACCCAGGAGCGCTGCTGGTTTTCCGGGTTGAAGTTGGTTTTGAAGCTGCCATCGCTATTCAGAGCCGGGTGTTCTGGGTAGTTCGCCGCCAGCACTTTCAGTGAGTCGTCGGCCATGTCCTGCAGGCCCAGAAGCTGGTAGGCCTGCACCAATACGGCCAGGGCATCCGGTACAGCAGTGGTCTGCTGGAAGTTCTCCAGTACATAGCGGCCACGATTAGCGGCTGCCTGGTAGGCCCGGCGTTTGAAATAATAGTTGGCCACGTGAATTTCATAGCGTGCCAACAGGTTGCGCAGGTGCACCATGCGGGCTTTGGCATCGGGCACGTATTCGCTGTTCGGGAAGCGCGCCAGCAGTTGCGCAAAATCGTTGAAGGAATCGCGCGCAGGGCCCGGGTCCCGCTGGGTCAGATCAGTGGGCAGAAAGCGGTCCAGAAACCCCTGGCCCTCGGCAAAGCGGGACAGCCCCTTCAGATAGTAAGCGTAATCCACATTGGGGTGGTGCGGGTGCAGTCGAATAAAGCGGTCGGCCGCCGCAATCGCTGATTCCAGCTCGAATGCCCGGTAATACGCGTAAATAATCTCCAGCTGGGATTGTTCGGCGTAGGGACCAAACGGGAAGCGCGACTCCAACAATTGCAGATTTTGAATTGCGGCCGAATAATTCTGGCTTTTCAGTTGGCGCTGGGCAATATCGTATAATTGCTGTTCAGAACTCTCTACCCCTGGTTTGTCATCGTTCGACGAGCAGGCTGCCAGGAATAAAACGGCGGCGAGCAGGGCAAACAGGGCAGGGACTGATCTCTTATCGTGTTGAAACTTCATAAAGCGTTGAAAAGCCGTGACTTTCAGTCATTTACTATTGTGGCGTGGTTCTGGGCGCCGTATTGTAACCCCTCACTTCACTATGCCAAGCGTTTTCCGTGCAACTTATGGCCATTTCCGCTGACCAGCCACTGACGCACAGCGCCGCAATCGGCGCCACCGAAGATGGTATGCGTTTGGACCAGGCCGCGGCGCAACTGTTCCCTGATTACTCCAGGGCGCGTTTGCAGGAATGGATTAAAACCGGCTGCCTGCGCCTGGGAGGCCGCCAGGCCAGGGCGAAAGACAAGGTATACCTGGGTGATGTGCTTGAGTTGACGGCCCAATTGCTGCCAGAACAAGCCTGGCAACCGGAACACATCGAGCTGAATGTGTGCTATCAGGATGAGCACATCGCCGTTATCAACAAGCCACCGGGTCTGGTAACCCACCCTGGCGCCGGCAATACCCACGGCACTCTGGCCAATGGCCTGCTGCAGCGCTTCCCGGCGCTCGAAACACTGCCTAGAGCGGGGATTGTGCATCGCCTGGACAAAGACACGTCCGGTCTGTTGGTGGTGGCACTGTCGTTGAAGGCACACAATTCCCTGGTGCAGCAGCTGCAGGAGCGCTCGGTCAAACGGCAGTATCTGGCGCTGGTGTGGGGTGAGCCCGCGCCCAGCGGGGTTGTGGACCGGCCCATTGGTCGCCACCCGCAGCAGCGTCAGAAAATGGCGGTGCGTGAAAGCGGCGGCAAGCCAGCCGTTACGCATTATCGCCGACTGGAATCATTTGCCCGCTGGTCGCTGCTGCAGCTGAACCTGGAAACCGGGCGAACTCATCAGATTCGAGTGCATATGGCCGAGTTGGGCTTTCCGCTGCTGGGAGACCCGGTTTACGGTCGGCGACGCCAGCTACCGAAGGACACGCCAGCTGGGGTCAGGGAGGCGCTGGTGCAGCTGGGGCGCCAGGCTCTGCATGCCGAGCGGCTTGAGCTCAGCCACCCTGACAGCCACCAGCGCCTTTGCTGGCAGGCCGAATTACCAGCTGACATGCAACAGTTGTTGGCTCAATTACGCGCATGAACCGTGATGAGCCGCCATTTGCACACTGCCTGCAGGCTGATTGGCCGGCACCGCCTTCGGTTATTGCTTTGACCACGCTGCGCCATGGCGGCCTCAGCGAGCGGCCCTATAGCAGCTGGAATATGGCTGATCACGTGGGCGACTCGACTGACGCTGTGGAGCAAAACCGGCAGCAGTTAGTGCGCCGATTGCCGCAGGGGGCGAAACTGAATTGGCTGAAACAAATACATGGTGTTGAGGTTCTAACAGTTAGTGATAGCGGCAATGCTGTCGAGCCGGTCGAAGCGGACGGCCTGTATACCGGGTCAACATTACAAGCCTGCTGTATTCAAACGGCCGACTGTCTGCCGATATTGCTGTGTGACCGCGCAGGTCGGGAAGTCGCCGCATTGCACGCCGGCTGGCGCGGCGTGGCTGGTCGTATTGTGGCGCGGGGTGTTGCCTGCTTCAAAGCTGAGCCGGGCCAGCTAATCGCGTGGATTGGCCCGGGTATTTCGCGCCAGCATTTTCAGATTAACCGGGACGTACAGCGCGCCTTGCAGGCCAGTCTGCCAGTGGGTATTGCGGATGATTGCTTTGACGATGACCCGGATGACCCTGATCGCTGCTTTGCAGACCTGGCTCTGCTGGTGCAACGCCAATGTGAACAACTCGGTGTGAGCCATATCTCACAAAGCAGGCGTTGCAGTTATCAGGAATCGGATGAGTTTTTTTCCTATCGACGCGAGCGCGTGACCGGCCGCAATACAACACTGATTATGCGCTGCCCCATCCCTTGAAAACCGCCTGGCCGACCGCATATTAATAGGCAGTTAAACAGGACAGGTACACCAAAATGCGAGCCGATAAATTCACCAGTCAATTACAAAATGCACTGGCTGACGCGCAATCTTTGGCAGTTGGCAAAGACCACAATCAGCTGGAAGCTGTGCACTTATTCAGCGTGTTGCTTGAGCAATCGGGTGGCACGATCGCACCCTTGCTGCGCAAAGCGGGCGCCAATATTGCAACGGTCAGCCAGGCATTGCAGCAAGCCATCGACAAGCTGCCCACCCTGAGCAACCCCAGTGGAGAGGTGCAATTGTCGGGCAATTTTGCACGCCTGTTGAACCTGGCCGATAAGCTGAGCCAGCAATACGGCGACAGTTATATTTCCAGTGAATTGGTGCTACTCGCCGCTCTGCAGTCCGACCTGCCGGTTGCTGGGGTGTTGCGCGAGGCTGGCGTCGACGCGGCCGCGCTTGAAAAGGCTATCGCGGACGTGCGCGGCGGTGAAACCGTGAACAACCCGGACGCTGAAAACACCCGTCAGGCCTTGGAGAAGTACACCATCGATCTGACGGAGCGTGCTGAGCAGGGCAAGCTCGACCCGGTGATTGGCCGGGACGATGAAATTCGCCGTACCGTGCAGGTGCTGCAGCGGCGCACCAAGAACAACCCGGTATTGATCGGTGAGCCAGGGGTAGGTAAAACCGCCATCGTGGAAGGCCTGGCACAGCGCGTAATCAATGGCGAAGTGCCCGAAGGGCTAAAAAACAAACGAATCCTGTCGCTGGACCTGGGCGCGCTGCTTGCTGGCGCCAAGTTTCGTGGCGATTTTGAAGAGCGCCTCAAGGCCGTATTGAATGACCTTGGCAAACAGGAGGGGCAGGTCATTCTGTTTATCGATGAGCTGCATACCATGGTCGGCGCCGGTAAAGCTGAAGGGTCCATGGATGCCGGCAATATGCTGAAACCAGCACTGGCGCGCGGAGAGCTGCACTGTGTGGGTGCAACCACTCTGGACGAGTACCGCCAGTACATTGAAAAAGACGCCGCGCTGGAACGTCGCTTCCAGAAAGTGCTGGTGGACGAACCCAGCGAGGAAGACACCATCGCCATTTTGCGCGGTTTGAAAGAACGCTATGAAGTGCACCACGGCGTGGATATTCGTGACTCGGCGATTATCGCGGCGGCCAAATTGTCGCAACGCTATATTACCGACCGCCAACTGCCAGACAAGGCAATTGACCTGATCGACGAGGCTGCGAGCCGAATCCGTATGGAAATCGATTCCAAGCCGGAAGCGCTCGACCGCCTGGATCGTCGCCTTATACAGCTGAAAATCCAGCGTGAGGCGATCAAAAACGATTCCGACGAAGCAACCCGTAAGCAGTTGGAGCTGCTCGACAAAGACATTGCCGAAGCCGAGCGGGAGTACGCTGACCTGGAAGAGGTGTGGAAGTCTGAGAAAGCTGAGGTGGAAGGCTCGAAACAGATCAAGACCGAGCTTGAACAGGCGCGTCTGGACTTTGAAGCCGCGCAACGGCGCAGCGACCTGACTCGCATGTCGGAGTTGCAGTACGGTGTTATTCCGGAACTTGAGAAACGCCTCGCCGCAGTTACCGAAGGTGAGACCAGCGATAGCAAGCCGTCCACCAAGCAGCTGTTGCGCAGCCACGTAACCGACGAGGAGATTGCCGAAGTCGTCTCCAAGTGGACCGGAATACCGGTGTCAAAAATGCTGGAAGGCGACCGTGAAAAACTGCTGCGCATGGAAGACATGTTGCATGAGCGGGTGGTTGGCCAGGACGATGCTGTGGTAGCGGTTGCCAATGCCATTCGCCGCTCACGCTCTGGTTTGTCCGACCCGAAACGGCCGAACGGATCTTTTCTGTTCCTGGGCCCGACCGGGGTGGGTAAAACCGAATTGTGCAAGGCACTGGCGGAGTTTTTATTCGACAGCGAAGACGCCATGGTGAGAGTCGACATGTCCGAATTCATGGAGAAGCATTCCGTGGCCCGCCTGATCGGTGCGCCACCGGGCTATGTAGGCTATGAAGAGGGCGGCTACCTCACCGAGGCCGTGCGCCGGCGCCCATACTCCCTGTTGTTACTGGATGAGGTGGAGAAAGCGCACCCGGATGTGTTTAATATTTTATTACAGGTGTTGGAAGATGGTCGCTTGACCGATGGTCAGGGACGCACCGTGGATTTCCGCAACACCGTGGTTGTTATGACATCCAACCTCGGCTCGGATGCCATTCAGGATATCGCTCAGCAGGCGCGGACGGCGGCCAATGATGACATCGATGACAGCCGCTACGCAGCCATGAAAGACGCGGTAATGGCCGTGGTGGGCAAGCATTTCCGCCCGGAGTTCATAAACCGAATCGATGAGACTGTGGTGTTTAAACCGCTGGCAAAAAGCCAGATTCGCGGCATTGCCACGATCCAATTGCAGTTGCTGCGTGACCGTCTTGCCGAGCGTGAGCTGTCGCTGGAGCTCAGCGACGAGGTTCTGGATAAGCTCATAGAGGCGGGCTTTGATCCGGTTTATGGGGCGCGACCGCTCAAGCGGGCCATTCAGCAGATGATTGAAAATCCGCTGGCCGAAGAGCTGCTGGCCGGGAAATACCCGCCCGGCAAAACCATCAGCGCCAGCCTGGACGGGGATCGAGTGGTGTTTGCAGCCGAGTAATCGCTAGCGGAATCGCCGTCACGGGCAGTAGGCGTCTACGGCGTCCTGGGCGGCTTTCTTCTGCTCGTCTTTCTCCTCTTCGGTGAGGTAGCGTTCTTCGCCATTCTCATCGGTCTGACGAATGCGGGCGCGTTCAGTCAGCACTTTCAGGTTGTAGCGGGCGCGTTCGCAAATCTCTTTGTTCTTTTTGGGCTTGGGTGGTGCCATCCCGGCGCCGTCCTTCTCGGGCGCTGCATCGCTGTCGTCCGCAGCAGCCTGCTCTTCGCCAGTGTACTCGCCGGGCTCTACTCGCTCCACATTGCGCTTGTTGCGCGACGGTTTGCCGGTCGTGGTACTCATCAGCTCGGCTTGCACACCCTGCGGAGGGTGTTCGCCATAATGAATGGTGCCGTCTGCGGATTTCCAGCGGAAAATTTTTCCGGCGGCAGCCGGCTGGCTGAGGGTTAAGAGCAGCGTGCTGATCAGCAGCAGACCTAGCAGCGTTGGCACAATGGCCGATGATAATGATACGGGCAGGGATGCAGTTTTCATAGGGGGTGTGATTCCGCGATAACCTCTAAATAGTAGTCCAGCCCGACTGGGTTCGGGAACTTGGTAATTGTTAAAAGTGCTAAACGTGCGCTAAATCCCGCAGTCGTGGCCGCAAAACGGTCAGTAAACTTGACTTGGCAGGCCAAAAACCCAAAAATGCCGGGTTTTCCTGCGCCGATTACCGTTCGGGCGGGTGTCTGAAATCCCTGAGTGCGAGACAACAATGAGCAGTGACGACGAACTGATGTCGGGTGGTGAAATGCTGGCCAGAGCTTTGCGCGACGAAGGTGTCGAAGTGATCTTCGGCTACCCAGGTGGCGCTGTGCTGCACATTTACGATGCGCTGTTTCGTACCAACGATATCCCTCACGTGCTGGTGCGCCACGAGCAGGCGGCCACGCATGCAGCCGATGGCTACACCCGAGCCAGCGGCAAAATACCTGTGGTGCTGGTGACCAGCGGGCCGGGCGCCACAAATGCTATAACCGGTATCGCCACGGCGTACATGGATTCCATCCCGATGGTTGTGCTGTCTGGCCAGGTGCCCACCAATGTCATCGGAGAGGATGCTTTTCAGGAAACCGACATGGTGGGTTGCTCGCGGCCCATCGTGAAGCACAGCTTTCAGGTTCGGCATGCGTCGGAAATTCCCGGCATGGTGAAAAAAGCGTTTTATCTGGCCGGCAGTGGGCGACCCGGCCCGGTAGTGATTGATATTCCGAAGAACACGACGGCACCGGGCGAGCAGTATCCGTACCACTATCCCAAGGATGTTCGCATTCGCTCGTATAACCCGACCACTCGCGGCCACGGTAAGCAGATCAAGAAAGCGGCCGACCTGCTAGTGGCCGCACGACGCCCGGTTATTTACACGGGCGGTGGGGTTATTCAGGGCAATGCCAGCGAACAATTGATAGCTCTGGCTAAAGAGCTCAACTACCCGGTGACCAATACATTAATGGGTCTCGGCGCCTACCCGGCCACCGACCGCCAGTTTCTGGGTATGCTCGGCATGCACGGTTTTTACGAAGCCAACATGGCCATGCACCACGCCGACCTGATTCTGGCCGTAGGCGCGCGCTTTGATGATCGGGTGACCAATACCGTGGCCAAGTTCTGCCCGGAGGCGACGATTATCCATGCTGACGTTGATCCGACGTCAATCTCCAAAACCGTCAATGCTGATGTGCCGATTGTTGGTGCTGCAACGCAAGTGTTAGAAGACCTGCTCAAGCAGGTTAGGCACCTGAAGGGTAAGAAAGACTGCGCTTACTCCAGCGAAGCCATCGACCGCTGGTGGACTCAGATCGATGCCTGGCGCGAAGCGCACGGTCTGTGGCATGCCCCACGCTACCAGTCACGCAGCGATGACATCATTCTACCGCAGCAGGTGGTTGAAGCGCTGTATCGTGTTACCAAGGGCGAGGCCTACGTCACCTCAGACGTGGGTCAGCACCAGATGTTTGCCGCGCAGTACTACCGCTTCGACAAGCCGCGCCGCTGGATAAACTCCGGCGGCCTGGGCACGATGGGCTTTGGCCTGCCGGCGGCAATGGGTGTACAAATGGCGTTTCGCGACGCCCACGTGGCCTGCGTAACCGGCGAGGGCAGTATTCAAATGAATATTCAGGAGCTGGCTACCTGCACGCACTACAACCTGCCGATTAAGATCATCAATATTAATAATGAAGCGCTTGGTATGGTCAAGCAGTGGCAGGACATGCAGTATGGTGGCCGACACTCTGAATCCACCTACGCCGACTCGTTGCCGGATTTTGTCAAACTCGCGGAAGCTTATGGCCACCACGGCATGCGGGTTGAGAAGCTGTCTGACCTGGAATACGCCATGACAGAATGTTTTTCCCAGCGTGACAAGCTGGTGTTTATGGATATTGTGGTCGACCCGGAAGAACACGTTTACCCCATGTTGATAGCGCCAAATGGCAGCATGCGCGACATGTACCTGAGCAAGACGGAGCGCAGCTAATGAAACGTACCCTGTCCCTGATCATGGAAAATGAACCCGGCGCACTGTCGCGCGTGGTTGGCCTGTTCTCGCAGCGTGGCTACAACATTGAAACTCTGACCGTCGCGCCGACGGAAGATGAAACCATCTCGCGTCTGACTTTGACCACCAGTGGTGATGATCGCGTGCTGGAACAAATCACCAAGCAGCTGAACAAACTGATTGATGTCATTAAAGTTCTCGACCTGACCGAAAAAACACACATTGAGCGCGAGCTGATGTTGATCAAAGTGCGCGCCGAGGGCGAGCAGCGGGCAGAAGTAAAACGCTGCGTGGACATTTTTCGCGGCGCCATTGTGGATGTTTTGCCAGATGTTTATGTCATCCAACTGGCCGGTTCCAGCAGCAAGCTGGACGCCTTTATTGAAGCGATGAGCGAGGCCGGCATCCTTGAAGTGGCGCGCACCGGTATTGCCGGAATTGCGCGTGGAGCAAAGGCGTTCAGGGTCTAGGGCAGCTCTGAAAAATACCCAATGCCTCTGCGCAACCTGTAGCGCGCCGTGACTTCGTTGCGCGCCTTGCCAAGGACAACCAGCCTTGGCCTGCGGCACGCGCCTAGCCACGCCACGCTACAGGTTGCGCAGAGGCATTGGGTATTTTTCAGAGCTGCCCTAGCGGAAAACCCAGTGAACAGTGTGTCTCTTGGCCGGCAACGCTGCTATCAAATAATCCGCTTCATGGCCGTCATATAGCCGCGCAGCTTCTTGCCTACCACTTCAACCGGGTGTTGGCGAATCGCGTCATTAACGGCGATGAGCTCGGCATTGTCGACCTCGTTATGGTCACCCAGACCACGACCGATGACGTCGGTATCAATGCGGGTCATAAACTCCTGCAGCAGCGGGCGGGCCGCCTGGTCGAACAAGTAACAACCGTACTCAGCGGTGTCGGAAATCACCACATTCATTTCGTACAGTTTGCGTCGGGCAATAGTATTGGCGATCAGCGGAGTTTCGTGCAGCGATTCGTAGTACGCGGATTCGCCGATAATGCCAGACTCGGTCATTACTTCGTAAGCTAACTCAACGCCGGCTTTGACCATGGCGACCATTAGAATACCGTTGTCAAAGTATTCCTGCTCGGATATGTCGTCGCTGGTGTTCTCGCTTTGCTCAAATGGAGTGTTGGCCGTGGCCGCGCGCCACTTGAGCAGGTTGGCGTCATCGTTAGCCCAGTCGGCCATCATGGTGCTGGAAAAATCGCCGCTCATGATGTCGTCAATGTGCTTCTCGTACAGCGGACGCAGAATGCTGCGCATTTCTTCGGCCAGCTCAAAGGCCCGGATTTTCGCCGGGTTGGACAGCCGGTCCATCATGTTGGTGATACCGCCATGCTTCAGTGCTTCGGTGACGGTCTCCCAGCCGTATTGCACCAGCTTGGACGCATATCCGGAATCCACACCCTGCTCGATCATTTTGTCGAAGCACAGCAGCGAGCCGGTTTGCAGCATTCCACAGAGAATAGTCTGCTCGCCCAGCAGGTCAGACTTCACTTCGGCGATAAAGGACGATTCCAGCACACCGGCTCGATGGCCACCGGTGCCAGCAGCGTAGGCTTTGGCAATGTCCAGGCCGTCGCCATTCGGGTCGTTCTCGGCGTGTACGGCGATCAGCGTGGGCACCCCAAAGCCACGTTTGTATTCTTCACGCACTTCGGTACCCGGGCATTTTGGGGCCACCATGATAACCGTGAGGTCGTCGCGAATCTGTTTACCTTCTTCAACGATGTTAAAGCCGTGCGAATAAGCCAGGCAGGCGCCTTGCTTCATGAGTGGTACAACCGCATCCACAACGCTTGAGTGCTGCTTGTCCGGGGTCAGGTTCAAAACGACGTCGGCCTGTGGCACCAACTCTTCATAGGTGCCCACTGTAAAGCCGTTCTCGGTCGCGTTCTTCCAGCTCTGACGCTGCTCAGCGATGGCCGCTTCGCGCAAGGCGTAGGACACATCCAGGCCGCTGTCGCGCAGGTTCAGGCCCTGATTGAGGCCCTGCGAGCCGCAGCCAATGACCACCAGCTTCTTGCCGCGCAGTTTATCCACACCATCGGCAAATTCGCTGCTGTCCATAAAGCGGCACTTGCCCAGTTGTGCCAGTTGTTTACGCAGGGGCAGAGAGTTGAAATAGTTCATGCGGATCGTGTGCTTGTCTGGTTGAAGTTGGGCGGTGAGTCTACTGCAAGTCCTACGTTGCGTAAAATGATATAATTTCAACGCTATATTGCATAAAACGGAATGCTTATGGAGATCAGCCTGTTGCGCGCCTACCTCGACCTGGCCGGCACTTGCCATTTTGCGCGCAGCAGCGAGCGCTTGCACCTTAGCCCGTCCACGCTCTCGCGCATGATTCAACGCATTGAACAGCAGGCCGGTGCCAGGTTGTTTGAACGCAACAATCGCCAGGTCAGCCTGACCAGGGCTGGAGAAAGTTTTCACCGCTATGCTGTTTCCACCTTGCAGGCTTGGGAGGCATTACAGGTCGAGCTGCATACCCGGGGCAGCCGGGTGCAGGGCGAGGTGAGCCTGTACTGCTCGGTGACGGCCAGCCACCGCTTGCTAGACAGCCTGGTCAGCAGGCTACGGCTTCGTCACCCCGAGCTTGAATTGAAGCTGCACACCGGCGACCAGGCGCAAAGTCTGCAGCGCCTGCTGGCCGGCGAGGAAGATACCGTCATCGCCGCGCGCCCGCAGGATTTGCCGGCCGGTGTTGAGTTCCAGCTGTTGGCCCGCTCTCGGCTGGTGTTTATTACAGCGCGCCAGTCGGCGCAAAACACGGCCGGCTATCATGCCAGCGTGGCGTCACCAGCTTACTTTGATTGGGCCCGCACGCCATTGATACTGGCGGAGTCCGGTCTGGCCAGAAGACATGTTCAGGCCTGGCTGCGCCAGCACAAGATTCGCGCCGATATTTACGCCCAGGTGAGCGGCCATGAGGCCATCGTCAGCATGGTGGCGTTGGGCTGTGGGGTGGCTGCGGTGCCCGAGCTGGTTCTGGATGCCAGCCCGGTTCGTGATAGCATACAAAGCCTCGACAATTGGCCGGCCTTGCCGGATTTCGAAATAGGCTTGTGCACGCTGTCCAACCGGCTGCGTGAGCCCATGATCGAAGCCGTGTGGAATGCTGCACGGGACTAACAAGCAGGCCCTAACACAGCGACCCAGTAATGAATGATCAGCCCAACAAACAACCGGAGCAGGCGAGCTCCAGCAGTGACAGCAGCGACGTGTCACTGGAAAGCCTGCTGCCCATTGATGAACACGTGGAAGAGGTATCGGAAAACGGCCAGAAAGTGCGCCGCCGTGGCATATTCCTGCTGCCCAATCTGTTTACTACCGGAGCGCTATTTTCTGGCTTCTACGCCATTATTGCGGCCATCAACCTGGATTTCCCATCGGCCGGCCTGGCCATTTTTGTAGGCCAGCTGCTGGATGGTATGGACGGCCGCATCGCTCGACTGACCAATTCGCAAAGCCGCTTTGGTGAAGAGTACGACAGTCTGTCGGACATGGTCACTTTCGGCGTGGCGCCGGCACTGATCGTGTTTATGTATTGCCTGTCCAGCCTGGGCAAACTGGGTTGGTCGGTGGCCTTCATTTATGTAGCCTGTGCGGCGTTGCGTCTGGCCCGTTTTAACGCCCAGGCCGACACCGCTGACAAACGCTTCTTTACCGGGCTTGCCAGTCCACCGGCAGCAATGTTGCTGGTCGCGACCGTGTGGGTCAGTACCGAGTGGGGCATGATCGGGCAGGAGCTGGCCCTGGGCGGCAAGTTGTTTTTTGCGGGCTTGACTGCGGTCATTGGCATGCTGATGGTCGTGAATGTGCCATATCACAGTTTCAAGGGGCTGGATGACAAGGGCAGGGTGCCCTTCGTGGCGATGATACTGGCGACCATGCTGATTGTTGTGATCGCGATGGACCCGGCCTCCGTACTGTTTGCATTGGCAGCGACTTATGCATTGTCTGGCCCGGTGCTGTTCGCCTGGCAAAAATTTCGTGGGCCGAAGCCGCCGAACGGTTAAACTTTTTGGAAAAGCCGGGTCTAAGCCTGTAATCCTATTCAGTTTCACAGCAGCAAAACCCTATGCTTATTAAAAACCCCGGCGACATTGCATCATCAGAAATTACTCCGGAGTCTGTTTATCTGGACCGACGCCGCTTTATGCGGGGTACGGGCACCCTGGCTCTGGGCAGTCTACTTGCCGCCTGTGGAGAAAGCGGCACGGCGCACGCTACCGCGCCGGCAGCGCCGGACATTAAGGGCAAGCCGCTTGAATTCAACCCGGTAGCGGCCAATGCCGACAACCCTTTTTACACAGCCGAAGCAAAAACGCCTTACGGTGACGTTACTCAATACAACAATTTCTATGAATTCGGCACCGGCAAAGATGACCCGGCACGTTATGCCAAAAACCTGACCACCAGCCCCTGGCAAGTGGAAGTCGATGGCGAGGTGGACAAGCCCGGCCGCTACAACCTGGAAGACATTCTGGCGAAAAACCCTCTGGAAGAGCGGATCTACCGCTTACGCTGTGTGGAAGCCTGGTCCATGGTGATTCCCTGGGTGGGTTTTCCGCTGGGCAAAATGTTGCAACAGTTTGAACCGCGCAGCAGTGCCCGCTATGTGAAGTTTGAAACCCTGGTGCGGCCTAAGGAGATGCGTGGTCAGCGCTCATTTTCCAGCACCATTGACTGGCCGTACGAGGAAGGGTTGCGCATGGATGAGGCGATGCATCCATTGGCTTTTATGGCCACCGGCTTGTACGGCCACGAAATTCCCAAGCAGAACGGGGCGCCATTGCGCCTAGTTGTGCCATGGAAGTATGGCTTCAAAAGCATTAAATCCATTGTTCGCATAAGTTTTACCGAAAAGCAGCCGCGCACCAGCTGGGAACAGATTGCGCCGCATGAGTACGGCTTTTACGCCAATGTGAACCCCGAAGTCGACCACCCGCGCTGGAGCCAGGCCAGTGAGCGACGTCTGCCGTCGTCATTATTTGCGCCCAACCGTATCGACACGCAAATGTTCAACGGCTATGGCGACCAGGTGGCCAGTCTGTACAGTGGCATGGACCTTGCTCGTCATTATTAATAACAACACGTACTGCTCTGAAAAAAACTCGTTTTGAAAAAACTGTTTTTGTGTTTGCTGCTGGCATTGCCGGCATTGGGGTTGCTGATTGGCGCGCTGAATAACTCTCTCGGCCCGGACCCGGCCGATGTGCTGGTGGATGAAAGTGGTGAATGGGCGCTAAGGCTGTTGTGCCTGACCCTGTCCGTGTCACCTCTTGCGGCGCTGTGTCGTCGAGTTGCCTGGTTAAACACCGTTAGACCGCTGCATTATCGGCGCATTATTGGCGTAAGCACCTGGGTTTACGCTGTGCTGCACTTCTTAAGCTACAGCACTTTTTTGCTCGGTTGGCGTTGGGCAGAATTGGGTGAGGAGCTGGTTGAACGGCCGTACATTACCGTTGGCTTTGCAGCACTATTGCTGCTAACGCCTTTGGCAATCACATCGACCGACGGCATGGTACGCCGCCTGAAGAGGCGCTGGAAAACACTGCACCGCCTGGTGTACCCGATTGCGCTGCTGGTTATCGCGCATATTGTCTGGCAAATTCGCAGCGACGCTGGAGAAGCCATTATCTACAGTGTGATATTGCTAGCTTTGCTGGCCTGGCGTTTGCGACGCCACTAAGAGCTGTCGCCGCGCCCGTAGCGCGCACAACAAAGCCAGCAGCAGAACGGTTGCCATTGTTGTACTGCCGCCACCGCCGTCAATAACAACCTCAACAAAACTCTGATCCCTGACCTCGTCTTCCAACGGAAGATCGCTGAACTCGACGCTGTCGGCCGGCCCGAATTCTGCCAGCAGGCGATTATTGTAGTGGTCGTAAATTTCCAGCAGAACGTCGTAGTAGCCGAAAGGGTAACCATCGATGAGGTCGGTTTCCACCACATAGCTGTCATCACCACTGTCGGCGTATACACTAAAAGAATCGGTGATGGCGTATTCCAACCAGGGTCCACCTTCGTGGCTCAAGTAAAGTCTGGCGTAAACATCGGCAACTGCGTAACTGGTGTCCAGGTCAAATTCCACCAGTAAACGGGTATAGTGGCCGTCGCCGTCGTCGTCAAAATACAGACTGGTACTGGCAGAATACACCCAGTAGTCCGGGTTGATGATGGCCTTCTGAAGGCGGGGTCGCTCGCGCAGCGGCGCTTGCAATTCCAGGCTGGGTTTGCCTTGAAATGTTGATAGGGATTTTCGCTCTGTTGCCGCGGATTTTGAATCGTCAGCCAGGCCGGACGCGCTCACGGCCAGCAACAAGCCCAGCAAACAGCCGCATAAAAGCGTTTGGATCAGTTGATTCGGCATATTGAAAAACACTCGTAGCCTGTTGTGCCTGTCATTACAGCCGGTAACAGCTGAACCTTGCCTGAAGCCCTGCTCTTGTGACTCCAGCGATAGCTGCGGTATTCTGCCTGTAAGCAAACAGAGGGCGAGACCATGGCGATTCACGACAATATTCTGGAAACTGTAGGGAACACACCGGTGGTGAAGCTGCAGAAGCTGGCGCCTGAGGGTGTGAATGTTTATGTCAAAGTCGAAGCCTTCAACCCGGCGGGGTCAGTGAAGGATCGCCTGGCTCTGGGGGTAATTGAGCACGCCGAACAAACCGGCGCTCTGCAACCTGGGCAAACCGTGGTGGAGGCCACCAGCGGAAACACTGGTATCGGCCTGGCAATGGTGTGTGCGCAAAAAGGCTATCCGTTGGTGGTGACCATGGCGGAATCCTTCAGCGTGGAGCGCCGTAAGCTGATGCGTTTCCTTGGTGCCAAGGTGGTGTTGACCCCGGCTGCTGAAAAAGGCACCGGCATGCTCAACAAGGCGATTGCACTTGCCAAAAAACACGGCTGGTTTTTGGCCCGCCAGTTTGAAAATGAAGCGAATGCCGACATGCATTCACGCACGACCGCACAGGAAATTCTCAAGGATTTTGCCGGAATGAACCTGGACTATTGGGTCACCGGTTTTGGTACCGGTGGTACGCTGAAAGGCGTGGCCCGGGTGCTGCGCGCCGAACGTCCGGACACCAAAATTATTGTTTGCGAGCCCGCCGACGCACCCATGCTGACCAGCGGTGTAGTGCAGGAACGTGATGCCGAAGACCAGCCGGCGGCCAGTCACCCGTCGTTTTCACCTCACCCGATGCAGGGCTGGAGCCCCGACTTTATTTCCCGACTAACAGAAGACGCCGTGAACGAGCACTACATCGACCAGGTGCTGACCAACGAAGGCCCGGAAGCATTGCGGCTGTCGAAAGCCCTGGCCCAACAAGAAGGTATTTTTGTCGGCATCTCGGCCGGAGCGACATTGGCCGGCGCACTGGAGATTGCCCGGCAGGCGGCACCGGGCAGCAACATACTGTGCATGTTGCCCGATACCGGAGAGCGCTACCTGTCTACGCCCTTGTTCGCCGGCATCGAGGAGGGCATGGACGAGGAAGAGGCTGCGATAGCTGCTTCGGTGTGAGCCCAAGAGTTCAATGCCCAATTAGGGACTGAGCTCTTCCAGGGGAACGAAGGGCTCGGTCAGACCAAATGCTCTGGGACCAAACACCTCGAGGCACTCGGGTCGGCGCATCATCGCGGCGGCCGACAGCCCAATCACTTTAAGCCGCTGTCCGTATTTGAGTTTCTCTGCAGTGACAGGCTCTGCGGTTTCGCGGTCCAATGTGGCAATTAAATCCGGTACCAGGCACACTGTTCTACCATTACGTTGGGCCGTTAGGTATTCATTTTGCAGTTCAAGCCGGAATTCGTCGTGTGAGTCCTCGAGCCCCTGCATCGTCACCGTGGCGAAATGCCACCCATCTCTTGTTTCTCGCTGAATATCGACTATCTTGCCATCGAACAATATTTTCGCGTAGCGATCAAGATCGGGCCGATTTAACAAACTCATCAAGCCTTCGAATGGGTCCGTGCACTGTGCTCGTGACTCACGAATGCCCCGACCTATCTCAAGGCAGTATGAAATTGACCCCAGTATCGCCTTGTTTTTTGCATCTTTTCCGCTCATGGGGTACAAAGCGCTGTACACCATTGCACCAAGTGAACCCGCAACAACTCGCGCGATGTCCTCTGCTTTTCGGTTGGTGCTTGCCTTTTCAATCACGATGGTGTCACCCAACTCATTCTGGATGATCATTGGGCAGGCGCTATTTCCGTATACACTGAACGTAACCATCTCGATGTGTGGAAACGCTCGTCCCATACCGTCGCCATCCACAACAGGCAGCCCCACCTGAGCACCTAAAGCTAATGGAATAACAGAGTTCAGTCCGCCCACTTCCGCAGGTATGATGGCATCGACGCGCTGCCCAAGTTGCTTCTCCATCTTTTGCAGCAGCTGCTGGCAGATGCCTTTCGCCTGCAAATGTTCTACTAATACCGTGGGTGCACCAATGCCTGCCACGCTAACGATCAGGGCATCATCGGCCAGGCTGTCAGCGGAAATAACCTCAACGCTTCGTCCCTCGCGCACCTCCTGTTGCAGCAATAGTTGCCCAATATAGGGGTCGCCACCGCCGCCGGTGCCAAGCAATACGGCGCCGCGTGCCAGATCCTTAATGATTTCTACATTGTCAATACGCATGGCATGCCTCAATCACAGGTTCAAATCGCCAACCACGCGGATACGTACGTCCATCGCGTCGGTTTGCATATAAGGCATCGGTAGCTCTTCAATGTCGACCACGGTGACCGTTTCTATCTTGGCGCCTGCGGCGACTGCGTTTTCTGTGGCCTGTTGAATGGCCTTTTGTATGGCGGCGTCACGGCCCCCTTCAGCCTGGTAGTCCAGCAGTTGTTTTACGCGCCCTCCAACCTGCGCAATGGCAGCGCCAATGGCATTGGCCACGGTACCGAACTCAGGTCTGACCACTTTAGAAGCGCCCTTCAGATCGCCGTCAATTAGCACGCTGCCGCCACCCACCAGAATGACCGGAATGTCGGCTGCACTGGTCTTCAGTTGGTCAACTGCAGATTCGACGGTCTGATGGGCAAGACGTGCAACAAGTTCACTTTGCTCAACCGAAAGATCGTTTAGCAAAGCTTTGCTACCTAAATCCAGCTGCCCACGAAATACTGCTACATCACTGGTGGTAAGAGTGCTACCGCCAAACACCCGCGCCTCTTCACTGAGTTTATACCCTACAGATTCCGGGCCGAGTACTACCTGGCCAGCTTCCAAACGGTGAACAACAGTGCCTCCACCGAGTCCGACGGACACGACATCCGGCATATTGAAGTTGGTACGAACACCACCCATTTCGAATGAGTCGCTGGTTTCCCTGGCGAAACCTTTCGACAACACGCCTACGTCGGTGGTAGTGCCACCGATATCAACCACAATCGCATCTTGGTCATCGGTTAAGAAGGCGGCACCGCGAATGCTGTTGGTGGGGCCGGCTGCACAAGTAGTGATGGGGTATTGCCGTGCGGCTTCGGTGTCCATCAGCGTGCCATCATTCTGGGTCAGGTACAGTTGTGCGTCTAGTCCCAGCGCGTGCATAGCATGTTCTAACGCCAACACCACTTTATTGGCCAACGTATGTAGCGTCGCATTGATGATCGCGGCGTTTTCTCGTTCGACCAAACCGATTCCACCCACCTGATGCGACAGCGTGATGTGAATATCATTGAGTTCTTCGCGAAGAATTTGTTCAACAGCGGTTTCAAGGTCTGGGCGAATCGGCGCAAATACAGCGGATACAGCCACCGCTTGCAAACCCCGTTCGGCGATGGTTTGTGCCGCTTTGGCGACGGCCTGACGATCGAGGGGAGTGTATTCCTGACCAGTGTAATAACTGCCGCCACCGACCATGAAAATGTGTTCGCCAATCTGGTCGCGCAATTCCTCCGGCCAATCTATCAAAGGCAGTATTCCAGAAGTCATCGGCAGCCCGACCCGAATGATAGCCACTTCCTGCAGATCGCGACGCTGGACAAATGCATTTACGAAATGAGTAGTGCCGACCATCACTGAACCTATTGCTGCCGGGTCTTGGGAGCTTTGCATCAGTACCGATCTGATCGCGCTGCTGACCCCGGATGTCACGTCGGGTGTAGTCGCCTGCTTGGAATAGGCCAATACGTCTTTGCCGCGCATTAATACAGCGTCGGTATTGGTCCCGCCTACATCAATGCCAATTCGCAGCCCAGTTGCGCTGGAATACTCGCTCGATCCGTTCATACGAAAAGTCCAGGCTAGAAGTTATAAGCAAAATCAAGCCCGTACGAACGGGGTCGTGTGGGAAAGCCGGTATTCCATGGCAGACCGGTGAACGGTTGCGCATTGAAGTCTTCAAAAAAGAACTCGTCGGTGAGGTTGCGACCCCAAACGGTAATTTGCCAGCGGTCGGTACCTATATTTGCTCTTGCATTAAGTAGGTTCACCGGGTCCATGACGTCGACATTGTCCGGATGCCAGTATTTGTCTCCACGCCGTTCGAAATCGATGCGAATTGTGCTGTGCAGGCTGTCATTCAGTGCAAACTGGAATTGCGTGCCCAGATTAAGAGTGCTCTTTGTGGTTTTTGGTGTGCGGTTTCCGGTGGCTGCCGGTACTGGAAGTGCGGGGTCAATTGCATCGATGTCCGAGTCTTGAAGACCCAAAGCACCAAATAGTGACCATCCTGCAGCCACCACGAATTCCAACTCCAGCTCAATGCCAGTCAGTATTACCTCATCGAGGTTGTCGATCACTTGAGCGCCGCCAGCGTTGATGTCGACGAAAAAGAACTGAAAGTCTTCGCTGTCGGCGCGGTAAGCTGCGGCATTAAAAAGCAGCCTATCGCTTAGCCACTTTGACTTGTAACCAATTTCAACATTGTCAACGATTTCGTCGTCAAACTCCCGGCCGCCTATGCCGTTAAACCCTCCTGAACGAAACCCTCTCGCGTACGTAGCATACAGTAACTGGTCTTCGGTCGGCGTCCAAGTCAACGTCACCTTTGGCTGAGTGGCGTCATAGGAAACGTCCCGACTCAGCCCGGTTGCGACATCGGTCTGCTCACGGTCATCATCGTCGTAGCGAATAGAAGCCGACAATTCCAGTTGTTCGGTGATGTCGTACTCAAATTGTGCGAATACCGCTGAAGCTGTATTCTCGTTATCTTCAGTACTGACGACAATCGGGAAATTGCCAAGATCCACCAACGTGGCTACGGTAGACAAAGTGCGTTCGGTCTCTATCCAGAATGCTCCGGCTGCCCAGCGGAAACGCCGGTCACCCGGTGAGGTCCAGCGCAGCTCATGGCTGAGCAGCTCAACCTGTAGGTCCTGCATCTGGTCGACCTGGCCGAGCCCAAAGAAGCCGTCTGGGCAGTCCACAGGATTACAGAAATCCAGGTCCCCGAAGTAGTCTTCTTCAATGTCTGTGTAGGCAGCAATATACAGCAGCGAGCCGGCGTCGGTTTGCCAATTCAGTTTGACGGTGAATTCGTCGATACTTCTATCACTGTTGCCTAGAATGTCAGTAATCGGGTGACGTTCTTCGTTGGTATTGCCTGGCCCGGTGTTATTCCAGAAAGCGGAATCGTAGATTGCACCTCCCTCCAGAGATGACGTTGCCGCTCTAAAATCGACACTTAGTGAGTCGCTGGCGTGCCACAGTAGTTTGGCACGAAGGTCGGTGGACTCCACAAAGTCCACTTCGGTATTCAGGAAAGTGTTATCGATCAGACCGTCACTGTCTTTGTACGAGCCCGACAGGCGATAATACAGCGAATCTTCGACAATCGGCCCGCTGACGGTCGCCTGGAGCTTCTTCGTACCGCCGTTGCCTATGCCCAGCTTGACGCTCCCTGCAAATTCGTCACTGGGGGCTTTAGTGATGATGTTAACAGCACCACCGATTGCGTTGCGCCCATACAGCGCGCCTTGTGGACCTTTCAGTACTTCGATACGCTCTATATCGTACAGCTCCATTTTGAACTGCTTCTGATTGTTTTGTGGCACACCGTCGACCACAATGGCCACGGGCGAGTCGGCGTTATTGATTTGGGTAACCCCGCGAATTGAGACAAAGCTGTTGCCGACTGTGAATGAATCATCGAAGGATACATTGGGGGTCAGGGCGATAAAGTCAGCCGTGGATTCAATGCCGGCGTCTACAATGTCCTGTGCTGAGAATGCGGTAACTGCAACTGGCACTTCCTGCAGGTTTTCAGCGCGCGCCTCGGCCGTCACTATCACCTCTTCAAGAACGGCACGTTCCTGAGCGAGGGCCAGAGCGCTATACATTGATGATAAAGGGAACAGTGATAAAGGCAGTGTCATGAGTGTGCGCGTCAAGCGCGAGTGGTGGCGTTGCAACAGATTCATGGTGAGTCTTCTCCGCGTACAGTCTTTTGTTGAGCAACAGTTATTACTGCATATTGGTCACTGTATAAGACTGGCTGCGATGCCAGAACACCCGCCCCGGGTAGGGTGGTAACGATATCCGGGTAGGTATGGCCTGTTATGGCTCAAACCAGACGGTTTCTGATGGCGATTGAGACTGCGTCTTTTCGCGACGATACCTCAAGCTTCTCGAACACATTTTTGAGGTGAAACTTTACGGTATTGATCGACAGGGGAATGGCTTCTGCGATTTCCCTGTTTGAGCGTCCTTTCAGGACGTGGGTAAGCACCTCCCTCTCACGCGGGCTGAGGATATGGTCTTGTGATACCTCAACCGTGGTTTCCAACCGCAGATCTGCGCTGAGTTCCGCAATAAATGCATCTCTGAGCCGATTGCCACGGCGGCTTTCAGCGCCGCTGCTTATTTCGCAAATGATACCGGAGATCAAGGGGCCTTCATCAATAAATTGCCGCTTGTTTCCTTCGAATATGGCCGTGGATATGGCGGATTCAAACGTGGCAATTGCACGATCCTTGCGCTGTGCAAGCCAGAATGAGACCGCCAGTAAAATGTTCAGTGAAAGTGCTAATTGCACGCGTTGCCCCATCTGTGCGACCTTAAGCTCATCTTCAAGATAAGCGGCTGCCTGGTCGTAGTCGCCTTGCGCAAGCAGTGTGCGCGCGAGGAGGCAGCAGGCAAGTGGCCGGCCGATTTCGTCTGTTGGAAGCTCAGTTTGCAGCTCTAGGACAGGCGGCGCTGGCGCAGCGTTCGGTGTCCAGGTGGCGGCCTTCAGAGCTAGCTCGGCTGCTTGCAGGTCAACAATGCGCTGAAGCCTGATCAGTCCGCGGTTGACCGCCACTGACCTTGCCCTGGAAAGGGTACGCTCCAGAGCCTGAGTGTCCCCACAGGCCCAATGCAATTTCATTTGTGTGAGGTAGGCCGCGGCATAGACCTCCAACCAGGCGTCTGCCCGCTCGATATGCGGTATCGCTTTGGAAAGCAGGGCTTTAGCCTCGTGCAGCTTATTCTTTTGATAGCAAACCTCAGCCAGAAAGGCCCGTCCTATAGCTGCCAGGTCAGACTCGTCGCCGTACATTTCCAGCGCAATGTCATAGCCCTCGTTGTATAGTGACTCGGCGTCTCTGAGTCTGGCCTGTCGAAGGCAGGCCAAGCCTTCGTGAAAATAAATAAACGCCTCAGTGTAGACAAAGCCCATTTCTCGATAATGTGAAATGGCTTGATCGCCGACTGTCATGCATGCTTCAAACTGGCCCAGTTCACGGTACAAAGCACACAGCAGATTACAGCGAACGGCGTGCAGTACATTGTTATCCGGTGGTAGGCGGTTTCCAAGACTCTCAAGTTCTTGCAGGCTTGTGCTGGTTACCGGCCGGTCACCATAGCGGTCGATCGTTGCGCTCATCAATTGAGCTTCTGCCATCAGTGCGTGATCTTGCTGTTGGCACCCCAAGTGGTACTGCTGAAAACGCTGAAGCTCATTCTCCCCGAGTTTCATTCGGCCCAGACGAACCGCCAGGTAAATCTTCGCCAACCATAATCTTGGAAAGTTATGTAACAAGGAATCATCCAGTTGCTCCAGAACCCCCTGCACCAGAGAAATATGGCCTTTAAGCGCGTATTGCCAACCCCCAAGTTCCTCCAGAATTTGGGCGCAAAACACGTAGTTTCGACTGGCCATACCATGCTGAACCGCTTCAGCATGATATGCGTTCTGCATAAACCAGTTGGCTGCACGTTGATGCAAGTCTGACAGGGTGTTTTGGCCCAGCCGGGTGAGACGTTCCTGCAAAAATTCCGTGAATAGCCGATGGTAGCGATACCAGCCTTTTTGTAAATCCAGTGCCTGTACAAACAGATCTTTTTGGGTGAGCGTATCCAGCAATGTCCAGCTGTCCGTTCCCGGGCATAGCTCACCGCCCAGGTCTCCGTTAATGCGTTCCAGTATCGAGGTGCAAACCAGAAAGTGTCGTACTTCTTCCGGAAGTGATTCGAAGACTTGCTCCAGAAAATAATCGATCAGGTCCGAGCTTCTTCCTGACAACTGGTGTAAGGTTTCGTCCATAGACATGCCGTCACTCACCCAACGCCGAACGATTTGCAAGGCAACCGGCCAGCCTTCAGTGCGCTCAAAGAGTTTCTCCGGCCAGTCGATAGTATCGTCTTCACGGCACCAGTATTCGAGGTACTCACGAATCTCATCGGTCGTAAAACGTAGCTCATCCTGGCTGAGCTCCAGCAACTCATCATGTATACGTAAATCGGCCAGTGCCATCTTTTTTGGAAACTCGCGGGTACACAAAACGATACTCAAATTGACCGGCTTGGCGAGAACCAGATGGTGCATGAACTCCAGAACCTTCGCTTCCTGCACCCTGTGAAAGTCATCTAGTATCAGCACGCAGCGCCCTTTGTGCTTGCTGATGGCGGTGATGAAAGCAGCACACAATTCGGCGATGGAAAGTTGTGTGTATTCCTGAGGGACTCGTGGAATGCTGGTGGTGTCTCCGATACCGGCATGACGACAGCTTTCACGCAAATAAGTAAGCAATTGAAAAAGGTCGGCGTCGTACTCGTCCAGCGACAGCCAGGCAACCGGTACGCTGTTGCCTTGCAATGAGTCCTGCCATTGCGCGAGGCAGGTGCTTTTACCAAACCCGGCTGGCGCGTGCATAAGCGTTAGGTGGGCATCAAATGCCTGGTCCATCAGTGTCATTAGCCGGCGCCTTGGCACGAGATTTCGAAACCGCACCGGTGGGTGAAGCTTCGTTTGTATGACCCATTCCGCCATACCCGACCTTGATCCTGGACCTACCTGGGGGTGGGTAGTATAAGTGATTTCGGGCAAAGGCGGGCCAAGCTTTGTCATTTCAAGGGTACTTGTTCGCTGTACTCAGCCGATGCCTTGCTCAATAATTCCACTATGAGTGGTAGAGATGCAAACCGGGTTCGCCTGCTGGTGGACCGTATGTCCGACTATATTCCGCATGCGGACGAGTTGGGTATCTGTTTTGCCGGTGTGGACGGCGAAAAGCTGACCATGCGCCTGCCCTGGCGTGAAGAGCTGGTGGGCAACCCCACTACCGGGGCGGTGCACGGCGGAGCCATTACAGTGTTAATGGACCAGACCCTGGGTATTGCCGGGCTGTGTTCCGAGCAGGTGCCACCCACGATCACGCCCACTCTGGACCTGCGAATTGACCACCTGCGCGTGGCCACGACGCAAAGCGATATCATGGCCACGGCCTGGGTGTACCGTGCCACCCGCAAAATTCTGTTTCTGGAAGGCATCGCCTGGTGCGACAGCCCGGATGAGCCAATTGCCAAAGCCACCGGCAGTTTTGTGGTGATGCAGGAGCTGGATCTGGAGAAGCTGTGGCAGCTGGTGGAGAGCGGCGAGTGAAGCTCAGCGACCTGATTGAACGCAGCCCCGACGGCGAGGTGCTGCGCCTGTGGCTGGAACGCATTCCATACGCCCGGTTTCTGGGCATTGAGGCCAGCATTACCGGTGGCGATGTATTGTTCAAGTTACCGGCCCAACCGATGCTGGTTGGCAACCCAACGCTGCCGGCGATTCACGGCGGGGTGGTGGGCGCCTTTCTGGAGCTGGCGGCTACCTTTCATCTGCTGGCCAAAATGGAGCAACCGGTGCTGCCAAAAACCATCAACTTCTCGCTGGATTACCTGCGCCCCACTCGCGTGCAGGACACCTTTGCCCGCTGCAGTGTGTCCCGCCAGGGCCGGAGCATTGCCAATGTGGCCGTGGCCGCTTACCAGGACGACCCCAACACATCCACGGCAACCGCACGTGTGCATTTTCTGCTGGCCGATTACGACTGAGGGCTGGAAACCGGCAGGCTTGTCAGGAAACGCCGCAAACCGGCCAGGTAGACTTGCTCGCTAACGATAAAGCCGTCGTTATGGCCACCGCGTAATTCCAAAAAACTGCGCGGCTCATTCGCCGCTTCGAAAATGGCCTGGCCGTGGTGAAAAGGAATGATTTCATCGCCGCGGCTGTGCACCACCAGCAACGGGCTGTGTACAGCGCGAATGTAGTCAGCCGTGGCGTGCTGCAGCCGGCTTAGCCAGCGCACCGGCAGCCATGGGTACAGTGCCTGTGCGGCATCCGGTACCGACGTAAAGGATGACTCCACAATAAGTGCCAGCGCTTCCCGCCGCGCCGCCAGCCAGGCCGCCACTGAGCCGCCCAGTGAGCGGCCGAACACGATTATATTGTTAGGGTGGATGCCACGCTGCTCAGTGAGGTAACGCCAGGCGGCCCGGGCATCTCGGTACAGACCCTGTTCGCTGACCGTGCCGCCGCTCTGGCCGTAGCCGCGGTAGTCGATAATCAATACCGACAAACCCAGGCTGTGGAACTGTTGCAGTGACTCCAGGCGGTGCGAGATATTGCCGGCATTGCCATGAAAAAACAGCAGGGTGCGTGTTGATGGCCCGGGTACAAACCAGCCATGCAAAGCAATACCGTCGCTGGTGGTGATGTGAACGTCTTCGTAGGCCAGGCCGACATCGGCCGGGTTCTGGATCAGCGCCCGCCCAGGGGTATTCGGCAGGTACAGCATGCGTTCCTGCATCAGGTACACGGCCAGTACCAGCAGGCCATAACAGACAGCCACAAACAGCAGATATTTAAACATGGCATTCCACACCGCTAAACGAGCTCAATCGCGCACTGCCGTATGCCTGCGCCGCGCTCAGCCTTTAAACAGCGAGCCGAGAATACCGCGAATCAGCTTGCGCCCTACCTGGCTGCCAATGGAGCGGGTGACGCTTTTCAAAAAAGCCTCGCTAACTGAATCGCCACGGCGCGAGCGGGAACGGCTGGCCCGGGCTTGCTTGGCCTTGGCTTTGGCCTCGGCTTCGCGTTTGGCCTGTTCTTCGGCGCGTCTGGCGGCCTCCTCGGCCCGCACGACCAGCATCTCATGGGCGGAATTACGGTCAATGGTTTGGTCGTATTTATGGCCGTAGGGACTGTCGCCCTGTACCGCCTTACGTTCGGCGGGCTTGGCCGGGCCTATGCGCGAAAACGGCGGCACAATCAGGGTACGCTCCACGACCGTGGGCGTGCCCTTGCTTTGCAGCACAGACACCAGTGCCTCACCCACACCCATGGAGGTAATGGCTTCGCGGGTGTCGAACTTGGGGTTTTCCCGGAAGGTGTCGGCTGCGGCGCGCACCACTTTCTGGTCTTTGGGAGTAAAGGCGCGCAGCGCGTGCTGTACGCGGTTGCCCAACTGGGCCAGCACCGTGTCTGGCAGGTCGGACGGGCTTTGGGTCACAAAAAATATGCCCACGCCCTTGGAGCGAATCAGCCGCACTACTTGCTCAATTTTCTGCACCAGGGCTTTCGGGGCATCCTGAAAGAGCAGGTGGGCTTCGTCAAAGAAGAACACAAACTCCGGCTTGTCCGGGTCGCCCACTTCGGGCAGGTTTTCAAACAGCTCAGACAGCAACCACAATAAAAAGGTGGAGTACAGGCGCGGATTTTGAATGAGCGTGTCGGCCACCACCACGTTCACCCGGCCGCGGCCCTGGGCGTTGCAGCTCATCAGGTCTTTGAGGTCCAGCATTGGTTCGCCGAAGAACTTTTTGCCGCCGGCGCGCTCAAGCACCAGCAAGCGCCGCTGAATAGCGCCCACTGAGGCTGAAGAAATGTTGCCGTAGTCGGCCTTGAATTCCTGACGGTGGTCAGAAATGTGCTGCAGCATGCTGCGCAGGTCTTTCATGTCCAGCAGCAGCATGCCCTGGTCGTCGGCCACGGCAAAGGCAATGGTCAGAATGCCTTCCTGGGTTTCGTTCAAATCCAGCAGCCTGGCCAGCAGGGTAGGGCCCATGTCGGACACCGTGGCCCGAATGGGGTGGCCCTTCTTGCCGTATAAATCCCAGAACACCGTGGGGTTGCCTTCCCACTGGTAGTCGCTGATTTGCATCATGGCGAAGCGTTCTTCCACCTTGGGGTGGCTGGCCCCCGGCTGGCTGATGCCGGACACATCGCCCTTCACGTCGGCCATGAGTACCGGCACCCCAATGCGCGAAAAGGCTTCGGCCATGCTCTGCATGGTAACGGTTTTACCGGTGCCGGTTGCGCCGGCGATTAAACCGTGTCGGTTGGCGTATTTGGGGTTCAGAAAGACTTTTTTCTCGCCAAGGCCGAGTAATAGTGGGGCTGCGTCGGGCATGAATTCTCCTTATTGGGTGGCCGGCCACGGCGCATTCAGCCAGGCCTGGCGTGCAATTGCGTTGCGAACGGTATAATACCGTCTTCGCCCACGGAGCGCGCAATGAATTCCGCCCGCCGATTACAATATCTTACAGCGCTGGACATCGTGCCATTGCGCCCACATCGTTCCGTACCCGGTGCCAAGCCAAGTGCTCTGGTAACGCGCCGCAAGGCTGAGCCGGCAAGCACGCTGCAGCAGGGTGTGGTCGAGCGCCAGCCTCAGGCGCCCAGCGGGCAGGGGCGGCCACGCGCAGCGGATATGCTGGGTTCCACCGCAGCAAGTGCCAAACCACGACGCACACGTCACAGCACGCCGAAAGCGCCCCAAACACCGGAGCAGCCCCAGGCGGACGTCACAAAGCAAACCCCGGCACAAGCGGCTCCCTCAGCGGCCGCCTTTTTTGTGCTGGAATGCCCGGCTGAGCTGCTGATTGTAGACCTGGGCCACCACAGCGACGCGCAACTGCAACTGCTGCGCAACATTATGTTCGCGCTGACCCGCCGGCCCATGGAGGAATACCGCGCTTTACCCGTGGACTGGGCTCAGACCAGCATAGCCGGTGACGTGGCCGACGTAGTGCGCGGCCTGGTGGATCGCAGCGCCGTCCAGTACAACACGGCACGCTTGTTACTCATGGGTGAGGCCGCCCAACAATTGTTCTGCCCGCAGCCTGGCCATGGCGTGCTGCAAGCGATAAGCGACAGCCACCCCGGATTGTCTGCCGTGGGCACATACAGCTCTGCCGACCTGCTGCAACAGCCTTTGCTGAAGGCTGAAACGTGGCAGCATGTGCAAGCGCTGCGTGTCCAAAGCTGACCATGACGACCAGCTTTCCCCTGCAAACCTTCGGTGCGGCCGACGTAGACGATATACTGCAGCTAGAGGGCCGCGTGGCAGAATTTCCCTGGCGGCGCGAACACATCGTCAGCAGTGTGCGGGCTGGGCATCATTGCTACTGCCTGCGCGATCAGGGCCGCATTATTGCCTTCGCCATTGTGGCCGTGGTGCGCGACAACGCCGATCTCCTGAATATTGCCGTTGCCGGCAGCCAGCAGCGCCAGGGCCTGGGAAGCACGCTGCTGCGCGCCGTGCTGGATAGACTGGAGGCAATGGGTGTGGGCAGCTGCATGCTGGAAGTGCGGCCCTCCAACCAGCCCGCTCTCAAACTGTATTATCAGCTGGGTTTTTACGAAGTGGGGCGCCGGCCCGACTACTACCCGGCGCGCGACGGGCGCGAAGACGCGCTGCTATTGTGCCTTCCCATGAACCTGTCATTTGCTCAAGAGGACGCCTCATGATTAAAAAAATACTGTTAGGCCTGGTACTGCTTATTACCGCGCTGGCCCTGGCGGCCATTGCCTTTCTGTTCTGGTCGGGTGCCTGGGGCGCTCTGTTTCCCAGTGATGAACACGAAACCACACCGCCGGACCTGCCCGCCGAGTTACAGCAGCCAGCGATACTGCTGTTTACCAAAACCAATGGCTTCCGCCATGTGGAAGGCATAGAGGCCGGCGTGAAACTGTTTGAGCGCCTGGCCGACGAACACGGCTGGGGCTTGTACCACACCGAAAATGGCGCCGTGTTCAACGACGCGCAACTCAGCAAATTTTCGGCTGTGGTCTACCACAACGCCACTGGCAACCTGCTGAACCACGAGCAACGCCACGCCTTCAAAACCTGGTTGATCAACGGCGGCGGTTGGCTGGGCACCCACGCCGCAGGCGATGGCTCGCATCAGGACTGGCCGTGGTATATGGATAACCTCATTGGTGCCGACTTCACCGCCCACATCATGGGCCCGCAGTTTCAGGAAGCCACCGTCACCATAGAACAACCTGAGCACCCCGCCGTGCACGGCCTGCCCAAACAGTTCAGCCATACCGAAGAATGGTATTCCTGGGCCAGCAGCCCCAGAGCCAAGGGCTTCAACATTCTCGCCACCATTGACGAAGACAGCTATGAGCCCTACCAAAAAATGTTTGGCAACACCCGCGACCTGCGCATGGGCGACCACCCCATCGTGTGGACTAACTGCATTGGTAAAGGACGCAGTATCTACTCTACCATGGGCCACGCCGCTGATGCCTACGATGCGCCCGAGCACCAGCGTTTGCTAACAGACGCGCTGGCCTGGGCGATGGGGGAACTGGGCGATTGTAAGCGTTAAGTACGAATTCGGGGGCGGAATTCGGGGGACAGTTCACTTATTTCAAACCTGGTGGCGTGGCATCTTCGCAAATGGGGCAGCATTTGCGGCGTTCTCAGCAATAATTAGCTCAGCGGCGCAATCCTATGCTGATAGTCGTGGAGAAATTGCCGATCCCAATGGCAATGAGGGGCGGGATACTTTTGATTCGGCATTAGCTGAGGCTAGAAAACAGGCTGGTGAGGATTTGGGTGGTCTCGGAGACGATAGTATTCAATACAAAGATGAATATGTTGTTCGTTCATTGAATACAGATGGAACAGTTAGTGATCAGCATTTCTCGGCTGACAATTATGAAGCTGCCAAGACCTATAAGAATAGCGCAGATGGTAGAGGTTGGCTTCATGGCGAGTATGATTCAAGCGGTAAAGGCAGCATTACTGTGTATAGAAGTGCTACGCATGCTCGCAGCGGTTACATTAGAGCTCTCGGTGGTAAGACACCTTTCAGTTATAACAATGTACAGGGCGCACTTAGCACAATTGCGCACGAGAACTTCCACTATCAGAATCCCAGGTCAAGAGGCGGAGGTCACCCTCAAGCAAATATTGCTGGACACTTGGCAGTTGTTAGGTGTAGTTGGTGCGAGTAGAGGATTAAACGAGGAGCTTTAAGATGCGTTTACGATATGTCATTGCGGGGTTTTTCCTAATTGCTGGATGTTCTATTGCGGCGTCAAAGGAAGATTTGGCGATTGATCCAAATGTAGAAGGCGATTATGGAGTGAAGGTTTACATCAGTGAGACGACCGCTATGATCAACATCAAGATAAAAGTATTACGAGATCTAGATGGAAAAACTTTTTCAGGTTATAGCTTTGGTGTGAAGAACTTTGGGAGTTCATTCGGATTGGAGGCTGATATTCCATTGACGATGTTAGAGGGGAGAGGATGCATAACTGAAAAATCTGTTGAACAGTTTTCGTTCATTGTAGTTCCTGAGCTTGCTGATAACGTCGGAGTGGATTTGAGCTTTAAAGACGAAAATGGAAATTACGTTAGGATGAATCTAGATCTGAATTCATATCTCAATAAGTACAGAGAACAAAATAGCCTAGAAAGATTATTTAGTCATAAACATGGGGTCGGCGGAAAATTCACGAAAGAGACAGAAGCTCTGTTTGCAAATGAATTTGATTGTATGTAGGCAAATTCGCAAATGGGGCGGCCTTTGCGGCATTTGCTGCCGCAGTGGGTGCTTTTGCAACTCCCGACGAAGTCGTTCTTGGACATACTGATACACCCCACGATCAAATCGAAAAGGCGACTCCGAATTTCTATGATGAGAATGGAGACCCTCTGAGCGTTCACACCTCAATGGACGAAGCATTACAAGCTGGTGAAGATTCTGCACGGGCAGCAGCTGCCGCAAGCGGGACTAAAAATGAGTATGGTGTAGCGACTATAAAAGGCCACGTTAATGCTGATGGTAAACAGACCTATTACAACAGCGCGGCGTTTACTAGCAACCACCCAGATGCAATTCGGTTGAGTGTAAAAGGTTTGCAAAGTAGTTTAGTGGGTATAAATCACTTACATCCGGCTGGATACGGCTCTCGCCCCTCAAGCGGGGATAGAAACCAGTATAAAGCACTGGTAAAAGGCGGGTTCTCCGAATTCCGGGGTATTTACTCATTTGGCGACACAGGAAATTATCGACATGGCCCGAGATCGCCAGGGTTTTTCGGCAAGCGAACCTTTAGTTGTGGCGGAGCCTCGGCATCAACTTGGAGCTGTCCTGCGATTGGCAATGATTGGAAGCGATAGACATGCGTATATTGATTGTTGTATTGATGATATTGCAGGGATGCGCAAGCATTTCTGAGTGTGACTATGACTTGGATAGGAACGGATGGCATTCTGCAGAACAAGTTCCGAAAGAACTAATCGACGACCGTAATAAAGACTACTTGTGGTTCACAAATTCTGAAGGGGATTTTTTTGCCTGCCCGAAATTGAAACGTAAGGGCTTATGTGGAGGTTTCTACGCTACTTTTGAAAAGAAAGCAGATGGTAGCTACGAAGATGATTTAATCGTTTGCATAGAATAATTATCTATTCAATCCAGCCCAGTCTTGTTGACCCAAAGGCAAATTCGCAAATGGGGCGGCTTTTGCGGCGTTCAGCGCTGCAGTAGGTGCTTTGGCTAACAGTTCAGGTTCAACTGCTAATCAGAGAACGATCGATAGTCCCGATGTAGATACTGGTACGGTCGATACTGGTACACCTGATATAAATGGTGACGTACCCGAACACGTGTTTGATACAGATCAGACTGACAGAGGTGGACCTACTGTTGGAAGGTACGATGCAGCAGGTCCGATGGAGGAGGTTGTAGTTCGCGGCGTATCTCTCTTACGTCTAAAGGTTCAGCCAGGTAGCGGATTTATTTTTACTACCAGCTATTTCGATTTGCAGTCCAGAGATTCTGGGCGTGCCAATCGCCGTAATGAAAATATAGCCGCAGGAACCCTAGGATCCGCTGCATGCATACTATACAAAGTAACTTGTCAGGGCGCTATCCGCGGAGTCGCAGTTGGAGGAGTTATCAATTACAGGCAAGGAGAAGCCTTCTTTGATAGTGCGGCAACAAGTGCAATAGTAGGCGGTGCACTTGGGAAAGTTTTCGATGCATACAACAGGGCTGCTGGAAATCATAAATTGATTGAACGTCTAAATGGAATAAAGGGAGATGTAATCGGTTTTGGACTTAACCCTTGAGAAATGAATAGTGGAATTTTTTATTGCTTTAACTTTGGGATTTCTGGCCTCAAGTTGGATAGCTGGCCAATGCTCCAAGCGAGGTTTTTCTGCAAGTAAGTCTTTTATCTATTGCGCCGTTAACGGCTTAATATTCTGGACGATTTTATTTGTCATTGTCGTTCTTATCTATGGTATCGAAACGGTCAAGGGTGCGCCGATATCTTCCCATGCTGGCGTATTTCTTGGAGGTGGTATAGTTTATGCTTTAGCTTGCGGATTAGAAGGGAGCGTAATAGTCGGACGGAGAGATCGCCAACAGTGAGCCACATCCGAAAAAAGACAATCGTTTAGGCCCAACATAAAGGGTAAGTTCGCAAATGGGGCTGATAGTTTCGTCTTCAACATTACAGCTAACGCCAAGTCGGACGGAAAAGGTAATGTAACAGTAGATTACGGAAAGAAAATCAGGAGTGGCAGAGACGCTGAAAAGGCTGAACGGGCCAGGCAGATCGGTTTAAAACGAAACGTGCTTGGCGGATGGATTTTAGCAACACAACCTGATCAGCTGAATGGCCGATTGTTTGATGTTCTGGCAATCGACGAAGAGGGCATGTACATACTTACTGAAGTAAAATTTAGAGACAAAGGCTTTAAATTTAAGAAGCTGCATCCAAAGCAGATTGCAATTGCGGTATCTGGAGCTCTGAACACTGCTCGACAGGCATATTTTGATGGATCAGCCGTGCACAATGATGCGGACATAACATTAAAAGGCAAGAGCATTCCTTCCGGAGCACTTGTGCTCAATCCAGGGGACTATCGTATACAATGGGTAATTGTTGGTCCGTCGGGGAAAGGAATATTAGTCGACGTGGAAGATATTAATACTGCAGCTGATTTGTTGGATGTGTTAGATGAATAGCGTATTAGCTAGGTTGACTCAAGAGGGCTTTGAGAGATCCGCAGAAGAAAACATCTTGTTTAAAGAGTTATATACTGGATTTGTGGCCAATTTTAGGCCTCATGAGGGCACATGGGACGATTTAGACGAATTAACGTTCTTTATTACTTGTGGTGAGTTTCTCAGCGTGATGGATCGGCTTTTTTCGGATGAAAAATCGATTGCGTGGGATTATTTACCTAGAAAACAGAGAGAAGATGAACTTGGCGTGATTGGGATGAGTATGGCCCTTGTTGAATCGACTTCGACTCCAGCACCCATTCTGAATTTCGGCACGGCAGACATTGATCTTCAAGAGTTACTGAGTATCCTGAAAAATGTAGAGGAACCAAAAAAGATGTTTGCCGAATTATATGGAGGAAGACTGGGGAAATGTCTCCACTTGGTAGAGGGACTGTGGGTTTATCTATATTTTTGCTGCAAAGTGGGGCTTACAATCCCGGAAATCTTATCCAATTTAGAGCAAGACTCTATGAACAAGTCACTAAAGAAATGGCGGTTGAAAAAGAAAATAGATCCAGAGCTTGTAGAGAATTTTTCCAATGTGTTCGATGAGCAGGGGATTCGTTCTACATGAGTTCTGAGGACAGTTCACTTATCTCTAAGCTGTCGGAATCTTCGCAAATGAGGCAGCCTTCGCGGCGTTTAGTGCGGTAGTAGGTGGGATTGCTGAAGCTGCCAATGATGTAGAGTACTCCAATACTGAAGGAAGCGATGCTGCTGTTGCTGAGAAGCGAGCGGCTTTGCAAAAAGAACTTGATGCTTTGACTACCGATGGTACGTTGGATACTTATCGAGAATTTGCAACAGCCGATGCGGCTGCTACCGAAGTTTTGAATGCAGTAACTCCATTATCAGAAAAGTATGGCCTTGAAATTGGCGGAAATATATACGAGTCGAAAAACGGTTATGTATATACGAAACCAAAAATTGGTAGCGCTATTGGCGTTAAAAACAGAGGGGATGCGTTAGGCTACCATACACATCCGGGTGGTCGGTTGAGGTTCTCTAATGCCATAGTTGCTGCTGGTAATGGTACTAGCGATATTCAAAGTATAAAGGCTACTGGATACGGTAACTACCTCGGAGTATTTAGTAGCGGCAAGACATCCATTGGATTCTGTGACACGACCTGTAAAAATTTTGGTTTCGGCGGAACAAGGCCCAAGAGGATTTTGCAATGAAGGCGAAACTTGCGCTCGTTTTATTAGTTTGTCTTTGTGCTGCATGCGCAACAAATAGTCAATCTTCAAATTCGATAACCGATCAAGGTGTAGTTAGTAGCGCGATTTCATTGTGTCTGGCTGAACATGAAGTAATTACGGGTGAGTGGCTATTGAGTAGCGCTGATATTGACAGGGCTTATGTGCACACAACCGCTGACCTGAATAAGTTGGATGTATTGTTTGCTAGAGGTGAAGTAGATGCATTCGGAAAACGTAGCGCAAACTACGAACCTTTCCAGAGGTGTAGTCTGCAAGTTAGTAAAAAAGGAGCCCTGAGTATTATATATCTTGGTGAATTTGGAGCTGATGCGCTTATCGCCGATGTAAACATAGATGCCTTTGATGATGAGTTCTATAAAGGAGAAGTGGACGAGCACCTTTTTGAAGTTGTTGGTGGTGAATTTAGATATGTTAGATCTAGGGACTTTAACCCCGATTGAGAATAAGATAGAAATCAAGGGGTCAGAGTAACTTGATCCGCAGGCGGAATCTTCGCAAATGGGGCGGATAGTGGCATTTTCCATCTTACGGCTAATGGTGGTGATTTATCGGATCCACGAGACAGGCCGGTACGAGCTTCCGTACAAATTCCTTGTTTAGGTGGTTGTCATGGATTCGATCCGGGTAGCGATCGAATTGACGCTACTGATATAGTTATTGGCATTCAGCGAGAAATCGTTTTTGCCGCGTTACCTGTTCCTTTTGTCAGAGAGCTGAAAATTTTTAGGCAGCTAACGATTACGAAAGTAGTAGTGCCGCCAAGGGCTGCGAATGTTCGCTTACAAAATGCTATTGATGATCTCTTTAAAGGAGCAAAAGGCCCAAACCCCGTCAGTAACGGTAGCACTATTGACGCATTAAGAAACGAAATACTTACTGGAAACCCAGTACACGGTAAGTTCCACTTGAAAAAAGTAGAACATTCTTTTACACGATTAAGGAATATACTCAAAAATGAGAAATTGTCAGGCGCAGACCGGAAGTTGGCGGAGTCAATACGAGATGATTTACTGCGAGTTAGAAACGAAGCTCGTGATGCAGGGCTGTAGGTTCTGCCGATGACTATAAATGTGGATCAGTTTATGGAGTCTTTAGTTTCCTCAAACCAAGACGTCAAGAAAATACGTGATGAACAGGTGGCATACGACGGAGAGGTTCTATCATACGTATTATTTTCGGAAATTGTTAGATACGTCGTACACTCTCTATCCCAAGCTTCGACGGAGGCAAAACTAAAACCTGTGTTTGAGGCAATCAGCACAGGTTTTGAAATGGGTGATGATGAGGTCAAATACTTAATTGGAACTGAGTTTCTTCAGGCACTTATGGGCACAAACGTGGATGAAAATTGTTTGCCTCATCTTAGTGTCAGGTTGCAGGACGAGTATAAACTTATCGCCAATGGTGGCAATTGAGAGTTCGCAAATTAGGAATTCCGGGGACAGTTCACTTAACTTTGAATCGGCAGTAACTTCGCAAATGCGGCAGAGCTTACCACCAAAGTGTAAGAAGCTGCTGTGTGCTCAGCTGGGTGTTGGAGTGAAGGCCTTGCTGCGTAACTCGGCAAGCACTATGTTCCACACATTGGCATTCAGGCCAAGGCCTACGTGGCTAACACTTACTTCAACATGTTTCACATTAGGGCTCAGGCCATCAATGGCTGCTGTCCAGCCGACAACCCCGTCGCTTTTACTGAAAATAGCAGTGATTGGTTGAGTAATCGGCGTGGCGTAGCGCCGTGCCACTTCGCTTTCAATCCAGTCGAGGTCTACGTTACGGCGTTTGAACAACGGCGCAGCAGCCGTAAATTTAGGCCCACCAAAGGCGGGCGAGCCCATGGTAATAACGCCTATTACCGACTCAGACAGTTCGCGAGCCACCTCGCGGGCCACATAGCCGCCAAGGCTCCAGCCAATCAGGATGACCGGGCTGCCCAATTCCGCCACCCGCTTCTCAACGCGCTCAACCATACGGTCACACAAGGCCGGCACTTCGCCTTCACCGTTGTGCTTTCGTGCTCTATCCACATCCCAGCTCGCAGACAACTCATGCAGGTTATTAATCATGCCCCGCCCGGCAAGGTTGCGACCAAGGCCCCAGCCCTCGGTTCGATACCCCTGACAGCTTAGGAAATACCGCAGCGGCGCGGTGGAGACATCGTCGGCGCCAATACCCGGCAATACAATCAGTGGATAGGGCTGGCTTGCAGGCTCTCGCTTCAGACGAGCTCTGGCCAGCGCCAGCGGCGTCCCCAGCATGTCTTTCCCGGCAAATATCTCTCCGAGGCGGTTTCTAAGCGGCGGGGGAGCCATTTTTTGCATCATGCGTTGATCTCTTGAGTCAGTCATGCAAACGTTACGCTGCATGGATTGATTCGGATCTTTTTGGGTCCTTTTCAGTGGCAAAAAAAGTGAAGCGGCTAACCAGGGCTTACCAGTTTTATTGCGCACGAGCCAGGCTGGCAAGTAATTCCATGGCAAGTTGTAGGGCCTGAATGCAATTGGCTATTCTTCGCCAACCGAATCTTTCCTTTTTCGAGAGTAAGACTCATAAGTCTCGCTCACACCGTCCATGCACTCTTCATACTGGCTCTGTGGCAGCTCCTGACAATTCAGCTGTTCGTTGTGCTTGGCAGCCTCGTAAATTTGCTGATTTGAGCAAGCCAGAAGGCAACAATTCATCACAATGATAATCAGTTGTTTCATAGGAATTTCTCGCTGTTTCTCGACGCGCCAAATATGCCCGGAGCTGATCCTGTACGCAGTGGCCAGGAGAGCGCTTTGCTTACCGGCTATTTTACTGGGCTTTGGCTTTGGAACAAACCACTGCATTGGAAATAAAAGGCGGAGACTAAAGGGCTCGTGCCCACATGAGTCGCAGAGTATATAGCCGCCGAGCGTATTGGGCTAGGTTTCAGAAACGCCCTGTAAGGTGTAAGGCCTGGCCTCAGTTCACAATTGTGAAATGAAGAGAAATGGTTTTCGTGTTAGAGTTGAACGCATCCAGAATCACAGTCAAACGCATCCAGAATCACAGTCAATTGTGCAATACAGTCGCCGCTGATGGAAAGCCGAAGGAAAACAGGGTTCAGTTTATTAGAGCTACTAGTGGTGGTCGTAATTTTGGCAATTATCGCCGCTATTGTGTTTCCTCCAATATTTTCTACCCAGAAAGACGCCGAAGTTGCCGCTGCAATGGCATCGCTGAAAGCGATACAGGTTAAGATCGACCAACACTATCGAATGCATGGTGAATGGCCTGCCACCATTGAACGAAGTTGGTTTGTTGGCAATCAGCTACCGAAAAGTCCCTGGAAGGAGCCATACCGAGGTGAGGCAGTAAATATTTACGGGCAGCCCGACTGGTTTCATCCGCGTAATAAAACCGTTGAAAGCCATGATCATCCCTATTGGTACAACCCCAGAAGCGGGGCAGTTCGCATCAGAGTTCCCACTCAGAGTACCACGTCAGAGACAGTGGCGCTTTATAACCGGGTGAATTCCAGTCAAATACGAAACCTGGGCCAAACCTCGCGTTGAGGCCTAAGTACCTATTAGTACGGCCAATACCATCCACCCCAGAGATCCAGGCTGGGACGAGCATGTGGCGCGCTTTCCGAAGCTGTCCGGTATGCGTCAGGTGTATGAGCTCACCGTGCAGATGGTGCTGACCTCCTGTGGTTTTGGCGTACCGCACTACGACTTTGTGCAAGAGCGAAGCAAATTGCAGGAAGCTCTGGCTGTCAAAGAGGAAGAGGGCATGGAGCACTATTGGAAACGGCGTAACGCAGTCAGCCTGAACGGGAAGAACACGGGTATTACCGTCGATTGAGCCGCCGGGGCTTAAGTTACCAAAGCGTTGCTTCCTGCACGCCTGGCCTGCTAAACCAAAGCGCAGCGCTGTCGCTGTAAACTTTGTATAATCGATGAGTGACGTTCGAGCAGGAGTAGTTACTATTGGACACTAATTTTTCCGCCGACGATTTGGCGTTCAGAGAAGAGGTAAGAGCCTTTCTCGACGCGCAGTTTGATGATGACTTACTAGCCTTGTTACGCGGCCCGGATGGTGTGAAGTCCGGCATGGTTGAATGGCAGAGGCGTCTGTATAAACAAGGTTGGGTGGCACCTGGTTGGCCAAAAGAGTACGGTGGCACCGGCTGGAGCCTGACTCAGAAGTACATCTTTGAAACCGAGCGCGCCCTGCGCGGCATTCCGGATGTGGTGCCCTTTGGTTTGATAATGGTGGGTCCGGTCATTTATACCTTCGGCAGTGCTGAACAGAAGCAACGTTTTTTACCTCGCATTCTGAAAAGTGAAGACTGGTGGTGTCAGGGCTATTCAGAGCCCGGCGCTGGCTCAGATCTGGCCGCGCTGCAAACCAAGGCCGAGCGCGATGGAGATGAATATGTGGTTAGTGGCGCGAAGATCTGGACCACTTATGCGCAGCATGCCGACTGGATCTTCTGCCTGGTACGAACCAGCCAGGAAGGCAAGAAGCAGGAAGGCATTTCATTCCTGCTGATCGACATGACCTCGCCGGGTATCACGGTTAACCCCATCCACACCATTGACAGCAAACATACGCTCAATGAAGTGCAGTTTGACCAGGTAAGGGTTCCGCTGGCCAATCGCATTGGAGAGGAAAACAAAGGGTGGACTTATGCCAAGGCCTTGCTGGAGCACGAGCGCACCGCGATTGCGGGCGTGGGCGACTCCAAGCGAAAGCTCAGCCAGATTCGTACGCACGCCGCGCAGGAGAAGTGGGGCGAGGGCTGTGTGCTGGATGACCCCAAGTTTGCTTCACGGCTGGCGGCTATCGAAGTAGAGCTGATGGCGCTGGAATTTACCGAGCTGCGCTCGCTGGCATCGGCCGCGGTAGGCAAAGGCCCCGGGGCGGCCTCGTCCCTGCTGAAGCTCAAGGGCACGGAGATACGCCAAAGCCTGGACCAGCTACACATGGACCTGGCCGGATATTACTCAGGTATAGCGGTTGAGCCTGGCGAGAGTTGGCAAACCATTGGCCATGAATATGGCAGCGACGCGCGGGTTGAGTTTATGTATGGCCGCGCGGCCACCATATTTGGTGGCTCCAACGAGGTGCAGCGCAATATTACCGCGAAGTACGTTCTCGGCCTGTAAGGCCATGTGCAACTTGAGTGAAGTGTTTCCATGAATTTTGAATTGTCAGAAGAACAAACGCTGTTAAAAGACAGCGTTACCCGGTTTGTCAGCGATCGTTACGAGCTTGAGTCACGCCGGCAGTACATCGCCGAGGAAGCCGGCTTCAGCGCAGACAACTGGCGGCAAATGGCCGAGTTGGGTTGGCTTTCTGTGCCTTTCAGTGAAGAACACGGCGGCTTTGGCGGCGGTGCGGCTGATTTGATGGTGGTGATGGAAGAGTTCGGTAAAGGCCTGGTGATTGAGCCCTACCTGGCAACTGTGCTGTTGTTTGGCGGTACGCTGGCTGAAAGCGGCAATGCGGCCTTGCAGCAGGCGCTTATCCCGCAAATTATCGACGGTTCTCTGCACGGGGCACTGGCTTTCCACGAGCGCCACAGCCGCTATTCGTTCAGCCAAATCGACACCCGTGCCGAAAAAACGGGCTCTGGCTATCGCCTGAATGGTGAGAAAACCGTGGTGCTCAATGGCTTGGCTGCCAGCAAGATCATTGTTTCGGCTCTGGATTCCAGCGGCGGCATCAGTCTGTTTCTGGTGGATACCGATGAACCCGCGCTACAGCGCACTGGCTATTCGCTGATGGATGGCCAGCAGGTTGCAAATATTCGCCTGAACGGCCTGGCGCTGGGTTCGGAGGCTTTGCTTGGAGAGGCCGGTGGTGGTGCGGATATTCTCAGCCGTGTGGCCGTACAGGCCTTGGTGGCTCTCGCAGCCGAAGCGCAGGGTGCTATGCAGGTGCTGCTCGACACAACCGTGGAATACAGCAAAACCCGCGAGCAGTTTGGGGTTGCCATCGGCTCCTTCCAGGCCTTGCAACACCGCATGGTGGATATGTTCGCCTCCTGCGAACAACACCGCTCTTTGCTGTATCGCACCGTCTGCTCAATTGACGAAGACCCAAGCAACCGCGATGAACAGGATATTGCCAAGAACCTCCATGCACTGAAAATAATGGTGGGCCGTGCCGGGAAGCACATTGGCGCCGAGGCCATCCAGATTCACGGTGGTATGGGAATGACCGATGAGCTGGCCGTTGGCCATTATGTGAAGCGTCTGATGATGATCAACACCACTCTCGGCGACGCCGACTACCATGAGCAACAGTTCGTGGAATTGGCGCGAAAGTAACAGCCGCTGTGCAAGGTTTTACTCGCCGGTAGAATCGGTCACCGACGCTATGGCCCGTTCCTGCCTGAAGCGGGCGATTCAGTATTGGTTTAAACGGCCTGCGCTGCAGTTGAGCGCTCAGAGCGAAGCGCTTCCCAATAGTGGTCAATAAACGCCACGCGTTGTTTGCGTTCTGCCAAAGGCAAAACCAGCAGGTTCATGGCCAGACCAGTCATTAGGTCGACAACAGTGCCTGCGGTTTCATCCGGGTCAATATCGTTTCTTATGTGTCCCGAGGCCTGCAGGTCACGAAGTAATTCGGCCGTTAATTGATAGCCGCTGCGCAATTCCTCCCGGTGTTTTTTCATCAGGCGTGCGTGGCTTAGTGCATAGGTGTTCAGGTGCGCACGCACTCGCCACTCAAGGTCTGTTTGCTTGTTCAGTGGCAGCACCTGCAGCAGCAAAGGCTTGAATTGGTCCAGCGTAAGTGGGCCTTTGGCGGCGTGGCTGATCCGCCTGGCGATGCACTGGTTGGCCCATTGGAAGGCGGCTAGCACGATCTCTTCCTTGTTGGGGAAGTAATGCGAGAGTACGCCCAGGGAACAACCAAGCTCTTTGGCGAGGCGCCGGGTCGTTAAGGCTTCGAACCCGTCGGCTGCAACCACGCGCGCGGCGGCTTCGGCCATTTCCTCGCGGCGTTTGTCGTGGTCAACTATTTTCACGGCTCAGTATTTTGGCGGTCAGGCCGCCTGTTCGCCCCGTGCTTGCTCCGGGTCAAAAGTGATGTGCATGTGCTTGATACCATTGACCAGATTGGAGCGTGTGTAACTGATGTCACCAACCAGCTTGGGGTTGCGCAGGCGCGGGATGATTTCCTCGAACATGATGCGCAGCTCCAGCCGGGCCAGATGGCTGCCCAGGCAAAAATGCTGGCCAATACCAAAAGAACGGTGTTGGTTGTACAGGTCAGGCATGCGCTCCGGGCGGGTCACGTCGAACTCCATGGCATCGTCGCCGAAGATGGATTCGTCATGGTTTACCGTGTGGTAGTGCATGATTACCTTGTCGCCTTTTCTGATCATCTGGCCAGCCACTTCCACATCTTCCATCGCGGTGCGGCGCATCAGAATGAAGGCCGTGTTGTAGCGCAGCATTTCTTCGCAGGCACCGGGGATTTTATCCGGGTTGTCCACCAGGTATTGCAGTTGCTCGGGGTGCTCCATTAACAGGCGCATGCCATGGCTGGTAACCGTGCGAGTGGATTCATTGCCGGCGCTGATCAACATCAAAAAGAACCAGCAGAATTCATCATCCGTCAAGCCTTCCTCTTTGCCATTGCCGTCCAGCAGCGCACCAATGATGTCCTTTTGTGGGTTGGTTTTGTGCCGCTCCATCAGTTTCATTGCGTAGGCAATCACATTCATGGATGCTTCATCAGACTCCACTCGGCTGGCTGCCATTTCTTCATCCTGATTGAACATCATGGCGTTGGTCCATTCGAAAAAATCTTTGCGGTCTTCCGGTGGAATACCGCAAAGCTCCAGAATGGCCAGTAGCGGCAGCTCAGCTGCCACTTCCTCAACAAACTCGCATTCTCCACGGCTGGCAACGGCGTCGACAATGCGCTTGGCGTGGGCGCGAAAGCGCGGTTCGTAGGAGTCCACAGCGCGGGGGGTGAATGTTGCGCGCACAATTTTACGTGACTTGAGTTGCCGCGGCGGATCCATGTTGATTGTCATGTGGCGGTGAATGGTGTCCACTTCTTCCTGAGTGAACTCCTCAGCAATGGCGGTTCGCGCCTCACTGGAAAATTGCATGGGGCGCTTGGATATAAAGTCTATTTCATCACGCCCGGTAATCAGCCAATAGGGCACACCCAGTCTGGGGTCTTCCATATAGTGTACCGGGCCTGATTCACGAATTCGCTTCAGTTCATCATAGGGCATACCTTCTGCGTAGGTATCGGGGTCAATCATGTTGGAAAACGGGCAGCCATTCATGGGGTTTCTCCGAATGCAAAATTCTATTTCGATCAAATGACCAATATAAAACTACAATAGACCGGAATGCGTGGCTCAGCCAGTTACATTTGCTTAATTTCAGCGGCGTGCCAGGACTTTCGCCAGCTTATTGCTTGAGAACCGGTAAAGCGGCTGCGCCAGCGAGCGGCGGGCCGTAGGGCTTGCGTCTTGTGCCGCGTAGCAGAGTGATACCCGGGCGTTCGATTAGCCAATAGCTAAGGGTAGAAACCAACAGGCACAGCACTGCAAACACTACTCCCCGAGCCAAAAACGATTCACGAAAAATGGGCAGCTGATTGAACCAGGGAGACGCCATTTCCAGTAACAGATAGTGCCATATATAAATGCTGTAAGAAATGACTCCCGCCAGGGCCAGTATGCCAATAAGCCACCACAGCGCCGTGTTTTCCAGTAATCGCAGTTTCGAGAGCACTGCAAATACAGTAATGGCCAGTACCAGCCGGTTCAAAGTTAAGCCAAGATCAATACTGCACAGCGTAATGGCCAGGGCACAAAACAGCCAGCCAGGCGCCACTCGCCGGGTACTTAGAAATATGCCAAACGCAAACAATAAAGACTTTTCAAAAAAGCCGCCAAACAACGTGTCGGGATTCACTATTGCGTACGCGGTCAGCAGAAGCGCTAGTACGATCAGCCATTCACTGCGCCAGCGCCGGATTACCATTAGCGGTACCAGTAGATAGAAAATAAACTCGTGGGTTAAAGACCACAGAACCGGGTTTAGGTGCCGGCTAACACTGGGGTTCAGGTCTTGTGTGAACATCAGGTGGCGCACAAAGGTTTCAGTATCCACCACCGGGACGAAGTCCACTGCCAGTGCTGGGAAAACAGTCACGCAGAACAACAGGCAAACAAGGTAGAGCGGCAGTATTCGGCTAAGCCTGTTTATCGCGTAATGCTTCAGTCCACTGGTGCTTTTCAGTGCGCTTTCAGCACTGCGCCAAACCAGGTAACCACTCAGAATGAAAAACAGGTTCACTCCAAGCTGGCCAAACACGGTTTTTATTGAGTTGATTGGTTCGAAACGAAGAAAGTTATAGGCATCTGCGTGCGCCAGATAGACAAAAATAACGGCAATACCACGGATGGCATCGAGCAATTTCCTGTCTTGCGCCAGATCGTGTTGATCGAAAAGCCCTGCAGAATAACGGTCCATGTATTCTTATTCTTGCACCTTTTTAAGGTGCCAAACTGTGCTAGCAAGCTATTCTTCTAACCTTAGGAAACAATTTTCAATGCTGCAAGGGTTGGAGCTGGGCTCAGCTTATCAGGCCTGCCGGGCCGGTGCGCTGGCTAAAAGCAAGACTTCTTGGTGGTTCAACCTTCTTCAGGTACCCACTAATCGTAGGGAAACCTCGGGTTTTCTTCGTGGTAATTCAACCTAAGCGCAAATTGCTGACGCTTGCCCAGGTAAATCACCAGGCCATATCGACCGGCGTCCGGGTCGTTAATGTATTCAAATTGCTTGAGCTGAGGAATTTCCCGTTCTGCCTTGTTGCGTTTGCCGATCACAATCACCTCTTCAAGTGCTTGTTCGTACTTCGGGAGGGAAATTTCTATACGTTGCATCATGCCCTCCCCGGCGTCGGTAACAGACTCCACCTTAACGCCTGACAAAGCATCTTCAGCGCCGGGTTGGGGCATCAGCCACTCGGTGATTAGCTCAAGCTTCCTGGGTTCGGCCGTAGCGCTGGGTACATTATCGCTTTGTGCGAAAGCAGCTCCGGTCACTAGCAACCACAGTATCGTCAGGGCAAATTGCTTCACGGTGTTAAAAGCTTTCATGCTTGGCCTCAGTCTCTGGGCGTACTCTGTTCACGATAGTAGCGCCAAACAAGCGCTTATCAAAGCGAATGCTGCTACTATCTGCAAAGCAGTTGACGCAGGTCATAATCAGAAGGTTTTCCTGCGTTATGGGTTAAATCTTTTACTGTCAATTGGCGATTATTCTCAGGCAGGATTCCTTATGAAAACTATTCTATGGTTTGTTGCTGGTGCAGTGCTGGCCAGTCTGGTGTTTCTGTCCAGAGGGTTTTTCAAAGACATACCGGATTCAGCTTATGTAAGCCCGCAGGCAGCCGCCGCGAGTAAAGCGGTGAAGCAGCAGATGGCGCCACATATAGCCACCCTGCTGACCGCTGACATTGAAGAAAAACGTGCGGTGCTGGATGAGGTGTTTTTTGCGCCAAGAATCGCTACCGCTCGTTCTCTCTATGCGGTACAGGAAAAAGCACTGACAATTGACGGTGTTTACACCGAAGAGTTTCTGCCTGCTGACGGTATTGCGCCTGAGCATCAGGATACAGTGCTCATCAATCTGCACGGTGGCGCATTTGAAGTGGGGGCCCGCACCGAAGGGCGGTTGGAGTCCATACCTGTTGCTGCTGTTGCCAGAATGCGGGTGATCAGCGTGGACTATCGCCAGGGCCCGGAACACGAATTTCCGGCTGGCAGTGAAGACGTAGCCACTGTGTATCAGCACCTGCTGAAAAACTATTCAGCCGACAACATTGGCATATTCGGCTGCTCTGCCGGTGGTTTGCTTACCGCACAGGCTGTTGCCTGGATAGCGAGTGAGGGTTTGCCGCGCCCTGGGGCGGTGGGTATATTCTGTGCCGGCGCCGGACAATTTGGGCAGGGGGACGCGGCATTGTTTGCCAAATGGCTGGGCTCGCCACTTGGTGGTGGTGAAATAGCCTACTTCAAAAATGCCGACTGGAATGATCCGCTGGTTGCGCCACTGAACCACCCGAAGGTGCTGGCCGGGTTCCCATCCACGCTGCTGATTACCAGCACGCGTGACGGTGCGATGAGCAGCACACTGGTTACCCATCAGAAATTGGTCAGTGCCGGAGTTCCAGCGCAACTGCATGTCTATGAAGGCCTCGGGCACTACTTCTTTGCGGATACTGAGTTGCCGGAATCAAGGCATGTGTTCAGTGTGATCGCCGAGTTCTTCTCTCGGGAGCTGGGCGCTGTACCTTAATCTGGAAGATGCACAACGATTGGGTTGTCGTCGTGAGCTTGTTATTCAGCTGCATTGACTTCGCAGAATATGGAAAGCGCACGGCTCATCGCTTTGCTAAGCTGTAAGTTCAGTTGTTTATTGATGAGCAATCGGCTTGTCAGTAAACAGGTAATCTTTCAGCTCGCTGTCAAAGCTGGGGTCCTGGCGGCGGATCCATTCCAGCACCATGGCCGCGTGCTCTTTCTCCTCGTCGCGGTTGTGCGCCAGAATGCGCTTCAGTTCATCGTTCTTGCATGCGTCAACTCGCTGGTTGTACCAGTCAACGGCTTCCAGCTCTTCCATTAGCGACACGATTGCACGGTGCATGTCGCGGGTTTCGTCGGAAAGTTCTTCCATGGGTTCGTGATAACCTTCGTTTGCCATCGTAGGGCTCCTGCTACTGGTAGTGTCTGAGTAGATATAATGTCGTATTGTCGTGCGCTAATCAATGTTGCGGCAGCATACTTTAGCGCCGGGATTGCAAATTCTTGCCTTGCCGGCTACAGGCTTGTAATCTGTATTGTGCTAACTATTGCGGTTAGCAGTCATTAGCCAAAAGGAGTCGAACGTGAAAACATTCAACTCAAAAATTGATACCTGGTTGCTACTGCTGATCGCAGGCGCGGTGGTCGTCTGCCTGGTTGCGGCTTTTTCTGCATTTCATGCGGGTGGTATTGAGGGTGTGGTGAGCAGCCTGCTTACTGTGGCCGTGGGGGTCGTATTGCCAGCTTGGATTATTTTTCGCACGAAATACACTGTTGCCGATCAATTGCTACGCATCCATTGTGGCCCGTTTTCCTGGAAGGTGCCACTGGATTCCATTACGGCGGTCACGGAAACCCGAAACCCTCTATCCAGCCCGGCACTGTCGCTGGACCGGCTTAAAATTCGCTATGGTACAGACAAATTTGTTATGGTGTCTCCGGCTGATAAGCATGGCTTTCTGGCGGCTATTGGTCAGCAGGCCGCTTGCGAAACCTGAGCGGTTTAAGGCTGGCCATCGGCGTCAATAAACGCCTGCAACACCTGGTGCACGTAGGCGCAATCGTCGTCGCTCATAGTCGGGTGGCAGGGCAGCATGATGCCGTTTTCCATAATTTGGTCACAATTAGTAAGCCCGTCAGGGTGCACCCGGTAGTGCTTGCCCTGCATCATAGGGTGACGGGTGATGTTGCCGGAGAAAATCACTCGGGAAAACACCCCGCTGTCTTCCAGGTGCATCTGTAATCGGCGCCGGCTCCAGCCAGTTTCCGGGCGAATCTGAATGGGGTAGCAGATCCAGGTGGTTTCGGTGTCCGGAATGATTGCCGGGGCAATGAATTTGTCGGCGTGGCTATTAATGAAATCATAATGCGCATTGAAATTTCGCTCGCGCAGTTCCCACATGGTTTGAATCTTGTCCATCTGGGCAAGGCCGAAGGCAGCACCCGCCTCGTTCGGAATAAAACCATAGGCCAGGTCTTCGAAAATAAACAGGCCGTCGTATTCCACGCCGTCCAGGTCTTCCAGGAAACGCCCATCGCTTTCCTGCATTTTAGTGCCAAACATAAACTTCTCTGATGATCTTCCCCAGGCGCGAAGATTCAGGGCACGGTCAAGATAATTATCATCATCAAAAAACACCATGCCGCCGTTACCCAGCGCGGTGATAATATGAAAGATCGAGAAACTGGTGATCGTGATGTCTGACCGAGTGGCGGTTTTTCTGCCGCGCAAGGTGCCACCGAGGGTGTCTGCACTGTCGTGTACCAGCAATAAACCGTGCCGATCGGCAATGGCGCGCACCTTGTCCCAGTCGCATATTCCGCCGATCAGGTCAGGAATCAGCATGGCGCGAGTGTTCTCGGTGATGATGTCTTCAATTCGATCCACCAGAATCTGGTAATCCTCCAGGCCCACGTCCACAAACACCGGGGTATAGCCCGCGTGGTAAATGCTCGCAACATCAGTGGAAAAAGTCAGCGCGGGGGTGATGACTTCAGAAGCTGCCGGTAGGTCCAGCAGTCGCATAGCAATCATCAGCGCGGATGAACCCGAGTTCACCATCACGCCGTGCCGCTTGCCCATAAAGGCAGCCACCCTGGCCTCAAACTCCATAACCTTGGCACCGGGAATCAAGCCGTCGGCACTGCTCATTACCTGGGTAACCGCGTCGATCTCGGCCTGGTCAAACATTGCGCCGCCGTAGCGCACCACTCGAGGTTCAAGTTTTGCCATGTATTGCTCCTGGTATTCTGTCGGTCTATTCGGACCAGACCGCGTACTCATTGCCGTTCGGGTCAGTGAAGTGAAAGCGTCGTCCGCCGGGAAAGGAGAATATCTCCTTGAGAATTTTGCCGCCTGCGGATTCAACCGCACTTTGCGTGACTTCCAGTTCGCTGCTGTACAGCACCACCAGAACGCTGCCGGCTGCCGTGGTAACGGTGTCCTCTGAAGTGAAGAAACCGCCGTCAACGCCTGCTTCGTTGCGGCTGAAGCTGCAGTAATCCGGGCCATAGTCGGTGAATGACCAGGCGAATACCTGGGTGAAAAACGCCTTGGTGGCCACCAGGTCTTTGGCGGGAATTTCAATGTAGTTAATGGAGTGATGGGTGTTCATTGGTAGCTTGCCTCGCGTATAGGCTTAACATTGTAAAGAAAATGACGGATACTGGGGCGCGATAATAATGCAGAGGTGAACCCATGAACCGATTGACCGTGTTAATTTCGCTGCCCATTGTGTTGCTTACTGCGGCATGCGGTGCCTCCGAGCAAAACGAGAGCGCGCAAAATCTAGAGCAGGCTCTGACGGAGAAAACTCAGAATTTTTCCGCAATCTGGAACAAGGCCGACCTGGCCGGGTACCTGGGGCAGTATCGTCAGGATGACAGTTTTAGCCTGTATTACTCGGGTGGTCGAAATCTTGGTATTGAAGCGGTGGGTGAGTTGTATAACACCAACTGGCCTACCGAAGAAAAAATGGGCAAGTTTTATATCAGTGATGTCACCGTCAATGTTCTGTCGCCCAACGTTGCGCTGACACATGGCTTATTCACCCATCATTTCACTGAAAAGACAGTCGATGGCAATTTCACGCTGGTCTGGGTGAAAGAAGGAGAAAACTGGATGATCGCCCATGAACACACCGCACGCATAAAAGTAACTGAGAAATAAGCGGGCCCGACCCAGCAGAAGGCAAAATTGATGGCGATGATGGTTGGCGGTTTGTTGCTGTGGTCCGTGGTGCACCTGATTCCCTCGGTCGCACCGACGGTGAAACAGGCCTGGAAGGGCAGGCTTGGCGACAAGGCTTATATGGGCAGTTTTTCGTTGCTATTGCTAGTGGCAGTTGCTTTGATTGTATTGGGCTGGCGCGCCACTCTTCCGACATTTGTTTACCAGCCGGAGGAAGCGCTCCGCCTTCCGGCCCTAGTCCTCATTGTGGTGGCCTTTATTTTGCTGGGCGCGCCGAATTACGCCACTCGAATCAAGCGCATCGTCCGTCACCCACAGTTGACGGGCCTGATCATTTGGGCCGCTGCGCATTTATTACTGAATGGTGATAGTCGCTCGGTGCTGCTGTTTGGCTGGCTGGCTGTCTGGGCGGTTGTGGAGATTGTCTGTATTAATCGCCGTGATGGTGCCTGGATTAAACCCGAGGTGCCACCCTGGGGGGCTGAATTGCGCGGTGGGCTCATCAGCCTTGCTGTGCTGATTGCCGTTGTATTACTGCACCCGTATATTTCAGGTGTGCCGATCAGTTAACTTGTGAATCAGTAACCATAGCGGGCCAGTACGATGCCTAAAAACCCTTTTCGACCTTTCGAGCCAAACCGCGATTTCACCAGCTTACTCGGCGACTACAGCGGCAATGCGGTAAATGGCCTCGGCGAAGACGCCATTCGCCGGCCATCCATGGTTTGGTGGACACCCGACATGGATACCGCTGAATTCGGTGATGCCCAAAAATGGTTCTACCAGCAGGAACAGCCGGACGAAGAGATGCTGGAGTTACGCACGGCTCGCCATAAGATGGTGGCGGAACCATTGCCCGAGGTGGCTGCTAAAAAGGCTGAGCGGACTGCTGTGGAATGGACCCAGGCTTTAGTCCGCTTTGTGCAGGCCGGTGACTGTGAAATGACCGGGGTGACCCGCCTACGCCCTGAATGGGTGTTTGACCATGAACACACCGAGCTGCCTACCGTGATTATGCTTGGCGTCCAGCACATTTATGAAGAGCTGGAGCATGTGCCGGATACCCGCGGCGGCAAAGACGTGACCCGTCAGTACCTGCGCGCAGCCGCCGTATCGAAAAAGGTGGCGGCCTGGATACGTGAGCAAGGCTGGCAGGCCGACGCCGTGACCGGCCCGATGACAGGCAAAATTCTGATGATACCGCCGGCCCTGGAATGCGGCTTTGGTGAATTGGGTAAACATGGCTCACTCATCAATCCCGAATTCGGCTCGGCATTCCGTCTGGGTGCGGTGTTGACGGACGCGCCGTTTGCCACAACACCAAAGCGGGAGTTCGGCATCGATGATTTCTGTAGCCGGTGCCGGGTGTGCGAAAACGCCTGCCCGCCGTTTGCGATTTCGCCGGAAAAACAAACCGTTAGAGGCGTGGAAAAATGGTATGTGGATTTTGACCGCTGCATCCCGTTTTTCGCGGAAACCTCTGGCTGCGCTATCTGTATTGCCGTGTGCCCCTGGTCACGCCCGGGAGTCGGACTCAATTTGGTGGAGAAACTGGCGCGCCGGGCGAAACGTAAAGCCGAGGACAGTTCCTAATTCGCTAACGGTCTTCGAAGACCGGTTCGCGCTTTTCAAAAAAAGCCTGTTGCGCTTCGCGGCAGTCGGCGGTCAATGCTGTGAGTGCCTGTTGCCGGTCTTCCAGAGCCATTGCCGCTTCCAGCCCCTGGGCATCAAGGTTCTGGTTGAGACCTTCTTTGGTCATGCGCAAGCCAATCGGTGTGGTACGCAGCATGTCGTCGATCCAGGGCTGAGCCGCCGCTGGTAGCTGCTCATCCGCCACCACTTCGGCCACCAGACCATGTTGCAGCGCCTGCTTGGCGTAAATAAAGCGCCCCGTGTACATATACTGGGCCGCCCGTGACGCACCGATCATTCGTGGCAGAAAATAACTACAACCCATATCGCAGGCTGAGAATCCGGCCTTGATGTAGGCGGCATTCATTTTGGCCGATTCTCCGGCAATGCGGATGTCGGACGCCAATACCAGGCTGAAGCCGCCACCGCAGGCGGCGCCCTGAACCAGACTGATGATTACCTGTGGACAGCTGCGCATAGCCCTATAGATATTACCAATGCGCTTTTGCATATTGTAAATAAGTTGTGCGGAGGCCTCGCCATCGAAGCCTTCGCCGGACAAGTCGGCTCCGGCACAAAAAGCCCGGCCCTGAGCTTTTAGTACGACCACTCTGATGTCCAGCCGGCTTGCTACCTGGGTAAAGTAGTCACGCAGCTCATCAACCAGGCCCATCGACAAAGTATTTAGCTGTTCTGGCCGGTTCAGAGTGACCCATTCCACCGCGTCTTTGCGCTCTACAATAATTGTGTTGTATTCAGACATTTCGTTACATCCTGTTAGCTGGTTTTATCTTTGAACTCGCACAGGTCTTCGATCACGCAAGCAGCGCAGCGCGGTTTGCGTGCGACACAAATATAGCGTCCGTGCAGAATCAACCAATGATGCGCATCTTTTTTAAACTCGTCGTCCACAAACTTCAGCAGTTTCCGTTCCACCTCATTCACGTTTTTGCCCGGCGCGAGCTTGGTACGATTGGAAACACGATATATGTGGGTATCGACAGCGATGGTGGGTTCTCCGAATGCCGTGTTCAGAATAACGTTTGCAGTTTTCCGACCAACGCCGGGCAGTGCTTCCAGTGCCGCACGGTCCTGTGGTACCTCGCCATTGTGCTGCTCCAGTAGCATTTCACACATGGCAATCAGGTTTTTGGCTTTATTGTTAAACAGCCCAATGGTCTTAATGTACTCTCTGACGCCGTCTACTCCAAGTGCGAGTATCTGTTTTGGCGTGTTGGCGCGTTTGAATAACTTGTCGGTTGCTTTGTTTACGCTGACATCGGTTGCCTGGGCCGACAAGGCAACAGCAACCAGCAACTCGAACGGCGATGTCCAATGTAACTCGGTCTGAGGATTGGGGTTTTCTGCGCGCAGGCGCTCGAATATTTGCCGACGTTTGGCGGGGTTCATCAGCGGATGGTGCCGGTTACCCGCACCCGTTTACTGCCGGAAACCGGCTTAGTCTTGCGGGCCTCTTCGCGGGCTTTGATGCGCGCATCAATGATGTTTTTCAGGGCAATCAGCAGGCCGGCGAACAAAAATGCGCCGGGTGGTACAACCGCGACGATAAAACCCGGGTAATCGGCAAACACGGTGACTTTCCAGTGCTCTGCACCGGCACCGAATAACAGATGCATGTCAGCAAACAAGGCGCCGGTGCCAGCCAGTTCGCGCATGGCGCCCAGTAATACCAGCACCAACGCAAAACCCAGGCCCATAATAAAACCGTCGTACATTGAAGGTAACAACGGGTTTTTCGATGCAAACGCATCCGCCCGGCCCAGAATAGCGCAGTTGGTGACAATCAGCGGAATAAAAATACCCAGAATTTGGTACAGCTCATAAGCGTAGGCCTGCATCAGCAAGCTGATACAGGTGGTAAAGGATGCGATGATCATGACAAACGCGGGTAAGCGAACCGCGTCGGCGACAACATTGCGGATCAGTGATACCGCCGTGTTAGAACAGATCAGTACAAAAATAGTGGCCAGGCCCAGCCCCAGTGCATTGACCACCGTGCCGCTGACGGCCAGTAACGGACACAGACCAAGCAGCTGCACCAGTGCAGCGTTGTTTTTCCATAGCCCGTTGACGCTGAGCTCCGCATAGCCAGGCGAATTACTCATTGTTTGCCTCCGATGCCAACTCCGTACCTGGGTTCAACAGCTGTTGCCGGTTTTCACTGAAATACTGCAGGGCATTGTAAACGGCTTGAACGACCGCACGAGGTGTGATGGTTGCACCGGTGAACTGGTCGAATTCGCCGCCGTCCTTTTTGACGGCCCAACCCTCGGCTGTGGGCGAGCCTAGCGAACGGCCGTTAAACCCGGTGACCCATGAGGATTTCTTCAGGTCAATCTTGTCCCCCAGGCCAGGTGTTTCATTGTGCTGAATAACCCGAACACCGGCAATACTGCCGTTACTGTTAATGCCCACAAGCAGCTCTATTTTGCCGCTGTAACCATCCGGCGCCACCGCTGGCAGGATGACCGCAACCGGCTCACCGCCCTGAGTAGCAAGAAAGCTCAGCTTGGGGGCGCCGAGGTGCAGCAGATCCTGGTCTTCGACCGGGGATGCCAGGTCGAGCATTTGGTTGTCATGGCGCTCGCGGGGCACAATCTCCAACAGCGCTTTTTCACGGGCAATTCGTACCTGTTCGGCAATTCGATCCTTGGTGTTCAGCTGAGTGCCGGCGATCAATGCCGTGGTAAGCATGGCAAACACGCCGAGAAAAGCCGCGTTGCGAATAATAGCCTGGGGAATCATCGCTCAGACTCCCGAGCATGCCCGTAGGTGCGGGGCAGGGTGTAATGGTCAATCAGTGGTGCGGCGAAGTTCATCAGCAACACGGCGAACGCGATTGCATCAGGGTAGTTGCCGAAGCTGCGAATCAAAAACACCAGTACGCCAACGCCGGCGCCGTAGTACAGCCGACCTTTATTACTGACCGCCGAGCTGACCGGGTCGGTGACGATAAAGAACGCGCCAAGCATGGTGGCCCCACTGAACCAATGAAAGAACGGTGACCCCAGACTTTGTGAACTTCCACCGTCATAAAAAAGCAGGGCCATTACGCCGAGGCTGGCCAGCATGGCAAGCGGCGCGTGCCAGGTAAAAATGCGCTTGCGCAACAAGTAAACACCACCCAGCAGAAACGCCATGTTAACCCATTCCCAGCCATAGCCACCCAACCAGCCAAACTGGGGCACATTCGCCCACAGTTCCTCGGTCATCAGGGCATTGTTTTGCTTGAAAACTTCCAGCGGGGTGGCCATTGTGAAAGCGTCTACCGGTTCGCTGCTCAGAAAGGAAAAGTTGGCCAGCAGGGCGCTGAGCGGGCCGAGTGTGTCCGGTTGATCGGCTACGCTGCCAATCGGGGCGGCCCATTGAGTCATTTCAACCGGAAAGGAAATAAGTAATACCACATAGCCGACCATGGCCGGGTTGAACGGGTTATACCCCATGCCGCCATACAGGTGTTTTGCTACCAGAATGGAAAAGCCGACCCCAACCACCAGCAGCCACCAGGGCGCATAAGGTGGCAGCGCAATTGCCAGCAACACCGCCGTTACCATTGCGCTGCAATCTTTTAAGTAGAACATGGCCGGGCGCCCGCGTAAATGCATTACTCCCGCTTCCATGGCCGCGGCCAGCAGGCAGGCCCACAGAATATTGATGACCGTACCCCAGCCGAACAGGTAGGTCAGCGTGGCTATGCCGGGCAGCGTGGCCAGCAGCACATGGCGCATAACGCTGCCGGTATCGCCTGCTCTCGTCAGATGTGGTGAAGTGACTTGATGCAAGCTCATGAGGGGCTGTCCTTGCTGCCGGCGGCGGTCGCCTTTTTCGCTTTGACCCGCTCAACAGCCGCATTGACCTCTGCCTGCTTACCTTCGCCCGCCTTGGCAGCACGTGCTTCAGCGGCTTTCTTGCGAGCTGCTTTTTTCTCGGCGCGTTCCTTTTCAGCGGCTTCCAGTCGCTGCAGCCTGAATTCAAAGCGTTCGCGCGATTGTTCCGCCTTGCGATGCTCGTCTGCCCGCTGGCGCAGTTCGGCCTTGGAGGCCCGGTAGTATTGAACTAACGGTATATTGCTGGGGCAAACATAAGAGCAGGCCCCGCATTCGATGCAGTCCTTTATATTGTGCTTCTCCAGCTGCTCGTAATCTCGCGAGCGAGCATACCAGTACAGCTGCTGGGGCAGCAGTGAAGCCGGGCAGGCTTCAGCGCACATGCCACAGCGAATACAGGCCTGTGCGATTGGCTGCTCGGGCAATTCCTGAGCGCTGGGTGCCAGGATGCAATTGGTGGTTTTGACCACCGGCACCGCTGGGTCGGTAACAGCGAAGCCCATCATTGGGCCACCCATGATCAGCCGTTCAGCTTTTCCGGGTTGCCAGCCACATTGGCTTAACAGGTAGCTGAACGGTGTTCCTAACAATACTTCCAGATTGCGTTGGGTTTGCAATGCGTCCCCGGTGAGAGTGGTAATTCGGGACAATAGGGGTTCACCATCAATAATGGCGCGCTTGATTGCGTGCACAGTACCCACGTTTTGGCAGACGATACCGATATCCGCCGGCAGGCCACCACTGGGCACCTGCTCGCCGGTCAAAATTTCGATGAGCTGTTTCTCCCCGCCCGACGGGTATTTGGTGGGAAATACCACTATCTCATAAGGGCGGTCCTGCATGGCGCCCTGCAAAGCCTGAATGGCTTGTGGTTTATTGTCTTCGATACCAATGAGTATGCGAGCGGGCTGCAGAATATGTGTCAGTACGTCGACGCCTTGCAGAACGTCGGCGCTGCGTTCTCGCAGCAGACTGTCATCCGCGGTGATGTAGGGCTCGCATTCGGTGGCATTGATGATTAATGTTGTGATTTTAGCTCGTGGGCTGAGTTTGACGGCGGAAGGGAAGCCGGCCCCGCCCATACCGGCTATCCCGGCATCCCGAATACGCTGGACCAGTTCAGAAGGTTCGCATTGCCGATAGTCTTCTACAGCTTGCCGCTCAGCCCACTGATCTTTACCGTCGCAGTCGATCACAATACAGGTCGCGCTCATTCCAGAGGCGTGCGCAATAGGCCGATCTTCGATCGCGCTCACCGTACCTGATGTGGGGGCGTGCAGAGGTACGCTGACAAAGCCACTGGCTTCAGCAATGCACTGGCCTTTCAGTACCGCATCGCCAGCGTTAACGATCGGCTCGGGTGGAGCGCCGAGCGTTTGCGCGAGTGGTAAAACCAGCTGCTCCGGTACGCCCGCAACCGCAATGGGGTGATGTAGGCTCTGCTCTTTGTTCTCCGGCGGGTGAACTCCGCCGTGAAATCCCCAGATTCGGGTGGGTCTTTGCTGCGCATTCATGCCGCCCGGCCCTCGTCATCGTCCCAGCGATCACTGGCAATCACCAGTTGCTCGGCGGGTTTGGGCAACTCCCAGCCCCAATTCCCAAGGGTAAGCTCAACCGGAATCATATCGATGCAATCGACCGGGCAGGGCTCTACGCAGAGGTCACAGCCGGTGCACTCATCAGCGATTACCGTGTGCATTTGCTTGGCCGCACCGAGAATCGCATCCACCGGACAAGCCTGAATACACTTCGTACAGCCGATGCATTCCGGCTCGCGTATATAGGCGACCTTACGCACATTTTCCTCGCCATGCTCTTCGTCGAGCGGAATGGCTTCCACGTCTAACAGATCCGCGAGGGCCTGAATGCCAGCTTCGCCACCCGGTGGACATTTGTTGATGGCTTCGCCGTTGGCGATGGCTTCCGCGTAGGGTTTGCAGCCCGGGAAGCCACATTGGCCACACTGGGTTTGTGGAAGTATGTCATTGATCTGGTCAACGATCGGGTTCCCTTCCACTTTGAATTTGATCGATGCGAAACCCAGCAGCCCGCCAAAAATACCGCACATCGCCAGCAAGGCAATGACCGCCGACCAGAAAGGGTATTGTGCAGCAAGCTCCAGCATACCTAAACCAGTCCCGCAAAGCCCATAAAAGCCAGGCTCATCAGGCCCGCTGTGATCATGCCAATGGATGCACCCTGGAAGGGCGCGGGAACATCCGCCACATTCAACCGTTCGCGCATGGCCGCGAAAAGAATCAACACCATGGAAAAGCCAACCGCAGCGCCGAAACCGTACAGCAGCGATTGCAGAAATTCGTGTTGCTTATTGATGTTGAGCAGGGCGACACCGAGCACTGCACAGTTGGTTGTAATTAATGGCAGGAAGACACCGAGCACACGATGCAATAGCGGGCTGGACTTGTGCACAACCATTTCAGTGAATTGCACCACCACGGCGATGACCACAATGAACGCAATGATGTTCAGATATTCCAAGCTGAGCGGCTGCAGAATGTAGCGAAAAGTCAGATAGCTGACGGCCGAAGACAGGGTCAGGACAAAGATGGTGGCCGCGGACATGCCGATCGCAGTTTCCAGTTTATTGGAAACACCCATGAACGGACACAGGCCGAGAAACTGCACCAGCACAAAATTGTTAACCAGGATCGCGCCAATCAACAGGCTGAAGTACTCCATCAACTCACCTGCATCCCAGGACTGGCCCCTGGCGTTTCCACCAGAAAGATACCGCCGTCTTCGCCTGACGCCGCCAGCACCATGCCTTCAGACACGCCAAAGCGCATTTTCCTGGGTTTTAGGTTGGCCACAAGCACCACCAGCCGATCGGTCAGCGCTTCCGGTGCATAGGCGCTGCGAATACCCGAGAATACCGTGCGCTCGTGGTCACCCACATCCAGTCGTAACTGTAGTAATTTGTCGGCGCCTTCCACATATTCGGCGCTGATCACTCTGGCCACTCTGAGGTCAACTTTGAAGAAGTCATCGATGCTGATCTCTGAATCATCATTCACGGCCTTGCTCTCCTCATGCTGCACTGTGGATTGTTCCTTGGATGCCTCAATCATAGCGTCAACCTGGGCTTGCTCAATGCGTTGAATCAATGGTTTGAACTTGGCAATTTCATGGCTGCCGAGACTTTCGTTACCATCCGGCCAGCCAAGTTCCAGCTGCAGAAATTCTTCGGCTTTTGCTGCAGTCACCGGTAAGACCGGTTTCAGGTAGGCCATCAGGTAATAAAACAGCACAATGCCGACTGAGCATACTTCATGAACTCTGGGCAGGTTGTCCGGGCCGCGGGCGAGTTCCCAAGGTTTGTGCTGGTCGATGTACTGGTTGGCGCGGTCCGCCAGCTTCATGATTGTGCGAATAGCCTTGCTGTATTCGCGTTGTTCATACAGCTGGGCAATAGTGCCGGCCTCCTGCGCGAAAGCCTGCACCAGATCAGCCTCGCTGTGTTCGTCGATCAGGCGCCCGGCAAAGCGCTTATTGATAAAACCTGCACAGCGGCTGGCGATATTCACCACTTTGCCGACCAGGTCGGAGTTGACGCGTTGAATGAAATCGGTCAGATTCAGATCCAGGTCGTCGACGCCGGCACCCAGTTTGGCGGCAAAATAATAGCGCAGGTAATCTGCTTCCAAGTGCTGCAGATAAGTTTCGGCCTTGATGAAAGTGCCGCGCGACTTCGACATTTTGGTGCCGTTAACCGTCAGAAAGCCATGCGCGAAAACCGCCGATGGCAGCCTGAATCCGGCCGCATGCAGCAGGGCAGGCCAGAAGAGACAATGGAAGTTGATGATATCCTTGCCAATGAAGTGGTAGACCTCTGCGGCCGAATCAGCGCCCCAGTAATCATCAAAGTTTCCGCCAGTACGCTCCAGTAAGTTTGCCAGGCTGCCCATGTAGCCAATAGGTGCATCCAGCCACACATAAAAGTACTTTCCCGGAGCGTCCGGAATTTCGAAGCCGAAGTAGGGAGCGTCGCGGCTGATATCCCATTCCTGTAAACCGCTGTCCAACCACTCGCTCAGTTTGTTGGCGATTTGCTCTTGCAAGCGGCCGCTGCGAGTCCATTCTTTCAATAGAGTGGTGAATTCCGCAAGCCGGAAAAAATAGTGCTCGGATTCGCGTTCCACCGGTGTGGCACCTGACAACACCGACACCGCATCGAGCAATTCTGTTGGGCTGTAGGTGGCGCCACAGGCTTCGCAATTGTCACCGTATTGGTCGTCGGTATTGCACTTCGGGCAGCGGCCTTTGATGTAGCGGTCTGACAGGAAGAGATTTTTTTCCGGGTCAAAGGCTTGCACAATTGCCCGCTGGCTGATGTACCCGCCGTCACGCGCCCGCTTGTAGATCAGCTCGGCGTAATGCCGGGTTTCCTCGCTGTGAGTGGTGTAGTAGTTGTCATGCTCGATGGCGAAGCCCTGCAGGTCGCGCTCGTGCTCTTTTTTGACTTTGGCGATTAATTGCTCAGGTGTCAGGCCAAGCTCTTCCGCGCGCAGCATGATCGGCGTACCGTGAGCGTCGTCTGCACAGACGTAAACACAGCGGTGGCCACGCTGTTTCTGAAAGCGTACCCAGATATCAGTCTGGATGTGTTCCAGCAAGTGGCCAAGGTGTAATGGGCCATTGGCATACGGTAGGGCACTGGTCACCAGTATTGTGCGCGGATTAACAGTGTTTTCAGAACTCATTCGGGGGCCGTATGTCTGGTACAATCATGGACGAAACAAACCCGCTACTATAGCGGTTTTCAGCATTTTAGGCGAGGAAAGAGCGCGTGGCAGGATTGCAGTCAGTTAAACATATTGTGGCGGTCGCATCGGGTAAGGGTGGCGTGGGTAAGTCCACAACCGCTGTTAATCTGGCGGCAGCTCTGGCAGCGCAGGGGGTGAAAGCCGGCCTTCTGGATGCGGATATTTACGGGCCGAGCCAGCAGCTCATGCTGGGCCTGGCACAGGGTACCCGTCCGGAGGTCCGTACCATCGGCGAGCAGCAGTTTTTTGTGCCCGTGGAAGCCTGCGGCCTGGTGGCCATGTCAATGGCTTTTCTCGTCACCGAACAAACACCTATGGTATGGCGCGGGCCCATGGCCAGTGGCGCGCTGCAGCAGATGTTGCTGCAAACCGACTGGGGTGAGCTTGATGTGCTGATTATTGATATGCCACCGGGCACCGGCGATATTCAGCTCACTCTGTCGCAGAAGGTTGCGCTTGCCGGCGCGGTGATTGTGACCACGCCACAGAACATTGCGCTGCTGGATGCAGTCAAGGGCATTGAGATGTTCAGCAAGGTCAATGTGCCGGTGTTGGGCATCGTTGAAAACATGGCGACCCATATCTGCGGTCACTGTGGTGAAGAAGAGTTTATTTTCGGAACCGGCGGTGGCGAGCAGATTGCCGAGCAATACCAAACCCGGGTGCTTGCATCGTTGCCGCTGGACAAAAATCTTCGGGAAAATACCGACGCCGGCAAGCCGGCCGTGATTGCTGATTCGCAAGGCCCGATAGCGGCCCGATATCGTGAGTTGGCGGATGCGCTGATGGAGCAGCTCGGGCAGAGTGACTCGCCAGTCAAGCAGTTTCCAACCATTGAAATCAGCAACGACTGACAATCAGGGATTAGCCGATGAACAAGCACGATGAGCAGGCCAGCCCGCTGGACCCCGATCAGGCGCCGGTCAGCCCGGCACTGCAGGCTGCCCTGACGCAAGCCCGGTGGCACCTGCTCGCGCTGCTGGCCGCGCTCACGCTTTTTGCAGCTGCCGAAAGTTGGTTGCTGCTCACTGACATGGCGCTTGCTCGCGTGTTTGCGCTGTTAGCCGGGTTGATTGCCGGGCTGGCGCTGGCCCAATTGGTGCATGAGTGGGGACATTATCTGGGCGCACGCCTGAGTGGCGCGACGGTGCCTATGAAACCTGAGCCCGCTTTGTTGGCCTACGATTTTGATTTTCAGGCGAATTCACCGCGTCAGTTCCTGTGGATGAGCGTCGGTGGCAGCCTGGGTAATATTGTGGCGATACTGTTGGTCTGCTGGCTCATTCCACTCGACTACCCACACCGGGTTGCCATGCTGGCGGCAACTGTTGGCGCGGCCGTTTTCGTCGCTGTGCTTGAGTGGCCGATCATCAACCATGCGCGCCGCCATCAGGACCCAATGGGCGCGCTGGTCCACCAGTTTGGCGATGGCTTGGCGCCGGTATTTCGCCGCTCAATCAGCGCGGGCGTGCTTGCCGCTGTACTGTTGTACTGGTGGCTGTGTTAGGCCTTTGGTGGGCAGGGGACATAACCGCTTCAGTCAGAATGGCGCCGAGCCGCCATCCACGCCAAACAGCTGGCCGGTAATCCAACTGGCCTCTTCCGACGCCAGAAAACCCACGATATAACCGGCGTCAGCGGGCGTGCCGAGCCGACCGCAGGGAATACCTTTGATGGCGTGTGCGGTAAATTCTTCGGGCACGGTATCCATCAGGCCAAGAGCAACGGCATTGCAGGTAACACCATTCGCGGCCACTTCCTGAGAGATGTGGCGCATCAGGTTGGCCGCGCCAGCCTTGGCGGCGCCATAAATCGAAACACCGATATTCAGGCCCATACGCCCGGCGGCTGAGCTGATGGTGATGACACGGCCCCAGCCGCGCGTAGTCATGCCGTCCAGAACGGCGTGAGTGCAATGCATCACACCATACAGGTTAACATCAACGAACTTGGGCCAGTTTTCCGGTAATGAATCTTTAAAGGCGGCCATTTCCATGGGCACAGCCCCTGCATTGCCGACATTGTTGATCAGTATGTCAATCGGCCCCAGCTCAGCAATACTGGCCCGTACTGCGCCGGCGTCGGTGACATCGAAGACCGCTGTGCTGGCCTGAAAGCCGGCCGATGTCAGCTCTGCCACGGTGCTGTCGGCTTTGGCCTGATCCAGGTCGTTCACCACAACGGTGGCACCCTGTCGCGCCAATTGCCGGACAATGCCCTGACCGACGCCGCTGCCAGCGCCCGTCACCAACGCCGTCTTGCCGTCAAGATTCAACATTACACGCTCCTTTTGGTTGTATTGGCCCCGTGTTATAGCCGTTCAAAGATGGCTGCAATACCCTGGCCACCACCGATGCACAAGGTGACCAGCGCGTACCGTCCGCCCGTTCGGTGCAGTTCGTAGATGGCCTTGGTTGTCAGCACTGCACCACTGGCACCCACCGGATGACCCAGTGCTATTGCGCCGCCGTTGGGATTGGTGCGCTCGGCCGGAAGCTTGAGCTCATTGGCGACTGACATGGCCTGCGCCGCGAAGGCTTCGTTTGACTCAATCACATCCAGATCATCCACACTCAGTCCGGCGCGCTGCAGGGCAGTCTGGCTGGCGCCGACGGGCCCAATGCCCATGATTTCCGGCGGCACGCCACAGCGACCATAGGAAACCAGCCTTGCCAGCGGCTTCGCACCCAGCGCTTTGGACCGGCTTGCACTGGCCAGTACAATCATGGCCGCGCCATCGTTTATGCCAGAAGCATTGCCGGCGGTCACTGTGCCACCGTCGCGTTTGAATGCAGGCCGCAGTCCGGACAGGGCGTCCGTGGTCGTGTCGCCACGCACATGCTCGTCGGTGTCAAAAATCACCGAGCCCTTGCGGGTCTTTATTTCGTAGGGAGCAATCTGTTCCCTAAAATAACCCGCATCGCTGGCCGCAGCCGCTCGGCGTTGGCTTTCAGCAGCAAATTCGTCTTGCGCTTCGCGGCTCAGCTGGTACTTTTCAGCCAGGTTTTCGGCTGTGATACCCATGTGGTAATCGTTAAACGGGTCGGTCAGTGCGGACATCATTTCATCCGTGGCGACGGCATCGCCCATGCGTTGTCCCCAACGCGCCGACGTCATCAAGTGGCCGGAACGACTCATGGACTCCGCACCCCCGGCGACGGCGACATCCACCTCGCCCAGTTGCAGCTGCTGGGCTGCAAAGACGATGGCCTCAAGCCCGCTTCCGCACAGGCGGTTTAAAGTGAGCGATTGCGCGCTATTGGGCAAACCGGCGCCCAGTGCGACCCGGCGGCCGATGTAAGAATCTTTAGACTCTGTTCGAATGACGTGGCCCAGCACGCTGGACTGCACTTCCTCGGCGTCCACACCGGCACGTTCCAGTGCAACCCGGGTAACATGGGCGCCCAGTTCGGTTGGCGACACATCTTTAAGGCTTCCGCCAAACGAACCGATGGCTGTTCGTGCCGCCCCTAAAACCAAAACCTCATTCGTGGAATCAATCATTTTGTTACCTCTGAGTTGTTGAAAAACCGGTGTTTGCCGGCTCCGGCTCGCTGCCAGTCAGTGCCTGAAAGGCAACCGCCAGCAGAATAATCGTGCCGCCAATCAGGCTCGCCGCAGTGGGTGTCTCGCCCACGCCCAGCCAGACCCAAACCGGCGACAATACTACTTCCAGCATGGCCAGCAGGCTGATTTGTGCAGCAGGTACGTGTGCCGCACCCAGGGTTAGCAACAATCCACCCATGCCGACCTGGAATGCTCCCATTGCCAAACAGATTGCAGCGTCACCTAAAGGAATGCTCAAACTGTCTTCCGCCAGGGCCGCGACCAAGGCCAGCATTACCCCGGACCAGGCAATTGCCGGTAGCATATTACCATTGCGTCCGGCGCGAACACAGACGGTAAACAGGCCGTAGCAGACGGCCATGGCAAACGCCCAGGCAATCCCCAGCCAACCGCGGGCACTGAGCCCCCCCTGCACCATGACCAGCACGCCAGTGATGGCCAGGCCAACTGCTATCCAGGTGCGCGTGGGAACCCGCTCACGAAGAAAAACCCAGCCGCCGAAGGCCCCGAATAAGGGCGCCAGCGATACGATGAACATGGCATTGGCCACGGTGGTGTGCAGCATGGCGTAAATGATGCTGAGCGAGGCCCCGGCAAAAAATGCCCCGGCTCCGATCTCCAACCAGCTCGGTTGCCTGATACTGCGCAATAAACTGGTTGAATCGCGATACAACAGAAAGAGCAGCATGAACAGAGCCATGCCCAGAGAGCGGTAGAAAACTATCTGCAGGCCATCGGCCTGTTGCAGCGAGCGGACTGCAATACCGGCGGTGCTAAGAAAAAAACCACCAGCAATGACCAGCAGCACGCAGCGCCGATACTCTTTTTGGGCAGTGACTGGCGGGTCGAATTGCATGCGGCGCCCGATCTGGAAAACGCGGCACTATAGAGCATCACGAAAGGATAGGCCAGCCGGCAGCGGTCCTGGTGGTCAGTGGAGACGGCGTACCCGTTTGCTGGCCAGGTCGATAGCGTAGATGTGTTCGCTGCCGGTCACCAGAATGCGCTGATTGGCAGCATCCAGCAGGCAGCGGCGAACGGTATCAACAGTGCTGCCAGACAGAGCATGCTGTTGCCGCTGGCCTGTCACCAGGTCGACTTCAGTCAGGGAGGCAGGGCTCAGCGCGTAAGCGACGAGGCCATCCGGATGGAAGGCGACCCGCTCCGCGTCGCTGAGGTCCGGGCCAGCACCGATGTCTGCTGATGCCAGTATGCGGCGCTCACCGCTGTCCGGGTCGACAGCAACAATTGCCCCGCGGCCCCGGTCAAACACCAGCAGGCGGTCTTGGGTGCGGTCGAGCTGGAGTTGTATTGGGTCAAACCAGTCGGGCCCGCTGCCGCTATTTGGCCCGGAAAACTCATAGCGGAGGCGCTCAGCTGCATCGATCGCCAGTAAGGAACCACTGCGTTCATCGATCAAAAAGGCCCGCTGACGTTCAGGCTCCATAACGGCATCAGAGGCGTTATCGTAAAGGTAGCCCCGTTCCACTGTCAGGCGGGCAGCATTGTTGTTTTGCGTGCCCAAAGCGTCAGTCGCAGAGATGGTAATCTCGTTCGGGCCTGGGGTCAGGCTGACTGTTGCTGACCAGGTCGTGAACTGGTTGTCCGACGTGGCATCCAGACCATTGACCGTCACCCGCGCAACGCCGTCCGGGTCGGCGGCTGTGCCTTCGATGATGATTTCTTCAGCGGCGCTGAGCGCGCCGTCGGGTGGTGCGGTGATCGTGAGCTCGGGCCCGCTATTTACTGGCGCAGGAGCCGGAGCAGGTGGGTTGGAAACTGGCTGGCGCGCCGGCTCTTCGCCGCCTCCACCGCCTCCGCTGCAGGCCAACAATAGCGATGAACAGAGCGCAAGACTGAAGATTGTATGAGATTTGAGCACTGTTACATTCCGTGTAAACAGCTGGATGAGTTACTTTAAGGCTAGCACAAATCAGGCTGCGGACCGGTCTATGCGGGTTTGCCGTGACCCGGGTATATGTTGATCATGGCCTCGCCAAGTTCTCGATAGGCCGCATCAAAGGGTGAGTTTTCCCGCCAGGCCAGGCCGATTCCGCGGTGGCTGCCGGGTGGCATTGGCCTTGTGTCGAGCTTAAGACCCTTCATGAGCGGGCTGGCTAAGGCCATTTCAGGGATGTATGTGACCCCGAGATCCTGAGCGACCATGTGCAGCAGCGTGGTGATGCTGGTGGATTCGTAACGGCTGATCTGAGACTGCTGACGCGAACCCTGCAGCCGGCATTCGCTGAGCGCGTGGTCGCGAAGGCAGTGGCCGTCTTTCAGCAAAATAACGGCTTCATCCGGTAACCGCCCGGAAAAGGTCTTCTTCTTACTTTGTTCGTCGTTCAGCCACTTGCTGTTGTGGCGGAAAGCCAGATGGAAGGCGTCATCAAACAGTGGCATGACGGTCGTGCCGGGCAGCTCGTAGGGAAGCGCGATCAGAATAAGGTCCACCTCACCGGCGCGCAGGGCGGTGTACGCGTCGGCTGTCTGCAATTCGCTAAGAATAAGTTCCAGTTCGGTAAAATGACGTTGCAGTTTCGGCAGCACCCGCGGCAGAAGAAAGGGCGCAATTGTTGGAATAACTGCCAGATTGACGGCGGAACTCAAGGGGTTCTGTTGGCTGCGGGCAATTTCGCTGAGGTCTTCCAGACGGGTAATAATGTCTTGCGTACGTTTGACGACCTCCTCGCCGGCCTGGGTGATTTGTACGCTGCGATTGCTGCGCTCGAATAGCTGGCACTCCAGCGTGGATTCCAGTTCTCGGATGGCGATGCTGAACGCAGATTGAGAAACAAAACAACTTTCCGCCGCGCGTCCAAAGTGCTGCTCTCTGGCCAGCGCCAGCAGGTATTGCAGCTGGCGGGTGGTAGGCAGGTTTTTCATACTCTTATGATAGGGTCAATCGATTAAAGTAATCTAATAATAATATTTTATTAATGGTGTGTCACGGCTTAGAATTTCTTCCGATGTAATCAATTGGAGATTTTCACCATGACTGAAGAATTTGCCAACCGAGAAGGCCAGAAAGTACCTGACGTCAGCCTGCGATACCGCGATGGCGACGATTGGGCACAATGCAGCACCGGAGATTTTTTTGCCGGCCGGAAAGTAATCGTTTTCTCCCTGCCTGGCGCGTTTACTCCAACCTGTTCGTCCACTCATGTGCCACGGTTCAATGAGTTGGCCGACACGTTCAAGGCCAACGGTATCGATGAAATCGTTTGCATGTCCGTCAACGACCCGTTCGTGATGCAGTCCTGGCAGCAGGACCAGGGTGCTGACAAACTGCGGTTTTTGCCTGACGGCAACGGTGCCTTTACTGAAGGCATGGGTATGCTGGTGGACAAGCAGGACCTGAACTTCGGTAAACGGTCCTGGCGCTATTCAATGTTGGTTAACGATGGCACGATAGAGAAAATGTTCATAGAGCCAAATGTCCCGGGAGACCCATTTGAGGTTTCCGACGCGGACACAATGCTCAGCTATGTTAACGCTGACGCGAAGCTGCCGCCTGCGATCAGCCTGTTCTCCAAGCCGGGCTGCGGTCATTGCACGCGGGCGAAACAGGCTCTGGCGGATGCCGGTATGGCGTTTGAGGAGATCAGGCTTGGTGGCGACCAGCTCAGCCTGGCGACCCTGACTGCGGTCACTGGCGAGCAGACCACTCCTCAGGTGTTTGTCGACGGACAACGTATTGGTGGGGCCGACCAGCTCGAGGCCTGGTTGTCCCAGCGCCAGTAAGCCAACGCGGGCTTTAATACCCGGCGACTGAATCGACTGGCGAGAGCAATGTCTCGCCGGCGAGATAGCGTCGGGTATTTTCCACGATATGCGCTCGTAACAGACGTATTCCCATTTCTGGGGTGTTGCCTACATGTGGCGTAATCAGGCACCTTGGCTCCTGCCACAGAGGGTGGCCGCTGGGTAAAGGCTCTGGGTCGGTCACATCCAATGCGGCCGCGCCAATTTCGCCCTGCCTGAGTGCGGTAACCAGGTCATCGGTCACAATATGGCCCCCGCGCGCGACGTTAATCACACAGGCATCGGGCTTCATCAGGCGGAACTCCTCGGCGGCCAGTATTCCACTGGTGGCGTCGGTCAGAGCGAGTGCCAATACGATGATGTCGGCTTGCGGCAATTCGGCATGCAATTGCTCAGCTTGTAGGGTTTTATCTGCACCCGGTAATGGCGTCGTATTGCGCCGTATCACAACCGTGTGACAGTTGAATGGCTTCAGCAGCGCCAGCAATTCTTCGGTAATACCGCCTCCGCCGAGTATCAACACTTGCTTGCCCTGTAGATTGTCACCGCGCGGTGATGCCCATTCCTGTTCCCGCGCATAGCCATGCAGGTTGTGCAGACAGGCCAGGGTCATGGCGAGTACGTGCTCGGCAACCGGCCCGGCATAAATGCCTTTCCCGCAGGTCCACCGGCGGCGATCATCCAACACGGCTATAAACGGCTCAATTCCAGCCCAGGGGAGTTGCACCCAGTCGATGCCGTCGTGAAGAATGTTGGCTAGATCGCCTGGCTGAGTGTCGCCCCAGATCAGGGCCGAGGCAGCCGAGACGTCATCGACAAGTTCGCCGCCGGCTTCCTGGACGGCGGAGCGCAGGAATTCATGACGGTGGTTGGTAGGCCAGACGGCGATCCTTTTCATTATTAAACTGAATGTGCAGTGGGTTTCTTTGTGCTCGCTATTTTGACAAGATTGGCTATTCAATACTAGGTCCGTTCTTGAACAAGGCATAGCACTGGCAGCGCAAACCTCTGTACACTCGACCGTAGCTTGCCTAGAATGCAGCCCCATCTGGGATACGACAAGAGTATGCGACGTTAATGAGTATTAAAGCAGACCGTTGGATAAGAGAGCAGGCCGCTAACGGCATGATTGAGCCATTTGAGCCTGGACAGGTGCGCGAGGCACAAAACGGCAAAGTTATCTCCTATGGAACGTCCAGCTATGGCTATGATGTTAGGTGCTCGAATGAGTTCAAGGTGTTCACTAATATCAACTCGGCAACAGTGGACCCTAAAGCCTTCGATGAGCGCAGTTTTGTGGATGTTGTCGGCGACGTATGCACCATTCCGCCGAACTCCTTTGCTCTGGCCAGCACGGTTGAATACTTTCGTATACCCAGCAACGTACTGACCATCTGCCTGGGTAAGTCCACCTATGCGCGCTGCGGTATTATTGTGAACGTAACGCCGCTCGAGCCCGAATGGGAAGGGCATGTTACGCTGGAATTTTCTAACACTACCAGTTTGCCCGCCAAAATCTACGCGAATGAAGGCGTTGCCCAGATGCTGTTCTTCGAGTCGGACGAACAGTGCGAAACCACCTACAAGGGACGTGGTGGCAAGTATCAGGGACAAACCGGTGTGACATTGCCGAAAGCCTGAGCGGTTTTAGCGGCTGCGTGTCGGAATGTAAAATCGATTTTTACGTCACATGCTGGTAAGCGTCATTCTGTTGCGGTAGGCTTTTCCTTCCAGTCGCCACAACGGAGTGCGCAATGCCACGCACAGAAGCCTCTCGACACCGTTATTGGGTGCGCGCTGCAGAGCCGGCTTCAATAGTCAGTTGGCCTGCATGGTTCTATCTGCTTTGCTTACTGTTGCTGGCGCTGGTCGCTGTGTTCATGACAGCGCCTGCGATCGATCGTCAGGTAGAAGAAGCGGCACAGGCACGGCTGTCTGCTTCCGCCGATCGCCTGGGTTTGGCCGAGCTTGCAGTTGATGCAAATGGTCAGGGCGTGCACATTAGGGTAACCGCCAGTGGGGCTGACAAAGCCCTGATTGAAGATGTCGCCATGAGCAGTCGGTGTGATACTTGGTTGGCAGAGGGTCTGCTGTGTCCGAGCCGTGCGCATGTGCAACTGACCGAGGCTCAGCAGGCACGGTCCGAGAAGCCCAAACCTCCTGTGCAGCAGGCCAGGAGTCACCGCTTCTCAGTGCTGAAATCGACCACTGGATTGCTGATTGAAGGCGAACTGCCCGATGAAACTGTACGCACTGTTGTGCTTCATAGCATAGGTGCGGGGGGGGTGAACGTGAATGATGAATTGGCATTGACCGGCTCTGCCAGTGCCCACGATGATGTCTGGGCGGCCCGAACAGCAGCCGAACTTCTGCAACAAGCTGATAGTGGCCGGGTTAGCTGGAATAACGGTGAGCTGTCAGCAAATTTGCTGTTGGCCGGAGAAAACGAGGCTGTGGTGCGTGAATTGTTCGCCCGAACTGATACGCCGGGGTCGTTCGGAGCACTGCAGATTCAGTTGATAGAAACGGTTGATCGTTGTGATCAGCAGTTCTCGACCCTGTTGAGTGAAAACACGATTCGTTTTAACAGCGGCAGTGCGTCCATTTCCTCTGCTAGCGATGCGTTGCTTGACCAGGTGGCTGAACTGGCCCAGCAATGCGATTTGCAACTGGATGTTGAAGGGCATACCGATAGTAGCGGGGATGAGGCTTTTAATCAGCAACTCAGTCTGAATCGGGCCAACGCTGTGATTGCTGCGCTGGCGGAACGTGGTGTGGATGCGCTTCGGTTCACTGCCTATGGCTATGGTGCGCAACGCCCTGTAGGTGACAACGCCACTGCAGACGGCCGTCGACTTAACCGTCGAATCGAAATCAAAGCGACGCGGATTCAATAACGCCACCGGCTCATTGTTTGCAGGAGAAGAACCATGACTTACCTGATTATCAAGATTCTATTGTTGCTGCTGATAGCAACAATACTCGGCTTTCTGCTGGGGCGCTGGTGGGTAAGACGCCAGTTTGTGGATGTGTCCGACAGTTTTCAGAGCCTGCAGCGAGCCGTTGAAGCAACCGAAAACGCACCTTGGGGTGATGTTTTTGCACGCTTCGACGGGCTGGAGCCGTTAATGCGTAACAGCGTAAAACAGGAGCTGGACGCGCAGCCTGCTATTGATATTCCTTCCGTCGACCTGTCGGGTATCGAAGGCCAGCTACGTGCTGTGGAGGCAAAAATCGCGGATATCCCGGAGCCGGAACCGCTTGATGTTGACCCAGTCTTGGAGCGAATCGCCGCTCTGGAGACTGCAGTCCGTGGTATCCCTCAGCCAGCGCAGCCGGAACCTGTGGATTTGGCGCCGGTGAATGAAAGGTTGATCTCAATGGCCGCACTGGTGAAGGCCATTCCACAGCAGCTGCCGCAAACACAGGAAATCAATTTACAAGCGATCGAAGACAAAATGACAGGTCTTACCTTGGCAGTGCAGGCGCTTGAACAGGCCGATGCGCCGGAAGTGCCAGACCTCAGTGGACTGGAGAGCCGCCTGAACAGCTTGCAGCAGGCGCTGGGGGAGTTGACCGCCAGTTGCGCCGGGAGCCCCGACCTGGCGCCCCTGAGTGGGCGGATTGACGCGCTGCAATCCGGCTTGGCGGCGATTCCCAGGGTGAATCTTGAACCAGTTGAAAGTCGCTTGGGCGACATTGAGGAACGCCTGGCGCAATTGCTGAGTCAGCCTGTAACGGAGACTCCGGCCGCGGCAAGCGTTAACAGCCTGCTTTCTGCGCCTGACGAGCTGGAGCAGCCTAAAAAGGAGCCGCGTTTGCTGGCATCGGCAAGCTATGGCCAGAAAGATGACCTTAAACGCATCTCGGGGGTTGGCCCCATGCTTGAAGATTTATTGAACACTCATGGGGTGTTTTACTTCTGGCAGGTAGCCGACTGGGATGCCAGCGACATTGAAGTGATGGATGATCGCCTTGAGGTGTTCAAAGGCCGTATTGAGCGCGACAATTGGGTGGTTCAGGCAAGGGAGCTAAGTCTCTTGCCGGAAACGGCCAAGAAACCTGAGGGCGATTAATACACAACAGCGCACTCCGTGCGCGTTGCCTCTGAATTGCCAGGGCGCCAGACAGTCCTGCCTAGTTTGATTTCACTTTGCACAGCGGCTGCTCTTCTTGATTTCCATCAAAGGCCTGTCTGAATTTGCCAATATTCTGGACCCAGTGAATAGACAGAGGCAGCAGAGCAGGGGTGTGAAGCGTTTCAAACAGATCAAGGATATTCTCGAAGCGGCGCAACGGTTTCATTCTGAATTAGGCCGGCGTTACAAAGAGCTGGAAAGTAACGCTGCTAATGAACGTGTGCTGATGTTTTTGGACTACGTGTCGGAACATGAGCTTCAGCTTGCCAAGGTTATTGCTTTATTCGAAGAAGATTTACCCGGCAGCACTCTGGAAACCTGGAGTGACTTCAGCGAAGAGTTTGCATTGCCTGATCCCGCACAGGCCCAGCCCGACCTGGAAGGCTTGAGTATTGATGAGCTTTTGCTGCGCTATCTCGATTACAACGACGTTTTGATTGCGACCTATCAGGAGCTTAGTGCGCGCACTGGAGTGCAGGAATTGCGGGAATTGTTTGAAGGTTTAATTGAGTTGGAGCATCATAGTGAAATGGCAGCGGTTAAAGATGTGATGCGTTTTAATGAGCTGTAGCCAGGGCTTTATTGCCGGCAGCTGCTAGAGGAATTTACCCATGAATACCAGTAACAGTGCTTACGAGAATGTCCTCATTGCCGTGGATCTGTCTGAGGGGACCGGGCAGATAATTGAGCGCGCCAAAGCCATCGCTCCAAACGCCGATTGTCGTTTGGTCTATGTGCTTGACCCGGTTCACTACGCCAATGCGAACATCGCCATGTCCCCGGTAGATATCATGGAGCAGGTGCGCGAGCGGGTACGGTCGGAACTCCTGGAGTTGGGCCATAAGCATGCCTTGTCGGAACACCCGCATATGGTGGCCGAGGGGCATCCTGCCAGCACCATCCATAGTCTGGCCGAAACACTGCAGGCTGACCTGATAGTGGTCGGTAGCCATGGCCGCCACGGCGTGCAGCTGCTGCTGGGCTCAACAGCGAATGCAATACTGCACGGCGCCAAGTGTGATGTGCTGGCGGTTCGAATAGGCAAGTGAGGGCAGACGGATGCAGGTAAAATCATTTTTTCTGGCTTTGCTGTTGGTGTTTAGTCCTGTGGTGTTGGCTGAGTCAAGTAATACACTGCGCGAAGTCAAGCGCGAAAAGCTTACGATGTTGGGTGTGCCCTTACCGCAGCGAGAGGGTGAAACTGAAGAGCAGCAGGTTTATATCGAGCAGGGCAAATATCTGGTCGAACTATTGGGCTGCGCAAGTTGTCACACTGACGGCGTGCTTCGTGGCGCGCCGGATATGGAGCGGCAGCTGGCGGGTTCATCGGTGGGTATCGCTCTGGCAAATCCAACAGAGGTCGCACGCCCCGCAGTCGCGTTTCCTTCGAACATCACACCGGACAATGAAACCGGTATAGGCCGGCGCACGGATGAACAGCTACATCTGGCAATTCGCCACGGCATTGTGCCCGGTGGGGCGTCCCAGCTTCCGATAATGCCGTGGCCGGTTTATGCTGGGCTCACCGATGACGATCTGCGTTCTATTGTGGCGTATTTACGGGCGATCAAGCCGGTTCGCCATAAAGTGCCGGCGGCTGTGAAACGCGGGCAAAAACACCCTTTTGATTATGTATACTTCGGTATCTATTACAGCGATCGCTCAATGCTGGAGGAAGATCCCCTGCCATAATGCTTGATCCGGATCAAGCTGGCGTGGGTGGCGGTTCGTTAGGATGCAAGAACAGTTGCCTATCAACTTGAGGTAAACACTATGAAAAAGCTACTGCTTCTGCCGCTGCTCCTGTTGAGTCTGAGTGCCTGCAACATGGGGGCTGACTCACCGCGGGGCTTCAGTTTGCCAGAGGGCAATGCAGAAACGGGTCGGCAGGTTTTTATTGCTCAGCAGTGTGTCGATTGCCACAGTGTCGATGGTATTGATCTACCCGGCGCTGAACGTGAAGGTAAGGACCTGAATATAGTGCTCGGCGGCAATTCACCCAGGGTGCGTACCTATGCGGAGTTGGTGACTTCCATTATTAATCCATCGCATCGTGTGTCCAATTTCCATGTGAAAGTTGGGGTTGATGAAGACGGTAACTCATTAATGCGTAACTACAACGATGTGCTGACAGTTACCGAGTTGATTGACCTGGTTGCCTTTTTGCAACCACAGTTCAAGGTCGCTCCTTATTACTACACCCGATACCCCACTATACACTAGCGTTATCAGTGGGAATTGAAATAGACCGAACCGAGTTCCAGGCAGCGGATTTTGCGACGTTCGCCGCACGCTTGGACGACAGTCTGGCGACCCTGGCGACCTTGCTTGAAACACCGGGCTTTGGCCGCGGAGAAGCTTCTCTGGGTGCCGAGCTGGAGATGTATATTGTAGATGATCGATGCTGTCCTTTGCCGATCAACCAGGAGCTGCTGAACGACGCCCAGGATCCGAGTCTCACGCTTGAGCTGAATCGTTATAACCTGGAATACAACCTGCACCCCTATCAGATCAAAAATGGCGCATTTTTTTCGACCGAAGCGGAAATACTGGATAAGCTCGAGTTACTGAATACGCTGGCTGAAAAGCGGGGCGCTCGGATTGTACCCATTGGTATATTGCCAACCTTGCAAAACCAGGACTTTGGGCTGAACAGCGTCACCGACCGGGTTCGCTATCACGCACTTCGCGAGCAACTCAACAAAGCCACTGGCCAGTCATTTGAGATTCACATTAATGGCCTGGAGCCATTGCGCATGGCCATGGATGACATCAGTCTGGAAGGTGCGAATACATCATTTCAGGTGCACTATCGGGTCAGTCCAGAGCGCTTTGCTGCGGTTTACAACAGTTTGCAACTGGTAACGCCTCTGTGTCTGGCGCTCGCGGCCAATTCCCCAAGTTTGTTCGGTCATCGTTTATGGCAGGAAACCCGCATACCCTTGTTCAAACAATCGATCGATACCCGTGATAACCATCGCTACTCCTGGAGGCCTCCTCCGAGAGTTAATTTTGGTAATGGTTGGTTGCGCAACGGGGCCTGGGAAGTGTTTGCCGAAAACGTGCGCCTCTATCCGCCACTGTTACCAATTTGTGGTGAGCAGATATCCAGTACACTGGTGGCCGATGGCGCGCCTAAATACGCCGAACTGCGTTTGCATCAAAGCACGGTCTGGTCCTGGAACAGGGCGGTTTATGACGATGCGGATGCTGGGCATCTGCGAATAGAACTGCGCGCCTTTCCTGCAGGTCCCAGCGCGGTGGATATGGTGGCGGTGGCGGCATTCGCGATTGGTTTGGCCGAAGGGCTAGCTGAAAGCATCGACGAGCTATTGCCCGCCCTGCCATTCGCACTGGCCGAGTACAATTTCTATCGGGCGGCGCAATTCGGATTAGCTGCCGAAATAGCCTGGCCTGATGCTGCCCAGCATGGCTTGCACACCACACCCGTCCGACAATTAATGGATAGTGTGCTGCCCAAGGCCCACGAAGGGCTGCGCAATATTGGTGTTGGGAATGCCGAGGCCGATTATTATCTGGCTAATATAGAAAAACGAATTGACTGTGGGGTTACCGGGGCGAGCTGGCAGCTGAATTGCCTTGATAAACTGCAGCGCAGTCATGAGCAGGGGGAAGCGCTGCGGTTAATGACAGAGCGCTATCAGCAGTACAGCCGGCAGAATCTCAGTATTGTGGATTGGCCGGAATAAACGCAGTAAAGAATGCAACGTTTTACTTTTTTACGAAATCCTTCGCCGGAAGAGCTGGGTGAGTCACCGGAAGCCTTTTTGCAGCAGCACGGTGGCCCGGTGTGCCTGTTTGTGTCCGGGGCTGATAGCTCACGTTGCCGCGCACTGGTGACGCTGCTTCATGGCAATGAACCTTCTGGAGCCAAAGCAGTATGGCGTTGGGCCCGTTCGGGAGAGCGCCCACACACCGATATAGTCTGTATCATTGCATCAGTCCAGGCCGCACTGATCCCGCCATTGTTCAGCCACCGCCAGTTGCCGGGCCAGCGTGATCTCAACCGCTGCTTTCAACCCCCTTATGACGATCGCATGGGCGTGCTCGCTGAAGAGGTGTTGGAACTGTTGCAAATGCATCGACCGGAAGCAGTGGTTGACATGCACAACACTTCCGGCAAAGGCCCCGCTTTTGGTGTGGTGAGCTTTGAAGATCGGCTGCACAATGCGCTGGTCTCGCTGTTCGCTGATCAGCTCATTGTTACCCATTTACGCCTGGGTGCCTTGATGGAAACCAGTGACCTGCAGCGCCCGACAGTGACGGTTGAAGTGGGTGGGCGAAACGACCTGGCGGCCGACCAAATAGCGTTCGCTGGTCTGCGACGCTATGTCAATGCTGAAAACCTGTTCTCAATGGAGCCTGCGCCAAAAACCCTGGAGGTCTTTCATAATCCAGTGCGTCTGGAGCTGCAGGATGATCTGAGCTTTTGCTTTGCTGATCTGCCCACCGCCTGTGAGTTGACTTTGCGAACCGATATTGAACAGTACAACCACGGGATTACGCCTGCGGGATCACACCTGGGCTGGGTGGACAATCCGGAGCGTGCGATGTTCCGGGCGTTGGATATGGATGGGCAGTGTGCGGCGCACAAGCTGGTGAGGCTGTCCGGGCAGGACCTGATTACGGCGCAGGCATTGCGATTGTTTATGGCCACCAACAATGAAAACATCGCCAAAAGTGACTGTCTGTTTTATGCCGTGGCGGCCGACGGGAGCTCCGTAATTGCTTGAAGCGTGAGGATGTACAGCGCCTATTGAGCGTTTGATTGTGCAGCGGCCTCGTCCAGCGGCTCGATGGGCAGGCCATCCAACTGGGCCTCGCGAATCAGCAGCCGCTCGGGTTTTTTGTCCGGGCCTTCGATCTGGTCCAGGCGTGCCAACAGATAATCCCAGTCCCGGGCAAACCAGATGAAGGTTTGCCGCTCGCTGTCCGGACCGCGGTCCCGCTTGTACTTGACGGTGCGCAGTTTGCCCAACGGGGTATCGATGATTTCTTCGCCGACAAAATCGAAAGCGTATACTTTGCTGCCTTCGCCATCGGTAGTCAGGTATTCAAAACGGGTTTGTGAGGGGTCGCGCAACAGGTCCAGGCGTAGCTGCTCTTGGTAGCTGACCTTGTCGTAGATTGGAAACTCAACAGCCATGGGCTGCTGCTTCGGTCGGAGCCGGTCGCTGACTGTATTGTTTTCCCAATTGAATACCAGGTCGCGGTCATGCCGGTCACCCAGGTTTCTGCGTTCGTGCTGGTAACTGATCGCCCGCAGCCGCAGCCCATCTTCAACCTGCATACGGCTGAATTCCTTAATCGAAAAAATCAGCTTGTTGGCCGTCATGCTGATAGATACCTGATCGTCCTCCGGGGTGAAACGGCGCTTCATTTTTACCTTCAGGCCCTTCACTTTTGCCTGATAAATCGCTTCGTAGGGTTTAAGTAAGTCGTTTGCCGCGTGCAAGCCCTGGGGCACCAGCAAAGCGAAAACAAGTGCGGCGATTGAGGTGTAACTGCTCAGTTTATTCATCTCCGACCTCCCGCGGCGACCTGCCACTCATTGTAATTGACCCCGCCCGCAGGTAAGGCTTTGCCGTCCAGCAACGCGCCTTCCGCCGCCAGTTCCAACCGCCCAGTGGCAAACCAATGCGCGGCCAGCGGGTATATTTGGTGTTCCAGTTTTAGCACCCGCTGTGCCAGACGGTCGGCGGTGTCATTAGTGACGATCGGTATCGAGGCCTGCACAATCACCGGGCCGCCATCGAGCTCTTCGGTGACAAAATGTACACTGGCGCCGTGCATCTTATCGCCGGCCTGCAATGCACGCTCATGGGTATGCAGCCCGGGATATTTGGGGAGCAGAGAGGGATGAATATTCATCAGCTTTCCATAAAACGCCTGCACGAACACTGGCGACAAAATTCTCATAAACCCAGCCAGTATAACGAGGTCAGCTGAATAGGAGCTGACCGTGCTGAGCAGGGCTGTATCAAAACTTTCGCGACTGGAAAAGGTTCCGTGTTCCAATACGGCCGTTGCGACTCCCGCCCGCTGGGCACGCTCCAGACCGTAGGCACCGGCCACATTGCTGACCACCGCAGCAATGTCGGCCGCCAGCTCGATCTCCGGGTGTCGGCCAGTGCTCGCGTCCAGCAAGGCTTGCAGATTGCTGCCACTACCGGAAACCAGGACGACGATTCTGGGGCGAGACATTGTTAATTCAGCTGGACCGATGCGCCAGCGCTGTCTGCCTTGGACACCAGTTCACCAATGGTCCAGGCCTGCAAGCCATTTTGTGTCAGCTGCCGCTTGCAATTGTCGACCTCGGCCGCAGCGACGCACAAGACCAGGCCCAGCCCGCAATTAAAGGTGCGGTGCATTTCA
>JAUIHW010000099.1 GCA_030431775.1 Gammaproteobacteria bacterium
GCTGAATTGCGCCATGCCGCGGAGCAGTTGTCTGAATTCATATCACGCACGCGCTTGAATATGGTGGAAAACTGAGTTTGATGGCCAGTGGACGGCGCGACGCTGGGTTTGGTTCCGACGCTCATCGCTGTTACACTGCACGCTCAACGGTTTTGCTCCCACTCGCAGGGGCCAAGGGTTAAAGGTAAGAGTGCCATCATCATTTCTTGAGATTGTCGAATTGCCAAATGGCGACATTGTTCTGCTTCGTGCCGACGGAGAGGGAGAGCCATTAGTTAATATTCGGTTTTCGGATGAATCGAAAACCTATCTGCCGGATACCCGCCTGGAGGTTGCCAGAGCAATGATCCAGGCCGGTATTGAGACAGCAGTCATGCTTAACTCAGAAAATGAGGATTCAGAGCACGACCTGCGTGTTGCCTTTGTGGACGAAGATGGCGACGATGTGCCACATGCAGAGCCTCGAGTGATCCACTGAATTCATTCGAATAAACCTTCCACAGCACCCTTAGTAGACCACACTTTGCCAAATGGCTCAGTGGACAGGGTTTTGTTGTCGAATCAACAATAAGCGACAGCCATGTTGCTGGGCCGCTTGTTCAAGTAACCGCTGTTCGCGAAAAGAAAGCTCCTGGGCAGGACCAATGACCCAGGAACTATTGGCGGCCTGGACGGCAAGGTACAGCAAATGAAACACACTGCGTTTCTGGTCCTCGTACAGGAAACGGATTCGTGACGTTTGCAGGTCTTTACGCGCCGCGAGAGTGCGACCTGCCTGAGGCGGCATAACCCAAGTGATCCAGGCATTACTGCAACCATTGAGAAACTGCAAAGTGCCAACCAGTAGTTCCAGCTGAGCGGAATCGCAATCGGTAAGCACCAATTCGCTTGCCGTCTTGTATTGAAGCGCGGTCATGGCGCGAAAGGGGACAACATTCCCGGTGTTGTCGGATTGTGCTCGGTAATCAACCATGAGTTTCTTTCCTTATTAGCGCCGAATTATGCCGACGCTCAAGCCTTCTATGCTGCACTCCTGCTCTCTAAGATCTACAACAATGGGTTCGTAATCCGGGTTCTCCGCAATAAGCTCCAATAGGTATTTGCTACGGCCGCGCTGCAGCCGTTTTACCGTCACCTCGTCGCCAATACGGGCGACCACAATATCGCCATTGCGAGCAGTTTCCGTGCTGTGAACAGCTAACAGGTCATCCTCCAATATGCCAATATCTTTCATGCTGTCCCCACGGACTCGCAGCAGGTAATCAGCGCGGGGACTAAAAAGGTTGGCGGGCACCTCGCAGTGATCTTCTATATTTTCAACGGCGAGTATGGGGGCACCGGCTGCAACCAGCCCAACGATGGGTAGACCACTGTGCATATCCGGGATCCGGATACCGCGGGATGCGCCGGGAATAATTTCTATTGCACCTTTTCGAGCCAGAGCTTTTAGATGTTCTTCGGCGGCGTTGGCTGATTTGAAACCGAGCTCGGCCGCGATGTCTGCACGGGTCGGCGGATAGCCGGTTTCTTCTATATGCTGCTTGATGAGTTCAAGCACCTGTTGCTGGCGGGCTGTTAGCTTGATCATATCGAGCCTTCCTCAGGCTGTTTGAATATACAGTACCTGTGATTATATACAGTTTCCCTTTCTGTGCAAGCAGGCCGGGAGTTTCGGCGCGGTATTAGTAACAATTTGGCAGGGCTATTGGTCATCTATGAGGCTGCGCAGCGCGACTATACTCAGAGATCGGCAAGGCCTGGAGAGAAAGCTGTGGATGAAAGCAAGATGATTGAGGCCTGGAGGGTCTTTCGGATACAGTCCGAGTTGGTTAACGGGATTGAGCGTCTGGCGAAACTGGGCCGCGCGGTTTCCATCTACGGTAGCGCCCGCTTGCGACCCGGCAATGAGTACTATACAGCAGCACATACAGTGGCGGCCGGCCTGGCTGCCGCGGGCATTGCCGTTATTTCCGGAGGAGGTCCCGGAATCATGGAGGCCGCAAATCGGGGGGCCTTTCCCCATGAGGGCGCGTCAGTGGGATTGAATATTACGCTGCCAGAAGAGCAGGGCAATAACGCTTACCAGGATGTGTCGCTGCAGTTTCGTTATTTCTTTGTGCGTAAGTTTATGTTCGTCAAGCATGCGATTGGCTTTGTCATCTTTCCGGGCGGCTTTGGCACAATGGATGAGTTGTTTGAAGCTCTCACACTGGTGCAAACTGAAAAAGTAGAACCTTTTCCGATACTCCTTTATGGCAGCGAGTATTGGGCCGGTCTGGTCGAGTGGCTGGAAAACACCATGGTCAAGGAGGGTTGCATTGGCCAAAAGGACATGAACCTGTTTACTGTGGTTGATGATGCAGAGCAGGCGGTTTCTCTATTGCTGGCACACCATGAGCAATTGGGACATGACCCCAATAACTAGTCTGAGCTCACATTAAGCCGGGTCGGGTGATGGGCCGCTTTCATTCTCCAGGCGCTCAATGCGGATCAGTATGCCCAAGGCCGGGTGATCAATATAGTGCGTTTCCTGGCTGCGCAAGCGACGCTCTTGTTGCAGAGGGTAAACAATTTTAATGCTTGGGTCGGGGCCATAGTCGCGGCTGCCCTTGAAGGGCGGGGTAGGCAGTTGAAAGGGCTCAAATTCCATATCCATCGACCACTCGTCTTGCCCCATCGTGTCAAGGGCGTCCGGCAGGTTTGCTTCATTCGGTTCGAAAGTCTCTTGAACGATCGTTGCCTCTTCAAAGCGGCTCAGCCAGAGCTTGAGATTGACGTGAAGATAGCGCTCAACACTGACCTGAATACTGCCTTCCAATTCGCGATGCTGGCCAAAGCGCTCTCCGCCGCGGATGTAAATGTACGGAGCATTGGCCTTGTCGAGCAAGCCCTGTTGCCAGCGGCGATAAAACAGCACACTTTGTCCGGCTGCCCGGCGAAGCTTGTCCCGCGCTGGACGCAGAGTCGCCTCGTCAAAGGACAGCTCCCGAAAGAACTCGGGCTGGCTATTATGGCGTGACTCTGACGGGAAGCGTACCAGGTTTTCCGGAAAGCCAAGTTCGGGGCGCTCAGGCCAGTGCTCGGCATAGCTTGGGTTCAGGTACTGCTCAAACACGATCATTTCAATGCTGAACCAGCGAGCGTCTGGCGGGCTTGCTTCGGTCTCTGCAGTTCCGCAAACTGGGATCGTCAGCAGAGAGATCAAGGCCATAAGTAAATTCACGCGGCGCATCTAAAGTTTCTCTTAATTACACTATCTGGATGGTAGCACTCACACGGCTTGCTTGCCGCCCAGCCGCTGCAATAGGGATTGCACAAAACTGAAACGTTGCTCCGCTTGTTCACCATCCAGGCTGAATTTCAGGGTGTTCGCTCCGTCCAGACGAAAATGACCGCCAGGATCCTGAACCAATTCTACCAATTGCATGGGGTTCACGCTGGTGGAATTTGCAAATTCGGCACGCCCATATTGAGTTCCACAATCCAGCTTGACTATTCCCAAAGCAATGCACTGCAGGCGCAAGACGGCCAGTTTGAATAAATTGGTCACTGGGTCGGGCAGAGGGCCGAAGCGGTCTACCATTTCCTCGCGCAAAGCGATGGTCGCGTCACGGTTTTCTACCGAAGCGATCCGCTTGTACAGGATCAGCCTGCTGTGCACGTCAGGCAGATAGTGGTCTGGAATCAGCGCTGGGATGTGCATGTCTATCTCCACGGCTTGACCGACGTCATCCTCAAGGCTGATTTCTTCGCCATTTTGCAACGCCCTTACCGCCCGGTCCAGCATGTCCATGTACAGGGTGAAACCGACATGCTGGATTTGTCCGCTTTGGTCATCTCCCAGGAGCTCCCCGGCACCACGTATCTCCAGGTCATGGGTTGCAAGCATAAAACCGGCTCCGAGGTCCCCAGCCTGTTCAATGGCTTCAAGACGTTTGTGGGCGTCAGCCGTCATGGCTTTCGGGTGCGGCGTAAACAGATAGGCATAAGCCTGATGGTGTGACCGGCCTACGCGACCGCGAAGCTGATGCAGCTGGGCGAGCCCAAAGCGGTCTGCGCGATCAATAATGATGGTGTTGGCACTGGGAACATCGATTCCTGTCTCAATGATCGTTGTGCAGACCAGTACATTGTAGCGGCGGTGGTAGAAGTCAGACATGACCCGCTCGAGTTCCCGCTCGGGCATTTGGCCATGCGCAACCACACAGCGTGCTTCGGGTACCAGCTCGGCTATCTTTTCTGCGGTTTTTGCGATGCTCTTGACCTCATTATGCAGGTAATACACTTGGCCGCCCCGCATGACTTCGCGCAGTATCGCTTCGCGTACAACTGGCGAGTGGTGCTCGCGAACAAAGGTTTTGATGGACAGCCGCTTGGCTGGCGGGCTGGCGATAATCGACAGGTCGCGCAAACCCGACATCGCCATATTCAGGGTTCTTGGAATTGGTGTTGCAGTCAGAGTAAGAATGTCGACTTCACTGCGCAATGCTTTCAGGGCTTCTTTTTGCTGCACCCCGAAGCGATGCTCCTCATCAATAATGAGCAATCCAAGTGATTTGTAGCGAATTTTTTTCTGTAACAGTTTGTGGGTGCCGATAATAATGTCCACACGGCCGTTCTCCAGTGCTGCGATACTGGCGGCTTGTTCGCTGGCGCTCTTAAAGCGCGACAGCACCTCGACTTTTACCGGCCAATCTGCAAAACGGTCGGAAAAGGTCTCAAAATGCTGTTGCGCAAGCAAGGTGGTTGGTACCAGCACGGCAACCTGTTTGCCCTCATGCACGGCAATAAAGGCGGCCCGTAATGCCACTTCGGTTTTGCCGAAACCGACGTCGCCACACACCAGCCGGTCCATCGGTTTGTCGCTGGTCATGTCAGCCAGCACCGCGTCAATGGCATCTTGCTGATCTGGGGTTTCCTCAAACGCAAAACTCTGAGAGAAGCGGCGGTAGTCGGTTTCCGGCTTGCTGAATGCAAAGCCGGGGCGAGCGGCGCGACGGGCATTGACCAGTAACAGCTCGGCGGCAATATCCGATACCTGTTCAGCTGCCTTGCGCTTGGCTTTTTGCCATTGTTCGCTGCCCAGGCGGTGGAGCGGGGCGGATTCCTCTTCTGCTCCAAGATAGCGGTTAATCAAATGCAGCTGTGCGACCGGTACGTATAGCTTGGCTTGCTCAGCGTACTCCAGATGCAGAAACTCAGCCTCCTGGCCGTCGATGGTAAGCCGGATCAAGCCCCGATACCGGCCAACGCCATGCTCGATATGAACAACCGGCGAGTCCATCTGTAACTCGGTCAGGTTCTTGATCAGCAAGTCTGGATTGACAACCCGCTCATTGTCCCGCTTACCGCTTTGGCGAACCTGCTCACCGGCCAGCTGGTCCTCGCACAAAATACCGAGGGCGTCATTGCCGAGAATAGCGCCGTTGAATAAAGGGGCCTCGCAAATGGCAGCAGCCATGTTGCCGCTGACAAACTCCCGCCAGCTGCTCACCGATTCTGCGGATATGCCGAGTGACCCGAGAGTTTCCTGCAAGGTATTGAGACGGCCGGGGGATTCGGCGCAAAACAACAGCCGGCCATGGGGCAGTTGTTGCTTAAATTCGTGAAGTGCGGTTTCCAGACGGTGCAGGGGTTTTTCAGCCTTGCGGTCGAGACCCAAAGCCGGCCAGGCCGATACTCGGGGTTGCCAGTCAGCCGAATCGCAGTCCAGTGCTACCTGATGGTATTGTTTGAGAGCGGCGAACAATTCGTCGGTCCGCAGAAACACCTCCGCGGGTGGTAACAGTGGTCGGGTTGGGTCAACCCCATATTCGGTGAAACGGCTGTGCACTTCGTGCGTAAACGCTTCCGCTGCTTCGTGGATACCGGGCTCGACGAACAGCAGAGTGTTGTCAGGCAGGTGATCCAGTAGCGTGTAGCGGCGATCAAAAAACAGTGGCAAGTAGTATTCGATTCCGGCGCTGGCCAAGCCATCACTGATGTCCTGGTAAACCCGGCAAGCCGAATGATCCACGCTGAATTGCTCATGCCAACGCCGTCTAAAATGCTGAATGGCGGGCTCATCCACCGGAAATTCTTTGGCAGGAAGTAGCGCTATATTGGCTATTTTTTCGGTGGTGCGCTGGGTATCGGAGTCGAAATATCGCAGCGACTCTACCTCATCGTCAAATAATTCGACCCGAACCGGGGCATCGCTGCCCATCGGGAAAAGATCAATAATCGACCCACGAACAGCAAATTCTCCATGCTCGAGAACACTTTCCACTCGAGCGTAACCGCGTTCGGCCAGTGAGCGCGCAAACCGGTCACTGTGCAATTGCTGACCGGTGCTGAGAATGAGGCTGTTGGCTGCAAGATAGTCGGGCGAGGCAGTGCACTGCAACAACGCCGACACCGGTACGACTAAAATACTGGGTCGGGTATCCTTGTGTTGCAGTTGATACAGTGAGCGGAGGCGTTCAGATACTATGTCCTGGTGCGGGGAAAAACTGTCATAGGGCAGCGTTTCCCAGTCTGGCAGGTGGTTGATGCTGTGGGCACCGGCGCTGAAAAATTTCAGCTCTTCTTCCGTGCGAATGCTGGTCGCTGAATCGGCGCAGACCACCAGACTGAGTCCAGAGTGACAAGCTGCGGCTTGGGAAATCGCCAATGAACGGCTGCAATTGGGCAGCATGGGCCAGTGCTGGCGCTTGGCGGCACTGCCGGGAAGTGCTGGTGAGAAAATAGTCGCTTCTGTAGTGGGCGCGGTTGACAGCATGGCAGGCGATCGAAAAATCGGCATACTACCTGATTCGCCGAGTGCCGTGCAGCGTCTATACTGAAAAACAATGCAATGCTGCCCAGCATTTATTGGCCGCTTCGGCGGTTGTATTCGCGGGTGCCTGCAAAGATAATACGCGCGACCTGCCCGCAGGCGGCACGAATCCACGACCCAGATAAGGATGGTTCATGGCAAACGAACAGCACAGAAAACGACCCGATGATTATTTCGCCGATTGGAAAGAGCGTGAAGCACTCGCTGAAGGCATCATTCCAATGGTGGGCCAGCTGTATCGGAAAAACAATGTAAAGACGTTTATCTATGGCCGCTCGCTGGTTGGGCGTTCAGTGATGAATATCATGAAGACGCACCGCTTTGTCCGTCAGGTTGAACAAAATGAGCTGTCAGAGTTTGAAACCTTCCCGCTGCTCAAGGCTTTGGTGGAACTCGATCCAGGCCCGGCGCACATTGATATCGGGCTGCTAACCGTTGAGTTTATGAATGAGGCGAACGACAGCGACGTGAAAACGTTTCTGAAGTCCAAGCTGGGCAACATCCTGGCAAATCGCGAATTACCCCTGAAAAAACCACAGGATATTGTATTGTTCGGCTTCGGTCGTATCGGTCGGCTGATGGCACGCTTGTTGGTTGAGAAAGTCGGTGCGGGCGATGCGTTGCGGTTGCGGGCGATTGTCGTGCGTAAGGGCGGGGATGATGATCTCGTTAAGCGGGCCAGTCTGTTGCGCAGGGATTCCGTGCATGGCTCATTTGATGGCACAATCCGAGTTGATGAGGAGCATGGTTCATTTGTTGCGAACGGCAACGAAGTCAAGGTTATCTACGCAAGCTCTCCGGATGAAATTGACTACACGGCTTATGGTATCAACGATGCGATCGTTGTGGATAACACCGGTAAGTGGCGTGACGATCAGGCTTTGTCATTGCACCTCAAAAGCAAGGGTGTGAAGAGCGTTATATTGACGGCGCCGGCCAAGGGCAATGTGCCAAACATCGTGCATGGTATCAACAACAATATTTTAACGCCGGAAGATCGAATTGTATCGGCGGCTTCTTGTACCACCAATGCGATCACTCCTCCGCTGAAAGCCCTGCATGATCATTTTACTGTGTTGAACGGACATGTGGAAACGGTGCACGCCTACACCAATGACCAGAATCTCATCGACAACTATCATAAGGGCAATCGCCGCGGGCGCAGCGCTCCTTTGAATATGGTGCTCACCGAGACCGGAGCGGTCAAGGCGGTTGCCAAGGTGCTGCCAGAGCTGGAGGGCAAGCTCACCGGGAATGCGATTCGGGTGCCGACACCCAATGTTTCCATGGCAATCCTCAACCTGACGCTCAGCCGTGAAACCACGGTTGAGGAGATAAACGAATTCATGCGTGATGTTGCGCTGCACGGGCCCTTACGTCAACAAATTGACTACACTGCGTCACCCGAGGTGGTGTCTACCGATTTTGTTGGGTCTCGCTACGCCTGTATTTTTGACGCGCAGGCGACTATCGTCAATGGCGATCATGTGGTGTTGTACTTCTGGTACGACAATGAATTCGGTTATACCTGCCAGGTGAACCGGGTGGTGGAACAAATGGCTGGGGTCGAGTACCTGTCCTACCCCCCAACGCTTGGTCGACCGTAGAAATAATGCAGTAATCACGCTACGCCGCTGGCGAAGGATTGAAAAGCGGCTGGTTGCTGGCCAACACTCACTTTGCCTATTATACTGCGCGCTGCGCAATCGGCCGTCTCCGGGCGGTTGAACGATTTCTAGGTTTAGTCAGCAAGTGGCAGCAATCAATGAGGTGGTCTGACAGTCCGCCAACCCAGTGCTAGGAGCTCACGCGTCGATGATCACAATTAAGAAAGGCCTCGATATTCCCATCAGCGGTTGCCCTGATGCCGTTATCGAGGAAGCCCC